>NZ_JBGLYQ010000072.1:0-22288 GCF_047304105.1 Duganella sp. Dugasp56
GTTTCACGAAACCCGAAGGTTTCGTGTGCACTTCCATCAAACGTCCACACTTATCGACTGTTAATTTTTAAAGAACTCTGTTCGGTACTGCTTGCTGAAGAAGCGTTGTGTTCATCAGCGAAGAGGCAAGATTATGAGGCGTTTCGAATGTTTCGTCAAGCACTACATTTTCTTCTCTTTTCCCGCAACACTCAGCATTTGCATGCGCCGTTTTGCGGGGAGGCGAACTATAGCAAGAGCTGCTGCCGCTGGCAAGGGTAAAATAGCGATTCCACCGATTTATAAGTCGCCCCATGTTCATTCCAACCATCCCTACTATTAATAACGAGGCGCTGGCGGCCCTGCTGGACAAGGCCATCAACAATAAAACCAAACCGCTGGGCAGCCTGGGCGTACTGGAGTCGCTGGCCAAACAAATCGGGCTTATACAGAACACACGCGAACTCGCGATCACGCGGCCAGCCATTCTGGTATTCGCCGCCGATCACGGCGTGGTGGCGGAGGGCATATCCGCCTATCCGCAAGACGTGACCTGGCAAATGGTGGAGAACTTCCTAGCGCGCGGCGCCGCCATCAACGTCTTCGCGACGCAGAACAACTGCGAACTGCACGTCATCGACGCCGGCGTCAATCATGACTTCGGCCCGCGCGACGGCCTGACCGACCGCAAGCTCGCCCCCGGCACCAGGAACTTCGCCCACCAGCCGGCGATGAGCCGCGACACCTGCGACGCCGCGCTGGCCGCCGGCATGGCATTGGTCGCGGAACTCGATGGCAATGTCGTCGGCTTCGGCGAAATGGGCATCGGTAACACCACCACCGCCGCCGCGCTGATGCACAAGCTGACCGGCGTCCCGGTAGCGCAATGCGTGGGCGCCGGCACAGGCCTGTCCGCCGACGGCGTACTGCGCAAGCAGCACGTCATTGAGGCGGCAGTCGCCAGACACGCCGCAGCGGTGGAACCGCTGGATGTCCTGTCCACCTTCGGCGGACTGGAAATCGCGATGATGGCCGGCGCCATGCTGAAGGCTGCGGAAATGCGCAAGGTGCTGCTGATCGACGGCTTCATCGTCACCAGTGCGCTGCTGGTCGCCGCGCGCCTGCAGCCAGCGATCCTGGACTACTGTGTGTTCTCGCACTGTTCGGACGAAAGCGGACATCAACAGATGCTGGCCGCGTTGGGCGCCAAGCCGCTGTTGAACCTGGGCCTGCGCCTGGGCGAAGGTACCGGCTGTGCGCTGGCGCTGCCGCTGCTGCATGCATCGGTCAACTTCGTGAACCAGATGGCCACGTTCGAGTCGGCCCACGTCAGCGAAAAGTCCGAGTAAGCACCGTGCATCAACTACGCCTGTTCTTCACCGCGCTACAGTTCTTTACCCGCCTGCCGATTCCCGGCTGGGTGGGCTTCGATCCGGCGTGGTTGAACCAGGCATCGCGCTACTTTCCCGCTGTCGGCGCGGTCGTCGCCGCCATCACTGCCGGCGTGTACGCGCTGGCGGCCTTGGTCTTTCCCTCGCCGGTCGCGGTGCTACTGTCCACCGCCGCAGGCATCTATGCCACCGGCGCCTTTCACGAGGACGGCTTCGCCGATACGTGCGACGGCTTCGGCGGCGGCATGACGCCGGAGCGTGTGCTGGAGATCATGAGAGACTCGCGCATCGGTGCCTATGGCGCCATCGGCGCCATCTGCCTGCTCGGCCTGAAGTGCGTCACGCTGGCCAGCCTGCCGCCTCTGACCGCCATCGCCGCGTTATTTGTCGCCCATCCTCTGTCACGGCTGATGGCCACGTCGCTGATCTGGCGCCTGGACTACGCGCGCGCCGAAGGCAAGGCGAAGCCGTTGGCGCAAAAGATGAACAACGGCGAATTCGCCATCGCCGCCACTACTGCCGTCATCCCCGCGCTGGCGATGACCACACTGGGTTGGCTGACCTGGCATGCGCTAGCCGTCGGCATCATCGCCGCCACCATCGCCACCATCTGGCTGGCCCGCAAATTTGTCCGCCGCATCGCCGGCTACACCGGCGACTGTCTCGGCGCCGTGCAGCAGGTCACCGAGGTGATGTTCTACCTGTGCGCGCTGGCCAGCATGCACCACGGCGCACTGCCTTGGTAACGCGATGCGGCTGATACTGGTCCGCCACCCTCAGCCGCTGGTTGCCGCTGGCATCTGTTATGGCCGCACCGATCTCGCCGTGGCCGACGACCAGATGGCGCAAACCCTGGAGGCACTGTCGGCCGCCCTGCCGCGCGGCCTGACGCTGTATTCCAGTTCCTTGCGGCGCTGCGCCAGCCTTGCCGCGCAACTGGCGCCGCAACTGCACTCCCCTGCGGCGATTATCGATGCGCGCATCGTGGAGATCGACTTCGGCAGCTGGGAAATGCAACCGTGGGACAACATCCCCCGTGCCGATATCGATGCATGGGCCAGGGATCTGGTTCACTACCGCCCAGGCGGCGGTGAAAGCGTGCTGCAGATGGCCGAGCGCATCGCCACCTTCCATGCGGACCTCCTGCGCCGGCAGCGTGACGCCATCATCATCTGCCACGCCGGTGCGATGCGCCTGCTGGCAGCCTGCTACGCCGGCCTGTCGCCGGCGGAAATGGCGCTGCAGGCCGCCCAACGCCCGCATCAAATCGGTTACGGCGCCACGCTCGTCCTCGATCGCTAAACCGTCGCCCCATGACCGGTGCAGCACAAACCCGTATAATGACCGGGTTTTGGTGCTCGCGCGTCCGTCCGGATGCGCAGTTAAACGGGAAACACGAAGCCGATAGTCCAGTCGATAACGGCCCACGTGTGCTGCCCCCGCAACGGTAAGCAAGTGTCGCAAATCACGCGCGACAAACCTCCTCTGACAACCACTGTGCTCCGCATGGGAAGGTGAGGCGGTCTAACTTGCCAGCCCGGATACCGGCCAAATCAGGTGGAAGTGAGCGAACGGGATGTGCGCAAACGGATCGGGCCGGCCTTCGTGGCACGGCTCCGTACGGCGCATTGCCCAGTTTTCCGCTTCTGTTCAATCTGGCCTACGGGGACGTCGGCCGGTTGCTCTTAACAGAAATTACATCATGACCCTTCGTATCTCCCGTCCTGCCGCCCTGACGTCGCTGGCGTTCGCCCTGGCGACCGCCTATGCCCACGCCGAACCCGTGGCTGGCACCGTGCTGGTCACCGCCACACGCAGCCCGCAGGCACTGGCCGACGTCATCAGCGACAGCGTGACCATCGGCGCCGAGCAAATCGCCCAATCCGGCGCAGGTTCCATTCTCGACCTGCTGCAGCGCCAGCGCGGCATCGAAGTCGCCCGTAACGGTGGCTCCGGCACCAACTCCACCGTGTTCATACGCGGCGCCAACAGCAACCAGAACATCGTTCTGGTCGACGGCGTGCGTATCGGCTCGTCCACCACGGGCGCCGCCAACTGGAGCGCCGTTCCGCTGACCGCCATCGACCACATCGAAATCGTTTATGGTCCACTGAGTTCCCTGTATGGCGCCGACGCCATCGGCGGCGTGATCCAGATCTTCACCAAGAAGGGTAAGGGCGCGCCGGCGCTGACGGCCTTCGCCGGCTACGGCACCGACAACACCCGCGAGGCCGACGCTACCATCTCCGGCGCGACCGGCGGCGACCATAGCGTCGGCTACGCCGTCAGCGTCGGCAAGGAAAAGTCGGACGGTTTCTCGGCCACCCGCCCGGGCAGCAGCTCGTACAACGCCGACAAGGATGGCTACGACCGTGAAAACGCTTCCGGCCAATTCAGCATGCGCCTGGCCGAAGGCCACGAAGCCGGCGTGCTCTTCATGCACAGCAAACTCGATTCGCAATACGACAACGGTTCCTCGGCCTACGATGTCCGCTCGAACGCAAAGCTCGAGAATGGTGCCGTCTACAGCAAGAACCAGATACTGCCAGCCTGGCAAAGCCTGTTGCAGTATTCGCAGACCAAGGACGAAGGCGCCACCTACAGCAGCGCCGCAGCCTCGGGCTATTCGCAGATCAACACCAAGCAGACCGACTTCTCGTGGCAGAACGACGTGCAGATCGGCGCCGACGTGCTGCAACTGCTGTACGACCACCGCAAGGAGGAGGTACAGAGCAACGGTTCCGCGCTGCTGAACCGCGACCGCATCACCAATTCCTACGCCGTCTCGTACAACGCGCGCCGCGGCGCCAATCTGCTGAACGCCGGCATCCGCCGCGACAACTCGGTCTACGGTTCGAAAAACACCGGCTCGCTGGGCTACGGTTACGCCTTCACCCAGCAGCTGCGTGCCACCGCCAGCTACGGCACCAGCTTCCGCGCACCGACCTACAACGAGTTGTACTACCCGCAGTTCGGCAATCCGAACAACAAGCCGGAACAGGGCAAGAACGCGGAAGTCGGTCTGCACTACGATAACGGCATGACCGCACTGGGCGCCAGCTACTATCACAACCGTTTGACCGACCTGCTGGTCAACACCAACCCATGCCCGTTCGGCTCCAAGGACTACCCGTTCGGCTGCGCCTACAACGTCAACCACGCGCTGCTGGAAGGCCTGACGCTGTCCGCCAGCCAGAAGCTGGGCAGTTTCAACTTCAGCGCCAACGCCGACCTGCAGGATCCGAAGGACGAAACCACCAACAAGCGCCTGCAGCGCCGCGCCAAAAAACATGGCAACCTGGCGGCCGAGTACAGCACCGGCACCGTCAACGCCGGCGTGGAGGTCGAGCTGTCCGGCGACCGCTACGACGACGCGGCCAACAAGAACCGTCTGGGCGGCTACGGCCTGGTCAACCTGTACGCAAGCTATCGCTTCAACAGCGACTGGTCCGCGCTGGTTCGCTGGAATAACGTAGGCGACAAACGCTACGACCTGGCGCGCAACTACGCCACGCCTATGGGCAAGGTATTTGCCGGCATCCGCTACGGTTACAAGTAAGCGTATTGGTGTAATCTGCCGGACGTGGATCCCTTCCCCGTCCGGCAGCTTTTTTCGAAAGCAGTGCATGCATTCTTTCTCCCGTAATCTGAGACAGCGCGCCACCATCACCCTGACCGGGCTGGTGCTGTTCGCCTTCGCCAGTCTGATCTTCTCCGGCATGACCGGTTCGGTCTCGATTCCGCTTTCCGATATTCCCTCAGCAGTCGGTGAACTGCTGCATGGCCAGGCCCAAACGCTGGCCGCCACCCTGCTCGATCTGCGCCTGAGCCGGGCAATAACCGCTTTCGTCACCGGCGCCGCCCTGTCGCTGGCCGGCGTGATGATGCAAGCGCTGTTGCGCAATCCGTTGGCCGATCCCTATGTGCTAGGCATTTCGGCCGGTGCCTCCGTCGGCGCGCTGGCCGCGCTGCTGTTCGGCTGCGCCATCTGGATGGTCGACGCCTCGGCCTTCGGCGGCGCGGTCGCCGTCTCGATGATGCTGTACCTGCTGGCCCGGCGCGACCTGCGCGGCGGCGCGGCGGCCGAAGGCGGCACCGCCCTGTTGCTGCTGACCGGCGTGATCCTGTCTTCCGCCTGCATGGCGATGGTGACGCTGATGTTGTCGATCGCGCCGGAAAGCCGCCTGCGCAGCATGGTGTTCTGGATGATCGGCGACCTGGCCGGCGCACCGATGCGCGCGCTGCCCTGGATCGTGCTGGCCGGCGGCCTGGTATTCGCATTGCGCAGCGCCCGTTCGATGAACGTGATGGCACTGCATGCGGAAGCCGCCGCCACGTTGGGCATCCGCGTCGGCGCCTTGCGCAAGGGCCTGTTCTTCGTTTCCGGCCTGCTGACCGCCAGCGCGGTCACCAGCGCCGGCAGCGTAGGCTTCGTCGGCCTGATCGTGCCGCATGCCTGCCGTTTCGCCGTCGGCCCCGACCATCGCGCACTGATTCCGGCTGCGGCACTGGCCGGCGGCACCTTCCTGCTGCTGGCGGACACACTGGCCCGCACCATCATCGCGCCGCAGCAGCTGCCGGTGGGAGTGCTCACGGCGCTGATCGGCGCGCCGGTTTTCCTGTATCAATTGCACCGGCTGCGTAAATAAGATGATCAGCACCCACAACCTTTCCCTGAAAATCGGCCAGCGCCAGCTGGTCGCAGATCTGAACTGGCGCGTGCAGGAAGGCGAATGCTGGAGCGTCATCGGCCGCAATGGCGCCGGCAAGAGTACCTTGTTGCGTACGCTGGCGGGCTTGCGCGATCCCGATGGCGGTCATGTGGCGATCGGTGGACGTCCATTGACCGAATGGCCGCTGGCCAAGCTGGCGCGCCAGCGCGCCTTTCTGGCGCAAAGCCGCAGCGACGCCTTCGCATACAGCGTCATCGAAACCGTGCTGTCGGCGCGTCACCCCTATCACGACAACCGCTACTGGGAAGGCAGCGACGACCACGCCGTCGCATTGAAGTCACTGAAGTCGATGGAAGTGGCCGACCTGGCCGAGCGCGACGTGCGCACGCTGTCCGGCGGCGAGCGCCAACGGGTTGCCATCGCGGCGATGCTGGCGCAGGACACGCCGCTGCTGCTGCTCGACGAACCGGCCAACGCGCTGGATCTGGCACACCAGGTCAGCGTCATGAGCCTGTTGGCGCGCCTGTGCCGTGAACAAGGCAAGACCGCCGTCATGATCGGCCACGATTTGACGCTGGCTCACAGCGTCTCCACCCACGCGCTGCTGCTGATGGGCGACGGCCGCTGGCTGGCCGGCACCACCGCCGAGGTGATGAAGGCCGATATCCTCGGCGACTACCTGGGCCATCCAATCGACATCATCCAGCACGGCAAGCGCAGCATCTTCATCCCTATCGAGGAATCCGCATGAGCGAACAGAATACCGACGAGATCAATGCATTGAACGAGCGCCACCGCGTGCGCATGGAACGCAAGAAGGCCATCATCGACGCCAAGATAGCCGCCGCCGACAAACAGATCGGCATCATCATCGTCAACACCGGCAACGGCAAGGGCAAGAGCTCCAGCGGTTTCGGCATGGTGATCCGCGCCATGGGCCACGGCATGAAGGTCGGCGTCGTGCAGTTCATCAAAGGCGCGATGCAGACCGGCGAAGAACTGTTCCTGCGCCGCTTCCCCGAGGAGGTCAGCTTCCACTCGATGGGAGAAGGCTATACCTGGGAAACCCAAAACCGCGAACGCGACATCGAGAAAGCGCAGCTGGCATGGGAACAGGCCAGGCGCTTCCTGGCCGATCCTGAAATCGGCCTGGTGGTGTTCGATGAACTGAACATCGCCCTGAAGTACCGCTATCTGGATGTGGAAACCATCATCAACGATTTGCTGGCCCGCCCGGCGATGCAGCACGTCGTCATCACCGGACGCGGCGCACCGCCGGAGCTGATCGCCATCGCCGACACGGTGACCGAGATGGAAGTCGTCAAGCACGCCTTCAAGGCGGGCATAGGCGCTCAGGCCGGGACCGAGTGGTAATGACTGCGCACCTTGAAGTGAAAGCGCTGCTGGTGGCCGCCGTGGCTTCCGGTCAAGGCAAGACCACCGTGACGGCGGCGCTGGCGCGCAAGCTGGCGAAACAGGGTAAGCGGGTGCGCGTGTTCAAGTGCGGTCCGGATTTCATCGATCCGATGCTGCTCGAACGCGCCAGCGGTGCGCCGGTGCGTTCGCTGGATTTGTGGATGGTGGGCCGTGAGCTGTGCCGCAGCCAGCTGGCGCAAGCGGCCGTCGAAGCGGACGTGATCCTGATCGAAGGCGTAATGGGCCTGTACGACGGCGCGCCGTCGTCCGCCGACCTGTCGCGCGAGTTCGGCGTGCCGGTGATGGCGGTGATCGATGCTTCCGCGATGGCGCAGACCGCCGGCGCGCTGGTACACGGCCTGCGCGACTACGGTCCGGTCGAAATGGCCGGCGTCGTCGCCAACCGCGTCGCCAGCGAAGGCCACGCCAGGATGGTGGCGGCCTCGCTGCGCGACATTCCCTTGTTTGCCACCCTGCCCCGGCAGGCAAAATCGCTGCCGGAGCGGCATCTCGGCCTCGTGCTGCCGGGTGAGGTGAGCGACATCGACGATCTGCTCGACAACCTGGCCGACCAGCTGGTGTTCGACGAAGCGGCCTGGAACAGCCTGCGCCCGGTGCGCATCGAGATCCCCGACGCGGCAGCCATGGTACAGGCGCCGCTGCTCGCCGGCCTCACCATTGCCGTCGCGCGCGATCCCGCTTTCATGTTCCTGTACCCGGCCAACCTGGACACGTTGCGCCAGCTCGGCGCAACGCTGGCATTCTTCTCGCCGTTGGCCGACGAAGCGATACCAGTCGAAGCAGGCGCGGTCTATCTTCCCGGAGGCTACCCGGAGCTGCATGCCCAGGCGTTGTCGCAGGCGGCCGCATGGCAGGCTTCGATCCGCACCGCCCATGCGGCAGGCGTGCCTATCGTCGCCGAATGTGGCGGCATGATGGCGCTGGCCGATACACTCGCTGATCAATCCGGCGCGGTATGGCCGATGGCCGGGCTGCTGCAGGGCACGGTGGCGATGCAGCCGCGTCTCGCCGGCCTCGGTTCGCAAGGACTGCCTACCGCACAAGGCGTCCTGCGTGGCCACACCTTCCATTACTCGAAACTGGAAACGGTGCTGGAGCCGGCCGCGCACACCATCAAGCATCCGTCCACCGTGCCGGGTGAAGCCTGGTATCGCGTAGGCTCGCTGGCGGCTTCGTATTTTCACGCCTACTTCCCATCCAACCCCGCGGCGGTAGCCGCTTTGTTTTCAAGGAGTGAACCATGACACGTACTTTGATACTAGGCGGCGCACGTTCCGGCAAAAGCGCGTACGCCGAGCGGCTGGCCATCGATTCGGGCAAGGAAGTGGTCTATGTCGCCACCGCCACCGCCGGCGACGCTGAAATGGCAGCTCGCATTGCGCATCACCGCAATACCCGCCCGGCGGAATGGACCACGGTCGAAGAACCGCTGGCACTGGGCAACCAGCTGCTGCGCTGGTCCTCGCCCGATCGCCTGATACTGGTGGACTGCCTGACGCTGTGGCTCAGCAATCTGCTGTTCAGCAGCGGCGAGGAATATCCGGAAGTCGGCGAGATCGTCTTGCCGGCGCTGTTCCACGAACAGCAGGACATGCTGGCCAGCGCGCTGACCAAGTGCGCCAGCGACGTGGTACTGGTGTCGAATGAAGTCGGTCTGGGCATCATGCCGATGGGCGCGGTGTCGCGCTGCTTCATGGACGAACAAGGGCGCCTGAACCAGGCCATGGCTGCGATCTGCGACCGCGCGGTGTTCGTCGCCGCCGGCCTGCCGCTGTCGTTAAAAGGCGCGCCGTGCTGACAGGCTTGAGCTTTGCCGCCATCGCCTTGCTGATGGTGGCGGGCGTGGCGCTGGACCTGCTGCTGGGCGAAGCCCGGCGCTGGCATCCGCTGGTCGGCTTCGGCAACCTGGCGATCGCGCTGGAACGTCGCCTCAACCGAGGCACGCTGAGATTCTGGCGTGGCGCGCTGGCATGGACACTGGCCGTGCTGCCGCTGACCGCCATCGCCGCGTTGCCGCTCTGGCTGCCGGCATGGCTGCCATGGGCCGCGCACGCCATCATGCTGTATTTCTGCCTCGGTCTGCGCAGCTTGCGCGACCACAACCTGCCGATCGCCGACGCGCTGGCACACAACGATCTGCCGAATGCCCGCCTGCTAACGGCCCGCATCGTCAGCCGCGACACCGCCAGCGCCAGCGAAATCGAACTGACCAAGGCCAGCGCCGAATCCATGCTCGAGAACGGCAACGACGCCGTCTTCGGCACGCTGTTCTGGTTTATCGTCGCCGGCGGTCCCGGTGCCGTCCTGTTCCGCATGGCGAACACGCTGGACGCGATGTGGGGCTACCGCACCGCGCGCCTGCTGCAGTTCGGCTGTGCTGCAGCCCGTATCGACGACGCACTCAATTACATTCCGGCGCGGCTGACCGCGTTTTCCTACGTAGTGCTGGCTCCCGGCCTGCAAGGCAAGCTGCGTGCCTGGCGGTGCTGGCGCGCGCAAGCACCGGCATGGAGCAGCCCGAACGCAGGTCCCGTGATGTCCAGCGGCGCCGGCGCCCTTGGCGTGCAGCTGGGCGGTCCCGCCATCTATCATGGTGAGGTCGAACACCGTCCACCGCTGGGCGTGGGCGAACCCGCCACAGGCGCCGACATCAACCGCGCATGGCAGCTGGTCGTGCGCACGACGGCACTATGGCTGGCCATCGCCTGCGTCATCGCAGCAGTCGTCGAGGTTTTCCATGCTTGAACACGGCGGCAACCTGCGCGACGCCACGCTGCGCTTCGGCCGCGACGATTGGCTCGACCTTTCCACCGGCATCAATCCGCACTGGTATCCAGCGCCCGCCTTGCCAGGCAATGCGTGGCATCGCCTGCCGGAAGCCGATCCGGAGCTGGCGTTGGCTGCCGCGGACTACTACGGCGCGCCGCAAATGCTGCCGGTAGCCGGTACGCAAGCCGCCATCCAGGCACTGCCGCGCCTGCGCAAGCCGTCGCGCGTGGCTGTCGCCGCCCCCTCGTACGCTGAACACGCGCATCACTGGAACGAGCATGGACACACTCTGACGCAAACACCGTATGAGGAACTCAATGCGGCGGTGGCGCACAGCGACGTCATGGTGATCTGCAATCCCAACAATCCGACAGGCGCCAGCGTGTCCGCTGCGCAGTTGCTGGAATGGGCCGGCCCACTGGCGGCCCGTGGCGGCTGGCTGGTGGTCGACGAGGCTTTTGGCGACACTGCGCAAGAGAACAGCGTCGCGGCGCACAGCGGACGTCCGGGGCTGATCGTCTTGCGTTCGGTCGGAAAATTTTTTGGCCTGGCAGGCATCCGGCTGGGCTTCGTCGCCGCGCATCCAGATCTGCTGCACGCGCTGGCTGACCTGCTGGGTCCCTGGACCATCAGCGGCCCGGCCCAGCACATCGCCCTCGCCGCCTTGCGCGACCAACAATGGCAAGCCGACACGCGCGATCAACTACTGGCCGGAGGCGAACGGCTGCGTCGACTGCTGGCGGCGCACGGCATTCAATCCAATGGCACCGCGCTGTTCCAGTGGTGGAGCGAGCCGCGCGCCGAAGCGTTCTGGCAGCACATGGCCGAACGCGGTGTCTGGGTGCGGCTGTTCAAGCGGGCGGCACGCGGCATCCGGCTAGGCCTGCCGCCGGACGACAATGGATGGCGGCGGCTGGAGACGGCGCTACAAGAATGGACCAACAAGGAACCCACATGAACAAACCGACGACCAAACTGCTGGCAACCCTGGCAGTCCTGGCAACGGCCGCCACGGCCAGCGCCGCCATCACAGTGCGCGACGACGACGGCAACGTCGTCACGTTGCAAAAACCCGCGCAGCGCGTCCTGGCCCTGGCGCCACACGTGACGGAACTGCTGTACGCGGCCGGCGGCGGCGACAAGATCGTCGCCACCGTCACCTATAGCGACTTCCCCGAAGCGGCCAAGAAGCTGCCGCGCGTCGGCGACAACCGCCAGGTCGACATGGAGCGCGTGATCGCATTGAAGCCGGACCTGATCGTCGTCTGGCTGCACGGCAGCTCCGAGCGTCAGATCGAAACCATGCGCACATTGGGTATCCCGATGTTCCACAGCGAGCCGCAAAAACTCGACGGCATCGCCGACAGCCTGCTGCGCCTCGGCCAGTTGATGGGCACCGAAAGTGTCGCGCAGCCGGCCGCCGCGGAGATCCGCCAGCAGTTCGCGGCGCTGGCCAAACAGTACGGCAACCGCCCGCCGGTGCGCTTGTTTTACCAGGTCTGGGACAAGCCGCTGTACACGCTGAACGGTAAATCCATCGTCAGCGATGCGATGCGCCTGTGCGGCGGCGTCAACATCTTCTCCGACCTGAAAGTGACGGCGCCCGTGGTCAGCAACGAAGCCGTGCTGCAGGCCGACCCGGAAGCGATCTTCGGCACCAGCGAAAAGAATTACGGCGGCGTCAATCTGTGGCGTAGCTACACCACCATGACGGCGGTCCGCAACGACAACCTGTTCACGCTGAACGGCGAACTGCTGAACCGCGCCGGCCCGCGCATGGTCGCAGGTACCGTCGCCCTGTGCGAAAAACTCGAGCTGGCGCGCCAGCACCGCAAGAACTGATATGAGCTTCTCTTACTCGACCCTGATGGTACAGGGCACCACCTCCGACGCCGGCAAGAGCACCATCGTTGCAGCCCTGTGCCGGCTGGTCAGGCGCCAGGGCGTGCGCGTCGCACCGTTCAAGCCGCAGAATATGGCGCTCAACAGCGCCGTCACGGCCGACGGCGGCGAGATCGGCCGCGCACAGGCGCTGCAAGCCATCGCCGCCGGCATCGCTCCGCACACCGACATGAATCCGGTCCTGCTCAAGCCATCCAGCGACATCGGCGCCCAGGTCATCATCCACGGCAAGGTGCGCGCCGAAATGAACGCGCGCGACTATCATCAATACAAAACCATCGCCATGCAGGCGGTGCTGGAATCGCACGAACGCCTGCTGAAGCAATACGACTGCGTCATCGTCGAAGGCGCGGGCAGTCCGGCCGAGATCAACCTGCGCGACCGCGACATCGCCAACATGGGCTTCGCCGAAAAAGTTGACTGCCCGGTGATACTTGTGGCGGACATAGACCGCGGCGGCGTGTTCGCCCATATCGTCGGTACCTTATCCTGCCTGTCCGAGAGCGAACGTGCCCGCACCATCGGCTTCGTCATCAACCGCTTCCGCGGCGACATCAAGCTGCTGGAGCCGGGGCTCGAATGGCTGGAACAGCAAACCGGCAAGCCGGTGCTGGCGGTGCTGCCCTACCTGCACGGCCTGTTCCTCGATGCGGAGGATGCCGTGCAACCGGTGCAAGCCACGCGTGGCGCCTTCCGCGTCGTGGTGCCCAGCCTGCCGCGCATGAGCAACCACACCGACTTCGACGCATTGCGCGCGCACCCGGACGTTGATCTGCGTTTTGTGCGCCAGGGCGAAGCGATCCCCGCCGCCGACCTGATCATCCTCCCCGGCAGCAAGAATACGCGCGGCGACCTTGATTGGCTGCGTGCGCAAGGTTGGCCGGAACAGATAGCACGCCACCTGCGCTACGGCGGCAAAGTGATCGGCGTCTGCGGCGGCTTCCAGATGCTGGGCCGCAGCGTCACCGACCCGATGGGCATCGAAGGCAAGGCAGGCGACTCTACCGCCCTCGGCCTGCTCGACATGAGCACCGAGATGACGGCCGAAAAGCGCCTGGTGCAAGTACGAGGCGTGTGCGCCCTCGACGACAGCAAGGCCGGCGTCAGCGGCTACGAAATCCATATGGGCACCTCGACCGGCAGCGCGCTCGACACCCCAGCCTTTATCATCGACGGCCGTCCCGAGGGCGCCCGCTCGGCGGACGGCCAGATCCTCGGCACCTATCTGCACGGCCTGTTCGACACACCGGAGGCCAGCAGCGCACTGCTGCGCTGGGCCGGCCTGCATTCGGAGCACATAGTGGACACCAGCGCGCTGCGCGAAGCCAGCCTGGATCGCATCGCCGACGCCGCCCAACCGTTGCTGGATGCGTTGATCACACTACGAAAACCAGGAGCCACCCCATGAGCACCGCAACCAATCCGTACGCCTTTTCACAGCCGGAAATCGACGGCGTCTACCGCGCCATCCGCGAGCGCCGCGACGTACGCCATTTCAAACCGGGACCGCTGGAGGTGGGCCAGCTTAAGCGCTTCATCGCCGCTGCGCATAACGGCCCCAGCGTGGGCTTGATGCAGCCGTGGCGCTTCATCCGCATCACGCAGCCGGAATTGCGTGCGCAGATCCACCGGCACGTCAATGAAGAACGCATCAAGACCGCCGAGGCGCTGGGCAAGCGCGCGGAGGAATTCATGCAGCTCAAGGTGGAAGGCATACTGGCCTGTGCGGAAGTGCTGGTGGTCGGACTGGTCGACAAACGCGACGGATACATCTTCGGCCGCCGCACCATGCCGGAAATGGACCTGGCCTCCGCCTCGTGCGCGCTGCAGAACTTCTGGTTGGCCGCACGGGCGGAAGGCATAGGCGTAGGTTGGGTTTCCATGTTCGATCCGCAGCGGCTGCGCGATATCTGCGGCATGCCGGAGGGAAGCCAGCCGATCGCAGTACTGTGCGTCGGGCACGTGGACGAGTTCTACACCGCGCCGATGCTGGAGCTGGAAAAATGGGACCAGCGCCGTCCGCTCAGCGATATCCTGTTTGAGGACCTCTGGGACAATCCTGCCGGCGTAGGTTAGACCGCATCAGGCGCCGGCGCATTCCTCGATCCTGCGGTTGCCCGGGCCCGGCAGCACGCGCAGGCTGCGCTCCGTGGCCGCCGTGAATTCGTGCTTGAACACCGTGTCTACAAAGCGCCAGTCGCAGCGCACCTGCTCATGGCTGGCGGTGACGATCATGTATCCACGCTTGCTGGTCTGCGCGTAATACAGCGGTTCGATCAAGTCGACCATCATATTGGCTACATCCTCGGGATCACGGTCCGGGTACGCGCCCTCCATTCCCGGCGACGATACCGACGCGGTCGCGAACTCCACGCCCACCTGGCGGCCTTGCGCATCGTGCAGGTCGCTGGCCCAGGCGTTGTGGGTGTCGCCGGCCAGCACCACCATGTTCTTGCGGTGGCGCTGCATCATCGAGAACACCAGTTCGCGGTCGTTCTGGTAACCGTCCCAGGAATCCATATAGCAGGGCAAGGTCGGCGCGGACAGCCATTTCGTCTCCTTGCCGCTGACGCAGGAAGGATCGGCGGCGGCGCGCTTCTTCAGCGCCGAGTAGTCGGTGCAACTGCATTCGCCCATCGCCACGGCAGTCGGATATTCCATGCGCGCCATCAGCACCTGCTGGCCCAGCATCTGCCAGCGCGCGCTGGAGTTCTTCACCTGCTGTTCCAGCCATTCCATTTGCGTGGCGCCCATCATCTGCCGGCGCGGCGAACAGACGTCATGCTTGTACTTCTCCACGTCGAAGCGTTTGTGCTCATCGTAATAGGACGACATCATCAGCTGCTGGTCGCGGCCGATCAAGCGCGTATCGAGCATGTGCAGCGATACCACGCCACCGAAATCGAACGAGCGGTAGATCTTTTCCGGCGACGACGCATCGGGCGCGCGGATCGGCATCCACTCGTGGTAGGCCGTCATCGCCGCCAGCTTGCGCAGCGTGAACGGTCCGTATTCGCTGGCCTTGTGCTCGGCCGAACCGTCGCGCCAGGTATCGTCGGCAAATTCGTGATCGTCCCACACCGCGATGAACGGCATCGCCGCGTGCACCGCCTGCAGATCCGGATCCGTGCGGTATTGGGCGTAGCGGCGACGGTAGTCGTCCAGCCGCAGCAACAGTTCGCGCGGCTCCGACACCCGGCCCAGCGCCTCGGCGTTGCCGCAAGCGTAGCCGGTGCTTTCGTATTCGTAGATGTAGTCGCCGATGTGCAGCGCAGCGTCGATATCGTCCTGGCGCGCGGCGTCGGCATAGACGTTGAAGTAGCCGGATGGGTAGTTCGAGCAGGAGAACACCGCCAGCCGGACCTGGCGCGCATCGGCGCGCGGCAGCGTCTTGGTACGGCCGACGTCCGACTTCACCGTATCGACCGCAAACTGGTAGTAGTACACATGGCCGGGCAGCAGGCCGGCGGCATCCACCTTGACCGTGTAGTCCTTCTGCATCGATGTGGTCGAACTGCCATGGGCCACCACCATCTGCATGGCCGGATCGGTCGCAATCTGCCAGCGCACGGCGATGTCGCCTTCCTGTTCGTTGCGGCGCGGCGTGACGCGGGTCCAGAGAATGACGCGGTCGGTTAGCGGGTCGCCGCTGGCCACGCCATGATCGAAGCCGACGGCGGCGCCATCGCCGATGCCGGCGGCGGTGCTGCTGCAGCCGCCCAAACCAGCGCCGGCGCCCACGCCCAGCAAGGCGGTGGATGCCATCTGGCGGATAAACCCGCGACGACCAGGGAACAGCGGTTTGGCGTCCATATCATCTCCATCGACCGTTTCGATGAGCGCAACTTACGCCCGATTCATGACGACGATATGACCGTCCGGTTTCTTTTGTGTGACAATCGAGGCCATGAACACTAACGCCGCCAAGAGCTACCTGCCCTGGGTAGTCGCCACAGCCCTGTTTATGGAGCAGCTTGACTCCACCATCGTCAATACGGCGATCCCCAGCATGGCGGCCAGCCTGCAGGTCACGCCGCTGAGCCTGAAGGCCGTGGTCACCAGCTACATCCTCAGCCTGGCCGTGTCGATACCGATCAGCGGCTGGATGGCGGACCGCTTCGGTACCCGCCGTGTCTTCATGAGCGCCGTCGCGATATTCACCGTGGCATCCGTACTGTGTGGCCTGTCGGTCAACTCGCCGATGCTGGTGGCGGCGCGGCTGCTGCAGGGCCTTGGCGCGGCGATGATGATGCCGGTCGGGCGCTTGACCATCGTGCGCACCTTCCCAAAATCGGAACTGCTGGCGGCGATGAACTTCGTGATCATCCCGGCGCTGATCGGCCCCTTGCTCGGCCCTACGGTCGGCGGCTTGATCGTGCACTGGCTGACGTGGCGGGATATTTTTTTCGTCAACGTACCGGTCGGCCTGGTGGCGATCTTCCTGGCAAACCGCTACATGCCCGACTATCGCAGCGAAAGCCAGCGGCCGCTGGACCTGATCGGTCTTGTCTTGTTCGGCACCGGCATAGCGTTGCTGTCATGGCTGCTGGAGATATTCGGCGAGCACCGGTTGGATATCACCTCGGCCTCGGTACTGCTGCTGATCGCCTGCAGCCTGCTGGCGGCCTATGGATGGCACGCCAGGACGGAGCCGTTCCCCTTGCTGCGGCTGGCGTTGTTCAAGATACGTACTTTCCGCGTATCGGTGGTCGGCGGGTTCATCACCCGGCTCGGCGTCGGCGGTTTGCCGTTCCTGCTGCCGCTGCTGTACCAGTTGGGGCTCGGGTTGCCGGCATGGCAATCGGGCTTGTTGATGATGCCTTCCGCCGCCGCAGCGATGGGCATGAAATTCATTTCGGTGCGGGTGCTGGCGAAGTTCGGCTACCGCCAGGTCCTCACCGTCAACACGGTGCTGATCGGCCTGACCATCAGCATGTACACATTCGTCCAGCAAGGCACGCCGCTGTATGTGATCGTGATGATCAGCCTGTGCCTGGGCTTCTTTAACTCGCTGCAGTTCTCCAGCATGAACAGCATTGCCTATGCCGATGTCGATGGAGCCGATTCCAGCATGGCCAGTACCATGGCCAGCTCGATGCAGCAACTGTCGATGAGCTTCGGCCTGGCCGCTGGTTCGTTGGTGACCGGCTGGTTCCTGGGCGACCTGCCTCAATCCAACCGCATCGCGCTGACCGGCGCCCTGCATCACGCCTTTATTGCGCTGGCCGTGCTCACCATCCTGTCATCGCTGACCTTCTGGTCGCTGCGCAAGGAGGATGGCGAGAGTATCAGCAGGGGCAGTCCGGCTTAGCGGTCGCCCTGCTTGCGGCGACGCGCGATGGCGGCCACCATGGCCAGGCCGGCGAACAGCATTGCGTACGTCGCTGGTTCCGGCACGGCGGCCACGCCGGTGTAGGCTCCGTCGAAGCTATAGCGTACCGCCAGTCCGTCAATACGCGTGGCGCCGACCAGCATCAGGAAGTTGGCGTCATGGGTCACATCGCCCAGCAGGCGGAAGGCATAGGCGCCCGATGCCGCTTCGGTGAACGACAAGGTCTTGCCGTTGACGACCGCACCGAGGCCATTGAAGGTCAGCGAAGAGGAACCGAGCATCACCGACGAGTCGTCCGTCAGCGACAGGCTGGCGAAAGTCTGGCCGTTCGCGCCACCGGCATTGGTCAACTGCAGCACACCACCATTCAATATCAGCGCACTATTGGCGGAGAGCCGGTTCGCGCCATCCAGCGTCAGCACGCCGCCGCTGATCTGCGTGGCGCCGGTGTAGGTGCTCACGCCCGACAATGCGACGTTGCCGCTCTTGATCTCCACGTTGCTGAAGTTCGAGATCGAACCTGCATACGAGAAGCTGTTGCCGGCGCCTGGATTGACCACCATGGTATTGCCGCCGCCGCTGCCGCCGTTGATGCTGCCGACGACGCTGCCGCCGGTGATGGTCAGGCTGTTTTGGCCGCTGCCCATCTCAATCGCCTTGCCGCTGCTGGCGCCGTTGATGATGCCGCCGTTGACGATGACGGTGTCGTCGGCGCCGGACTTGATGGCCGCGTTGATGGTACCGCCGCCAATGATGCTGGCGCCGGCGTTGTTATTGATGGTGACGACGAAACCGCTCCTGGCGCCCACCGCCACAATGCCCGAATCGCTCTGGCCGCGTATCACGCCGCCGCTCTGGTTGGTGATGGTCGCATGGCCATACAAGCCTTCGCGCAAGCCGCCAGAGCCGGCGATGTCGTTGCCGGCCAGCGTGATGCCGCGTCCGACGGCATTGCCGTTCCCGGCCGAGACCAGACCTTCGATGGTGCCGGAGTTGATGATAGTGCCGCCGCCAACGCTGATGCCTTCGCTGTACGCCAGACCATCGGCAGGCGCGCTGAAGGCGTTGATCGAGCGGATGATGCCGGTGTTGGTGACGTTGGCGATGCCGTCGATATCCAGGCCGTCGCCGTCGCCTGTTACGCCGTTGCCGCTGACAAGGCCATGATTGACGACGGTGGCGATCTGCTTGTTATTGAAGCCATCGAGATTGACGCCCGAGCCGTTCATGCCGCGGATAATGCCGCCGGCGTTATTTGTGATGCTCATGGTGAAGTTGGCCGAGGCGTCGCCCTGGCCGCCGGTGATGCCGTGGCGCGCACCTTCGACCAGCCCGGTGATGCCGTTGACGATGGTGGCGCCGCTGTTTGTTTGCGCGTCGATGCCGTCGCTGCTGCTGCCGGTGCTGGTCAGCGACAAGATGGTGCCGCTGTTGTTCACGACGCCGCCAACACCGGTACGCACCGCGTCAGCCTCGCCGGCCTTCAGCAAGCCGCCGGCATAGTTGTTGACGATGTTCGTGCCGGATGTCATGGCGCTGAAGTCTACGGCCTGCGCGCCGCCGGCACTGGCGTTCAGTGAGATCATCGAGCCATAATTATTCAGCGTGACGCCGGCGTTTGCCTTGTTCATCTGGATCACGTCCGCGTCGGCGGCCTGCATCAGCGCGGTGGCATTGGCAGCGCTGCCGTTGTTGATGGTCAGGCCGGTGACGCCGGTGTTATCGCGGATCACGCGGCCGGTGCCGGTCTGCTTGATCGTGCCCTGGTTGTCCAGCGTCGCATTGCTACCGGTGATGGTGACGGCGACCTTGTCGGTGGCGACCGTCAGCGTGCCTGCTGCAGTGATCGTGCCGGACTGGCCGGCCGCCAGCGTTTGCGCCTTGGTATTGGCGTTGCTGATGGTGCCGGGGAAATCGACGGCCGATGCGGCACCCACGCTGAGCGGCAATGCTGCCGCCATCAGCAGGAATTGAACGGCGGATGAAGATTTCGGCAGTGCGATCGGCATGATTTGTCCCGTTTATTGTGTAAGCAAACTTTCAATATCCCATAAAATTATGACAAGGCCGTGACGGTGTGGCATCGATGCACATACGCCGTTCATGACCTGTGCGGCGGTGAAGCAAGCTGCTATGCTGCCGCGCTGCCGTCTTTCATACCAAGGGATTCTTCATGCAAAAATTAGCCGCATATGCAACGGCGACAACAACACTGGCCACGGCCGTCATCGCCGTTGCAGTGTGCTTCATCGCGTTTGGCGGCCGCAAGGCGCCGGTATTCAGCACGCCGTATCAGGCGGTCGCGCTGATGAACGGGCAGCTGTTCTATGGGCGCGCGGAGGAAGGCAGCGGCGAGTATCTGTCGCTGCGCGATGTGTTTTACATTCAGGGCCGGCAGGATCCGGAAACCAAGGCGGTAACCAGTGTGCTGATCAAGCGCGGCGGCGAAGCCCATGGGCCGGACCACATGCTGATCAACCGCCAGCAGGTGCTGTTGATCGAACCCGTGAAGGCCGATTCGCAGATCGGCAAACTGATCGCGGAGCAGAACGCCGCAGCGAAATAAAAAAGGCGGGCCGCCTGGCCCGCCTCACTCATCAAAATGCTGTCAGCGCCTTGGTGAACTTGATCAGCCACAAGCGGCTTGGACGCTCGCGATCCTCGCCGCGTGCAACGCGGATCGTGTTCGCGGCATTGCAACCGGCGGCGGCGCTGGTGATGATGGAACCGGCCGCATCGACATTGCACTTGGTGACATCGGCGTCGTCCACCACCACGCCAGCCGGCGTAAAGATCCTGGTTTTCATGCCGAAGTCGTTGTCATTGGCCAGTGCCAGCGTATTGCCATCGACGATGGTCAGGCCTTCGGCTTTCTCTGCCAGCCAGCCGATCGCGTTCAGATCGAGCAGCAGCGTTTTCTTCAGCGTCACCACCGATTTCCAATCCGCGCCATTCACGGCAGCGCCGCTCATGCTGCTCTTTTCCAGGTCGGAGGTCTTGACGTTGTAGGCCGCCGCTGCGATATCCGTCGCCGCGCCGATCTCCACCAGCATCAGCTTGTTGAACACTTTGCCGGCGGGGTTGGCGCCCTGCTCGATCACGATGAATTTCCCGTTGCCCAGTGCGACCAGGTCGCCCAGCTTGGCGTTGCCGGTGCGGCCGTCCTGGTAGTCGGCGGCGTCGAGTGGATACGCGTACATCTTGCCCGAGGCGCCAGTGGTCGGATCGAATTCAATCCAGCGCGTGAAGCGCGCAAAGCGCTCGATCGCCTCGCTCTTGCCGGTCACCGAATAGGTCGCGTTGCCGTCGGTCAGAGGGCTTTGCAGGAAGCCGTGCAGCTTGTCGGTACTGGTATCCAGCGTCAGGCCTTCCATGCCGCGATTGGCGCGGCGCTTCAGGAAGATGTCCGGCAGGCCGCTGCCTGGTGCGTACTTATTGAGGATGATGCCGGTGGCCGGATCGAGCTTGATGATAAACGGACCGTATTCGTCGGAGATCCACAGCAGGTTGCGCTTCTTGTCGACCACGATGGCTTCGGTATCGAGGCCGTTGGCATCAAAGGTGGCCTTGCTGTTGGCGTCGTACTTCATCGCATCAAGCACCGGCAGTTCGGCCGAGTTGCCGATGGCGCCAGGCGGGATGGCCAGGCCGGAAGTCTTCACCGTGGCCGATGCCTTGATCGGCGTCGACGTAGTGAGCACCGCGCCGGATTTGCCGACGGTGATCACACCGAACGACGGCGTGAAGCTCGGCGACGGGAATATCTTGGCGCCGGTGACGCCGCTGCCGCTCAACGACGGCAGGTTCGGGCCGTCGCCGTTCGGACCGCGGTCAGTCAGGCCGTAGAACTCCAGGTCGCCGTTGGCGTTGGTGCCCTTGAAGGCGATGGAGGAACCGTAGGACGGCAGGAAGCCCAGCGGGAAATCTTCCTTGACCTTGGCGTTGCTGCCTTCGTACGGCACGTAGTAGCTGGCGGCGGCCTGCATCTGATAGCGCATCACGCTGACGGCGACGGTACCCAGCGGCGTGGTCTGAGTGAAGGATTCGCTGACCGGCGTACCGACCTTGGAGGCCAAGGTGTCTTCGAAGTGTTCGCGGACCAGCGCACGGCGGCTGTCATCGACGGTGCGGGTGGCGTACCTGGCGCCGGCGGCGGTCAGGTTGGCGCTCATGGCGGTGTTGAAGGCGGCAGCATCCAGAGTGAAGTCGGCGCTCTTCGACGCCAGTGCGGTTTTCACATCGGCGGCCAGCTTGATGCCGTTCGACGGATCACTGTCTTCATCCAGCAACTGCAAGGCCAACAGGCGGTTGACGACTTTCGTGTCCTTGACGTCGGTAACGCCGGCCAGCTGCAACGGCGTGATGGTGGCGGCGCAAGCGGCGCTGCCCAGCGCAACGCCGCCGATGCTGAAGGCGACGGTATCGCCGGCGTAGCAAGTAAACTCTCCCTTGGCGGAAGTCGTGGCTTTCGCGGCGGTGCCGGCGACGTAGTCCAGGTTTTCCACCGCGCCATCCAGGAAGACACCGGTCATCTGTGTTTTGGCGGGCGCCGCAGTATCGCTGCCGCCACATCCTGCCAGGACGGAGAACACCGCGAGCGATAACAAGGAGAAGTTTTTCATGTAGCTGGCCTCAGTTGAAAAAGAGACAAGCTTAGCTACACTGCGTTACATGGATGTGACAGACGAAAAAAAGCCCCAACCAGATCTTCTGGAAGGGGCTTTTTAGTATAACTAGCCTGACGATAACCTACTTTCACACTGGTTGCAGCACTATCATCGGCGCAGAGTTGTTTCACGGTCCTG
>NZ_JBGLYQ010000073.1:0-20899 GCF_047304105.1 Duganella sp. Dugasp56
GCGATGGCGCGCACCATGTCGGGGATCAGGCGGTCCTCGGCCCAGTCGCCGCCGCCGATGACGTTGCCGGCGCGGCCGGAGGCCAGCGCGACGCCGTGCTCGGCGTATTTTTCGGGATTGAAGAACGACGAGCGGTAGCCGGCCGTCACCAGCTCGGCGCAGGCCTTGCTGTTGCTGTAGGGGTCGTAGCCGCCGAAGGCTTCGTTCTCGCGGTAGCCCCAGGCCCATTCCTTGTTTTCGTAGCACTTGTCGCTGGTGACGTTGACCACGGCCTTGATGCCGGGCGTGTGGCGCACCGCTTCGAAGAAGTTCACCAGCCCCATGACGTTGGTGGCGTAGGTCTCGACCGGATTGGCGTACGAGTAGCGCACCAGCGCCTGCGCCGCCATGTGGATGACGATCTCCGGCCTGGCCTTCATCATCGCCTCGCGCAGCGCGAGGCCGTCGCGGATGTCGCCGATGACGGAGCTCATGCCGGCGCCGACGTGGGCGGTATCGAACAGGCTTGGTTTGCTTGGTGCTTCGAGGGCGTAGCCGGTGACGTGGGCGCCCAGTTGCTGCAACCACAGGCTCAGCCAGCTACCCTTGAAACCGGTGTGTCCGGTCAGGAAAACACGCTTGCCGCGCCAGAACGCCGGATTCATGGCCATCGCTTCCACGGCGCCTTGCCGCTGTCCCACAGCTCTTCGAGCAGGACCTTGTCGCGCAGCGTGTCCATCGGCTGCCAGAACCCGTGGTGCAGCCAGGCGTCGAGCTGGTTGCTCTCGGCGAGCTTCTCGAGCGGGCCTTTTTCCCAGATGGTGCTGTCGTCGTCGATCAGGTCGATGACCTTGGGCGAGAGCACGAAGTAGCCGCCGTTGATCCAGTTGCCGTCGCCCTGGGGCTTCTCCTTGAAGCTCATGATGCGCTGGCCGTTCATGTCGATGGCGCCGAAGCGTCCCGGCGGCTGCACGGCGGTCATGGTGGCCAGCTTGCCGTGTTCCTTGTGGAAGGCGATCGAAGCGCCGATGTCGATGTCGGCCACGCCGTCGCCGTAGGTGAAGCAGAAGGCTTCGTCGTTCTCGACGTGCTGGCGCACGCGCTTGAGACGGCCGCCGGTCAGGGTGTCGGCACCGGTGTCGACCAGCGTGACCTTCCATGGTTCGGCGTGGCGCTCGTGCACTTCCATCGAGTTCTGCTGCAGGTCGAAGGTGACGTCCGAGGTGTGCAGGAAGTAGTTGGCGAAGAATTCCTTGATGACGTAGCCGCGGTAGCCGCAGCAGATGACGAAGTCATTGATGCCGAACGCGGAATAGCTCTTCAGGATGTGCCACAGGATAGGCTTGCCGCCGACTTCGACCATCGGCTTCGGTTTGACAGTGGTTTCTTCGCTAAGCCTGGTGCCCAAGCCGCCTGCCAGTATCACTGCTTTCATGCTGTCTCCGGGATAGTAAAAGGATTGCTCGCAGACTGCATTGTCAGGCACTGCAGTTGCATTTTAAACGAAAAGCAGAGCGTATTTGGCCTCTTAGCTAGGCTTTTAGCTCCGCAAGGCAACAGTGGATTAGCGCGGAACGGCTTTGATCACGTAGGCGGCGGCTTGGGCGTCTTCCAGCGCCAGGGCCGGATCGGCGCCGACGCTGGCCGCCAGTTGCTGTAAGGCAGCGGTCAGCAAGGGATTTTCCATGCGTTCATGGATCACCGGGGCCCCCTGGACGATCTGGTAGCCGGCCTTCTGGAACACGTCGAAGATGGTGCCGCGCGTGAACCAGCGCAGGTGCGCGCGGTCGAGAATGCCGTTTTCCTCATAGCGAAAGTCGCCCAGGCATAGCTTGGCCTGCACGCTCCAGTGCTGTAGGTTGGGAATCACCGCCACGATGCAGCTGTCGGCCTTCATGACCTTGCGTATGCGGGCCAGCAGCTTTTCCGGATGGACCAGGCGTTCCAGGGCCTTGTCCAGGATCCAGCAGTCGACGCCTGCCTGGTCGCGGAAGAAGTCGTCGCCCAGATGGTCGACGTCGCGCTGCAGCACCAGGTCGCAGGCGCCCTTGTTTTCGCTGGGCGTCTCGGTGTGCAGCTCGACCGCCGTGTAATGCGTGGCGGGGGCCGCTTCCTTGACGTCGCGCGCCAGGAAGCCGTCGCCGGCGCCGATCTCCAGCACCCGCGCCGGCGCGGCCGGCATCAGCGATTTGACCAGCTGGCGCACGCCCGCCGCCTGGTGGCTGGCGCGCTGCCAGTCTTCCAGGTGGTAGCCGCCGGTACGCTTGACGGTACCCTGCCAGTCGTGGCGCAGATAGTTGCGCGGGCCGGGCTGGGTGTTAAGAAAGTCTTCCTTCAACCATTGCAAGCCTTGCACCAGGCTATCCTGGCCGGCGCGGTGCAGGGCCAGCATGGGCTCGGTCATCGGGGCGCCGTGCTTGGTCGGCATCGGCCAGGCCCGCAGCACCTCGATATTGACCAGCATGCAGGCCGGATGCAGGTAGCGCACCGCCCCCTGCTCGTAGTCGACGTCGTAGCCGCCCTCATTGACGTGATTGACATAGCCGACGCCGTACATGCCCGGCTTCAGCTCGGCCGCCATGGCTTCCAGGAAGCCCGGATGCAGCACGAAGATGTCCGAATCCAGCACCAGTACCGGCCCCTGCAGCTCCAGGTTCTGGAACGCCCAGGCCATGCCGGGACCGTGGTGGATGTTGTAGTCGAAGTGGATGAAGCGGACGTTTTCATGCCGCGCGCAGACCGCTTCGATGGCGCGGTAGTGCTGCTCGCCCGATCCGTCGATGATGGTGACGGGATTGCTGTAATGAGCCCGGAACGAACTGAGTAAATCCTCGATCAATTCCGCGGAATTGTAGGAAACGGAGATGACGGGAATGTTCTTGACGTCCATGGGCTGCATTATCAGGTGGTTCGGGTGGTTGGCCGCGGTCGTAGAGCCGGCGGCTCAACCCTTGGTTAGCAATATAGTGGTGGCCTGTTGCATCAGGGCGCCGATTTTATCGATCGGGTAGTTGGGCTCGACCTGTTCCCACACCGACGACAGGAACCAGACGCAGTTGACCAGCTTGTTGGTCAGCATCTCGCGCAGCTGCGCGCGGTTGCGCATGAACTTGCCTTGCTGGTGGGCATCGCACAGCAGCTGCAGCCATTCGATGTTGGCCTGGATGCGCACTTTTTCGTTGCGCTGGTCCTGGCCGCCGTGCAGGCGGAAGTAGCTCAGCGCTTCCGGCAGGTAGGCGCAGTCGCTGTTGGACAGCACCGCCAGCCAGGTGGCCACGTCGGACAGGGTGGTGTACTGGCGGCCCAGGAACATGCCGAAATGGCCGGGCAGCTGGCTGCGGCGGAACAGCACGGTGGTCGGTTCGCCCATCAGGTTCTGGCCGTTGCTCAGGATCATGTCGCCCAGCGAGCTGCCGCCGACCGCCGTGGCGATCTCGAACATGCGCTCGGTGCCATGGATGGGCGCAAGGTAACGGCCGTTGGCGTCGATCAACTGGCGGAACGAGGTCACCAGGCCGATGTTGGGCTGGCCCAGCATGCAGGCCATCATGCGCTCGATCTTTTCCGGATGGAACAGATCGTCGTCCATCAGGTAGTTGACGTATTCCGCGCTGGAGTTGCGGTAGCAATTGAGGAAGTTGTCCAGCGGACCCAGGCCGGGCGAGCGCAGGTAGCGGATGTTGGCGTAGCGCGCCATGTAGGGGGCGAAGCGTTCGCGGGTCAGCTCGTCGGTGCTGTTGTCGCTGATGACGATTTCCAGGTTGCCCCAGGTTTGCGCCAGGATGCTTTGCAGCGCCAGTTCGGCGTAGTCGGGACGGTTGTGCGTCGGCATCAAAATCGATACCTTGGGCAGGCGCGTGTCGACCTGCGGCGGACGGGCGCCGGCGAATTGCGGCGCCTGCAGGCCGGCGTTGCCTTTCAGCGCGATCTGGGCGTAGCGTTCCTCCAGGTCGCGCACGAACTGGGCACTGTCGAACAGCGCGCAGTTCAGGCGCTGCTCGTGCAGCTGGCGCTTGAGCGCCTCGACCTGCGGACGGTCGTGCGCCAGCGCCACGGCCAGGTCTTCGTATTCCTGCTGGGTGGTGGTGATCAGCTGCGGCATGTCGACCGCCTTCAGCAGGCTGCCGGCCATGCGCGACGAGAAGGTGCGGCCGGCGCAGGTCAGCACCGGCAGGCCGGCCCACAGCGCGTCGCTGGCGGTGGTGCCGCCGTTGAACGGCGCGGTGTCGAGGAACAGGTCGGCCACCTGGTAGCGCGCCAGGTAGTCGGCCGGCACCACGCGGCCGGCGAACACCAGCCGCTCGGCCGCCACGCCGGCCAGTTCGGCCTGGCGCGTCAGGTTGGTGCGCACCTCGGGGCTGTCGGCCACCATCCACAGCAAGCTGTTTTCGGTGCGCTTGAGGATGTTCATCCAGCTGTCGAACACCTCCGGGTTGAACTTGAAGTTGTTGTTGAAGGCGCAGAACACGAACGCGTCTTCCGGCAGGTTGTTGGCCGCGCGCGTGGGCCTGGCGCCTATGATGCGCTGGCGGTCGTTGATCTGGAAGGTGCGCGGCATGTGCAGCGGCTTCTCGGTGAAATACGGCTCCAGCTCGGGCGGCAGCACGAAGGGGTCGGCGATCACGTAGTCGATGAAGGGCATGCCGGTCGGGCCCGGCAGGCCCAGCCAGGTGATCTGCACCGGCGCCGGGCGGTAGGCCAGGATGTTCGGGCGCGCGCCCAGGGTCAAGCCGTGCAGGTCGACCAGGATGTCGATTTCGTGCGAGCGTATCAGGCGCGCCGCCTCCTCGTCGCTCATGCCGCCGATGCGGATGTGCTGGTCCATGCCGGCGATGACGCGGGCGCGGATCGGCGAGCCGTCCTCGTTGCTCCAGCAAAAGCCGAACACCTCGACCTTGCTGCGGTCGTGCAGGCCGTACAGCTCGGCCGTCAGGATCGACACCGCGTGCGAGCAGAAGTCCGACGACAGGTAGCCGATGCGCAGGCGCTCGTGGCCGTAGCCCTGCGGGCCGGTCAGCGGCTCGACGCCGGCGTTGACCTTTTCCTCGACATAGCGGCGCGAGGCGGCCAGCTGCTGGGCCGGATCGCCCGAGGCGCTGAGCATGGCCAGCGCCGATGTGCCGACCATCAGCTCGTCGACCGGGATGCCGCAGACGCTGGTGTTGTAGACCGGCCACTTGCACTGCTTCTGGCGCAGGTGCACCCAGTGCGAGATGACGTTCTTCTGCTTCGGATCGATCAGCAGGCTGCGCGTGAGCGCGTCCTCGGCCGCCGGGAAGTCCTTCTGGATCTCCAGCAGGCGGCCCAGGTTGTTGAGCGCCTGGATCACGTGCGGCTGGTCGGCCGGCAGCTTGGGATTGCTGTATTCGAGCAGCGCGCGCCAGCTGGCCAGCGCCTCGTCCGGGCGGCGCAGCCGCTCGAGCAGGGTGCCCAGGTTCAGGTGGCCTTCGTTGAAGCGGGGATTCTGCGCCAGCGCCATGCGGTAGGCGGCTTCTGCCTCGTTCAGCTCGTTGTTGTCGCTGAGCATGACGGCCAGGTTGAACTGCACCGCGTAGGCCAGCGGCGACGGCGTGTTGGCCAGCCAGGCGCGGTACAGCTGGATGCCCAGCGGCCGTTCGCCGGCCTCCACCAGATTCTGGCCGGTCTGGAACAGTTCGACGATCGGGAGGCTGCCCTTCTGGGCCAGCGCCAGCGCGCTGCGGCCGGCGTCCACTACGGTTTTATTAGTTTGCATGAGCTCGAATCGATGGTGGCGCGGCGAACCAGCGGTAGGCTTTCTCTACGGTCTGTTCCAGTGGGCAGGTTTCGCTGACGCCAAGGCGGCGCACGGTGAAGCTGATGTCCGGGTACAGGTCGTCGTCCTTCTGCAGGCGGTTCGGCGCGGTGTTCAGCACCACGCGCGGCTTGGGCGAGACCTGCTCGCCGATCAGGCGCACCAGTTCGTTGTGCGTGACCGCGGTGGCGCTGCCGAGGTTGTACACCTCGCCGTCGACGCCCTTGGCCAGCGCGGCCAGCGTCCACCAGGCCGCGTCCGCGCCGTACAGGTAGCTGCGGCGCGCGCTGCCGTCGCCGTGGATGCGGATCTCGCCGCCGGTCAGCACGTCGCGCAGGAAGTTGTTGATCGCCCACGGACGGTCCAGCTCCTGGTAGGCGCCGGCCAGGGTGAACGGGCGCACCGTCGATACCGGCAGGCGGTACTGGCTGCGGTAGATCGCCGCCGTCATCTCGGCCGCGCGCTTGGCGTCGGCGTAGACTGTGTGCAGCAGGCCGGCCGGCAGCGGGAAGGCGTCGCTCTCCTTCAGCGGACCGGGACGCTGCGGCGGGCCGGCCACCAGGCAGGAGCTGACGTTGACGAAACGGCGCAGGCCGTCCAGCTGCGAGGCCGCCTCCAGCGCGTTGTTGATGCCGGACACGGTGGTCTGGAACACGCGCAGCGGATCGGAGGCGTGCACCCGGTTGTTCGGGATGCCGGCCGCGTGGATCACGTAGTTGGTGTTCTTGGCGAACTCGAACGACGAGCGCACGTCCTGCGAACGCACGCGGATGTCCAGGCGCGCGGCCAGGTGCGGGTATTTCTGCTGCCATTCGCCGATGTTGCGCGCGTACAGGTCGAGCGTGATGCCCAGGTTGTACTGGTCGTTCATCGCGGCCACCAGTTCGGCGATCCAGGTGCCGAGGAAGCCGGTGCCGCCGGTGACGGCGATGTGCTGGCGCGCCAGCGCGGCGCGCACGTCGGGTTGGGTGGCGCAGGCGGCCAGGGCGTCCTGGCGCGTTTCTGCGAAGCGTGGGTCGGCCATGGTTTAACCTTTCAGTGCTGCTGCGTTTTTCTCGGCCAGGTCGCGCGCGACCTCGATGATCAGGCTTTCCTGGCCGGCCACCGCGTTGCGCTTGCCGAGACCGAAGAAGATGTCGCGCGGATCGACCTTGTAGTCCTCGGCCGCGCGCGCCACCGGCTTGGCGAAGCCGGAGAACACGCCGGCCAGGCCGGAGACGATGGACAGCGGCGAGATCGACGGCGCGACCGGGTTGAATTCCTTCTCGGCGATGTCGGCCGCGTCGAGGATCTTGTACAGGTCGATGCCGGTCTCGAAGCCGAGGCGCTCGAACACGGCCACCAGCACTTCGAGCTGGGTGTTGCCGGCGCCGGCGCCGAAGCCGCGGATGGTGCCGTCGATGATGGTGGCGCCCGCGTTGACGGCGGTGACCGAGTTGATGACGGCCATGCCCAGGTTGTTATGGCCGTGGAAGCCGACCGGAATATTCAGGCCGTCCACCAGCGTGCCGATGCGCTCCTTGACGTCTTCCGGGAAGTAGGCGCCGGCCGAGTCCATGATGACGATCGCCTCGGCGCCGTAGGATTCCATCTTCTTGGCTTCCTCCAGCAGCGTGGCCGGCGTCGCCATGTGGCTCATCATCAGCACGCCCCAGGCTTCCTTGCCGGCCTGGCGCACGTAGTGGATGTGGCGGTCGGTGATGTCGGCCTCGGTGCAGTGCGAGGCGACGCGGAACACGTCGACACCCAGCTCGATGGCGCGCACCAGGTCCTTCTTGATGGTGCAGAAGCCGGGGATCACGTGGATGCTCATGCGCGAATTCTTCAGGTGCTGGCGCGACACCGACAGGATCTCGTCGTCGCTCAGCCGGCATTCGCCGACCAGCATCGATGAGGCGCCCAAGCCGTTGCCGTGGCCGACTTCGAGGATGGGCACGCGCGCATCCTCGGCCGCCTTGCAATAGGCGATGAAGGCTTCGCGGCTCAGCTGGTGGCGCACGGCGTGGTTGCCGTCGCGCAGCGTCGGATCGGTGATCAGGATTTTCTTAGCCATGCTTGCGCTCCTCTTTATGCTTGCTGTGCCTTGCTGCGGCGACCATTTCCGCCATCGCGATGGCGGCGCAGTTGATGATGTCCAGGTTGCCTGCGTATTGCGGCAGGTAGTCGCCGGCGCCGACCACCTTGATGGTGGTGACCACGCGGCCGCCTTCGATGGTCGGCGGCACCACCAGGCCGTAGCCGGGCACATAGGTTTTCAGCTGGGCCACCATGGCATCGACCGAGGCGCGGATCGCCGGCAGGTCCGGGTTGGCGATCTTGGCGTAGATCGTGGTCTGCATGTCGATCGGCGGGTTGGCCGGGTTCAGGATCAGGATCGCCTTGGCGCGGCGGGCGCCGGAGAAGCGCTGCAGCGCTTCCTCGGTGGTCTCGATGTATTCGTCCAGGTTGGCGCGGGTGGCCGGGCCGGCGCTGCGCGAGGCGATGCTGGAGGCCACCTCGACGTACTCGATGTCCTGGTGCACCGCGCCGATGGCGGCGGCGATCGGGATCGACGACTGGCCGCCGCAGGTGATCATGTTGATATTGCGGGTGCCGGTGTCCAGCGTGGCCTGGGCGTTGATGGCCGGGATGCAGAACTCGCCCAGCTTGGCCGGGGTCATGTCGATCACGGTCTTGCCCAGTTTATCGAGCGCCGCCCAGTGGCCGACGTGGGCCTGGGCCGAGGTGGCGTCGAACACCAGGTCGCAGATGGACGGATCGGCGATGATAGCCTCGATGCCGCGGTCCGAAAGGGGCACCCCGAGCTGGCTGGCGCGCTTCATGCCGGCCGAATTGAAATTGCGGCCGGCGAACAGCGTGCAGACCAAATGCTTGGAGCGCATCACCTTGACCATCAGGTCCGTGCCGATATTGCCGGAGCCGATGATGGCGATCTTGAGTTTGTCGGTGCTAGTCATCTTGTTTCACCTAATGGTGTTGTCCCTGCCAAGTATTATGGCCGATTCCGCGCTGATGCCATCGATGGAGGAATAGGCCGGATGGTAGCCCAATTCGGCAGCTTGCCTGTTGAGCGAATAATAATGCGGTTTGGTGCCGGTGGCGTTGACCACCGAGGCTGCGCCGACTTCATAGCGCAGGCCGAAGCGCTGCGCCATGGCGGTTAACAGTTCGACCTTTTCCACCGGCGCCGCGCTGTAGCAGTCGATGGCGCGGTTGCCGGCGGGCGCGCGCAGCACACAGGACACCAGCTGGTGGAAGTCCTGCGGGTGCAGGTAGTCGCGCACCATGCTGCCGGCGTGGGTCTGCAGCACGGTGTCGTCACGCACGGCGCGCAGCAGGTCGGTGATGAAAAAACGGGCGTTCAGGTCTTGCGTGCGGCTGAAGTAGTTGAACACCCGCAGGTCGGTGATGCAAAGCTCCGGCAGCGCGCGGTGCTTGCATTCGGCGTGCAGCTTGGCCACCCCGTAGTAGTCCTGCGGCTTGAGCGCGTTGAGGTTGACGATGGCCGGGGTGTCCGGGCCGGCCGGCTGCTCGAAACCGCTGCCGTAGGCGGCGCCGCTGGACAGGAAGATGTAGCGGCGTTCGGGATGGCGCTGCAGCTCGCGCAAGGCCAGGTCGTCGAATTCCTGCGTCACGCCGAAGATGGCGCCGCCCATCTGCGCGGCGCGCTGCGGATCGCCGACGCCGACGAAGTTGAGCACCGCGTCATGCGGAGCCTGGCCGTAGTCGGCGTAGACGGCCACCGGAAAGTCCAGCTGGTGCGCGTCCAGCCAGCGCTGTGCCGCCGCCGTGTCGCGCACGTACAGCAGCACTTCGGTGTTGCCCTCGCGCGCGAAGGACAGGATCAGATCTTTGGCGATCTGGCTGCTCGCACCGAGGATGGCGACGCGGTTCATCTTAGAGGGATTTCGATTTTTCGTGCATGCCGCCGATCATGGCCTTGTCCAGCGTGTCGCGCGGGATCAGCGGCGACAGGTCTTCCAGCGGCGGCGACACCAGCGAACCGTCGGCGCGCGCCACCACGCCCAGTTTCGGCGAGAACAGCTGCGTCGGACTCATGAACACTTCGCAGATCACCGGGCCGGTCGCGGCCTGCACGGCCTCCAGCGTGGCGTCGCACTCGTCCCAGCTGCGGATCTGGAAGGACGGGATGTCGAACGCGGTGGCCAGCTTGGAGAAGTCCGGGCAGGACACGCCGGAGGCGCGGTCGGTGCCGACGTAACCGCCCTTGAACAGGGACTTCTGCGTGTGCTTGATCATCAGGTAGCCGTCGTTGTTGAAGATGAACAGCTTGATCGGCAGCTTGTGGTGCACCATGGTCTGCAGCTCTTGCAGGTTCATCATCATGCCGCCGTCGCAGTTCAGGCACATCACCTCGCCGCGGTCGTTGGCGAACGAGACGCCCAGCGCGGCCGGCAGGCCGTAGCCCATCTCGCCCAGGCCGGTGGAGGTCATGAAGCGCTGGCCTTCCTTGAAGCGCAGCACCTGGTGGCCGCTCAGCAGGGCCGTGCCCATGTCGGTGACGACCACCTGGTCCGGTTTGAAGAAATCGTTCAGGCGCTGCATGAAGCGGTAGGAGTTCATGAAGCCGTCCTTGTCCGCGTGCTCCGCACCGACCCAAGGGAACTGCTCCTCATAGGCGCGGCAGGTCTGCAGCCAGGCGGCCTTGGACGGCACCGGCGCGGTGAGGGCCTCAAGACGCGAGATCAGCGCCTCGATGAAGACGCGGGCGTCGCACAGGATGTTTTCCTGCGTGCGCTTGGCGTGCTTGACCACTTCGTCGGCGTCGATGTCGACCACGTCGATGCGCGCCAGGCGCGCGAGTTCGTTCAGGTCGTAGCCGATCTGCGGGATCGCCAGGCGGGTGCCGATGGCCAGCACGTAGTCGCTGTTCTGCAAGATGAAGTTGGCGGCGCGCTGGCCGTAGACGCCGGCGCGGCCGAACACCAGCGGGTGCGACGAATCGATCATGTCGATGCCGGCCCACGACACCAGCGCCGGCGCGCCCAGCTTTTCCAGCAGCGGCGCGATGCGCGTTTCGCCGCCGGCCAGGCGGATGCCGTTGCCCAGCCACAGCACGGGACGCTCGGCTTTCAGCAGGGCGGCCAGCACGGAATCGACCTGCGCCGAGACGGTGTCGCTCAGATAGTCGGCGGCGGCAGGCGCTTCGAACTGGGCGATGGTGTCGCGTTCGATGCGCTGCGACTGGATGTCCAGCGGGATCTCGATCCACGTCGGACCCGGGCGGCCGTCCAGCGCGATGTGCACGGCCTTCTGCAGTTCGAGCCGGGTCTGCGTCGGCTGCATCACGCGCATCTGGTATTTGCTGACGCGTTCGACCATCTGGCAGGAATCGTAGCCCTGCACGCCCCACATGCGCAGCGGGTTTTCCGGGAAGGTGAACTTGCTGTTTTCGTTGCCGGCGATGACGATGCAGGGAATCGAGTCGGCCCAGGCCGAGACCACGCCGGTGACGCCGTTGGTCGAACCGGCGCCGGTGGTCAGCAGCGCGGCGGACAGTTTGCCGCAAGTGCGATAGTAGGTCTGCACCGCCATGCAGGCGGCCTGCTCGTGGTGCACGCAGACGATCTCGGTGTAGCCGCGGCGGGTGATGGCTTCGAACAAATGGACGTTGCCGGCGCCGATGATGCCGAAGGCGTGCTGGATGCCCAGGCTTTCCAGGGTCTCTGCGACCAGGTCGGCGACTTTTACTTTAGTGTCTTGCGCTTGCATCAGAAGTTCACGCCAAAGAAGGTTTCGAGCTTGTCGACGGCGAAGTCCAGCATCTCGCGGGTCAGGCCGGGGAAGACGCCGATCCAGAAGGTGTCGTTCATGACGCGGTCGGTGTTGGTCAGGTCGCCGGAGACGCGGTAGTTGCGCCCGACCATGTAGGGCTGGCGCGTCAGGTTGCCGGCGAACAGCAGGCGGGTGCCGATCTTGTGCTCGTCCAGGTAGGTCAGCAGGTCCACGCGCGAGACGTTGGCCTCAGGCTTCAGGGTCATCGGGAAGCCGAACCACGACGGGTCCGAATGCTCGGTCGCTTCCGGCAGGATCAGGAATTCGGCGCACGATTGCAGGCGCTCCTTCAGGTAGGCGAAGTTGTCCTTGCGGGCCTGGATGAAGCCGGGCGCGCGGTCGATCTGGGCCAGGCCGCAGGCGGCCTGCATGTCGGTGATCTTCAGGTTGTAGCCCAGGTGGCTGTAGGTGTACTTGTGGTCGTAGCCCATCGGCAGCGTGCCCAGGCACTGGCAGAAGCGCTTGCCGCAGGTGTTGTCCTTGCCCGGCGCGCAGTAGCAGTCGCGGCCCCAGTCGCGGAACGACTCGGCGATCATCTTCAGTTCCGGATCGTTGGTGAACACGGCGCCGCCTTCGCCCATCGTGATGTGGTGGGCCGGGTAGAACGACATGGTGCCGATGTCGCCGAAGGTGCCGACCATCTTGCCGTGGTAGGTCGAACCCAGCGCGTCGCAGCAATCCTCGATCAGCCACAGCTTGTGCTTCTTGCAGATGGCGGTGATGACGTCCAGGTTGTACGGATTGCCCAGCGTGTGGGCCAGCATGATGGCCTTGGTCTTGGGCGAGATCGCCGCTTCCAGCTTGGTCACGTCGATGTTGTAGGTGCCCAGCTCGACGTCGACGAACACCGGCACCGCGCCGAACTGGATGATCGGGTTGACGGTGGTGGGGAAGCCGGCGGCCACGCCGATCACCTCGTCGCCCTGCTGGATCGCGCGCGCGCCCAGCTTGGGCGAGGTCAGCGTGTTGAACGCGACCAGGTTGGCCGAGGAGCCGGAGTTGACGGTGATGAGGAAGTTCACGCCGATCATCTTGGCCAGCCTGGCCTCGAACTGGTCGTTGAAGCGGCCGGTGGTGAGCCAGGCGTCCAGCGAGGCCTCGACCATCAGTTCCATTTCCGGCGCGCCGACGACCTTGCCGGCCGGCGGAATGATGGTCACGCCGGGCTCGAACGCCTTCGGCACACTGGCCAGGGCGCCGTATTGGGCCACCAGCTTGATGATCTGTTCGCGGAGTTGTTCCTTGCTTTGTGCTTCACTCATGATTCCAGCCTTGGTTATGTGCGCTTAAAGATGTGCGGTGTTTTGATAGGTGTCGATCTGCGCCAGCGTCAGCGCGCGCATGTCGGCGCCGGCGGCGTGCGCCTGGTGCCATGCGACGATCATGTCGATGGTGTGGCCCAGGTGCCAGCGCGGCTGCCATTGCAGGCGGCTGCGGGCTTTGGAGCAGTCCAGCTTGAGGTAGTGCGCCTCGTGCGGCTGCTTATCAGCCTGGCTGTCCAGCTCCCAGCTGGCGCCCTTGCCCCAGCTCTCGCACAGGCGCGAGATGATCCATTCCACGGGGCGCGCGTCGATGTCGTGCGGGCCGAAGTTGAAGCCTTCGGCGTACGCGGCGCCGTGGGTGTATAAGTGCTCGGCCAGGGTCAGGTAGCCCGACAGCGGTTCGAGCACGTGCTGCCACGGGCGGATCGCGTGCGGGCTGCGGATGCGCACCGGCTTGCCGGCGGCGATGGCGCGCACCATGTCGGGGATCAGGCGGTCCTCGGCCCAGTCGCCGCCGCCGATGACGTTGCCGGCGCGGCCCGATGCCAGCGCGACGCCGTGCTCGGCGTGTTTTTCGGGATTGAAGAACGACGAGCGGTAGCCGGCCGTCACCAGCTCGGCGCAGGCCTTGCTGTTGCTGTAAGGGTCGTAGCCGCCGAAGGCTTCGTTCTCGCGGTAGCCCCAGGCCCATTCCTTGTTTTCATAGCACTTGTCGCTGGTGACGTTGACCACGGCCTTGATGCCGGGCGTGTGGCGCACCGCTTCGAAGAAGTTCACCAGCCCCATGACGTTGGTGGCGTAGGTCTCGACCGGATTGGCGTACGAGTAGCGCACCAGCGCCTGCGCCGCCATGTGGATGACGATCTCCGGCCTGGCCTTCATCATCGCCTCGCGCAGCGCGACGCCGTCGCGGATGTCGCCGATGACGGAGCTCATGCCGGCGCCGACGTGGGCGGTATCGAACAGGCTTGGTTTGCTTGGTGCTTCGAGGGCGTAGCCGGTGACGTGGGCGCCCAGTTGCTGCAACCACAGGCTCAGCCAGCTACCCTTGAAACCGGTGTGCCCGGTCAGGAAAACACGCTTGCCGCGCCAGAACGCCGGATTCATGGCCATCGCTTCCACGGCGCCTTGCCGCTGTCCCACAGCTCTTCGAGCAGGACCTTGTCGCGCAGCGTGTCCATCGGCTGCCAGAACCCGTGGTGCAGCCAGGCGTCGAGCTGGTTGCTCTCGGCGAGCTTCTCGAGCGGGCCTTTTTCCCAGATGGTGCTGTCGTCGTCGATCAGGTCGATGACCTTGGGCGAGAGCACGAAGTAGCCGCCGTTGATCCAGTTGCCGTCGCCCTGGGGCTTCTCCTTGAAGCTCATGATGCGCTGGCCGTTCATGTCGATGGCGCCGAAGCGTCCCGGCGGCTGCACGGCGGTCATGGTGGCCAGTTTGCCATGTTCCTTGTGGAAGGCGATCGAAGCGCCGATGTCGATGTCGGCCACGCCGTCGCCGTAGGTGAAGCAGAAGGCTTCGTCGTTCTCGACGTGCTGGCGCACGCGCTTGAGACGGCCGCCGGTCAGGGTGTCGGCGCCGGTGTCGACCAGCGTGACCTTCCATGGTTCGGCGTGGCGCTCGTGCACTTCCATCGAGTTCTGCTGCAGGTCGAAGGTGACGTCCGAGGTGTGCAGGAAGTAGTTGGCGAAGAATTCCTTGATGACGTAGCCGCGGTAGCCGCAGCAGATGACGAAGTCATTGATGCCGAACGCGGAATAGCTCTTCAGGATGTGCCACAGGATAGGCTTGCCGCCGACTTCGACCATCGGCTTCGGTTTGACAGTGGTTTCCTCGCTAAGCCTGGTGCCCAAGCCGCCTGCCAATATGACTGCTTTCATACTATCCCCGAATAGTTGTGCTGATTATGTGTGTGGTCCGTACAGGACATATTGTCAGCCACATCCGTCGTATTTTAAACGAAAAGCAGGGCCTGTTTGGGGCGTCTTCAGGAAGGATGGGAAATTTCCACAAAAAAGGAGACTCAGTGGGAAAGTAGCAACTGGTAGCCCTGCCGTAGCACATCGTGCAAGTCGGCCAGATCGAGGCTGGCGCTGGCCGACAGCTGTATGGACAGCGCGGCGTGGCGGCCGGTGAGCAGCGCGTTGAGGGCGGCGAGGCGGGCGGCCAGTACCTGTTTGAAAGCGGCGGGGTCGGACAGGAAGGCATGCTGCGCATGGGCTGCGTATAAAAGATGCAAGCCGTCGAGCGCGCAGAGCAGGGCATCGGCGTCGGCCTGCGCGGCGGGTGATGTGCGGGATGGGCGGTGGCTGGACAGCGGATCGGCCAGGTAGACGCCATCGCGGCCGGCCAGCGCGGACAAGGCCATGGCGATGCCGGACAGATATTGATATTGCCGTCCGTGATAGTGGCCGAAGCCGGCGCCGATAATGCTGCGGCGCAGCAGCAGCGCGCCGGCGTCGCACAGCGTGGCGGTGGCGTTGTGATCGGACGACAACAGCAGGCTGCCCAGCGAGGCGCCGTCGACCACCGTGTCGGTGCCGAATACCGGCGCGCCCGGCAGCGCGGCGCCGTCGTCGTCCTGCGGCTGGCGCCAGCTGCCGACCAGGCCGACGTTCGGATAGGTTTGATAAAAGTGCATCATACGCGCCAGTTTTTCAGGCAACAGGACGTCGCCCTGCGGCGCGACGGCGATGTATTCGCCCAGCGACAGCGCCAGGCAGTGATCCAGGCTGGCCGCCGGCGACAGGCCAGGTGCGCGGTTGTAGCGCAGCTGCGGATGGCGCGCCAGCAGCGGAGCGATCCGCGTGCGCAACGCGTCGCTGCCGCTGCTGTCGCTGACGATGATCTCGGTGTGGCCCCAGGTTTGCGCCAGCGCGCTGCGCAGCGTGCGTTCGAAGGCATCGGCATCCGTGTCGGCCGCCGCGATCAGGATGCTGACCAGGGGCAGGCTGGTGTCGGCGCGTTTGGCGTTGCGGCGGTTCAGCGTGCCGCGCGCCACGCGCCGGTAGAGCTGCTCCAGGTTGCGCGCCAGGCGCGGGGTGTCGAAAAGTGCGCTGGTGTCGCGGTTGTCGTTCAGCTGCCGGCGCAGCGCGGCCAGTTGGTCCGGCGCCTGCGCCAGCCGTACGGCCATGTCCTCGTAGTCGCTCAGGTTCCGGGTGACCAGTTCCGGCACGCCGGCGGCGTGCAGCAGGCTGCCGCCGATGCGCCCTGCGTAGCTGCGGCCGGAGCAGGTCAGCAGCGGCAGGCCGGCCCACAGCGCGTCGCCGGCGGCGGTGCCGGCGTTGAGGGGCAGCGTGTCGAGGAACAGGTCGGCCGCCTGGCAGCGGGCCAGGTTGTGTTCCGGCGCGTGGCTGGCGAAATACAGCCGGTCGCTGGCGACGCCGTGGCGCAGCGCGGCCACGCGCAGGTTGTCGCGTACCTGTTCGCTGCCGGACGTCAGCCACAGCACGCTGTCCGGCACGCGCTGCAGGATGCGCATCCAGGCACCGAACATCGGCGGCGCCAGTTTGCGGCTGTCGCCGAAGCTGCAGAAGACGAAGGCGTCTTGCGGCAGCCCGTATGCGGCGCGCCCCAGGCGCGGACCCGTCGCGCGCTGGCGGTCGTTGATCCGGCAGCTGTCCGGCAAGTACAGCGGCTGCTCGGTGTAGTACGGCGCCAGTTCCGGCGGGAGAACCCAGGCATCGGCCAGCACGTAGTCGATGCTGTCGAGCGCCGTGGTGGCGGGATAGCCCAGCCACGCGATCTGCACCGGCGCCGGGCGATGCGACAGGATGCCGGGCCGGCCGCCGACAGCCAGGCCTTGCAGGTCGATGAGGATGTCGATTTCATGCGCCCGTATCAGCTGCGCCGCCTGCAGATCGGTGATGCCGGCGATGCGCACGTGATGGTCCAGGCCCTGCACCAGGCGCAGGCGCGCGGGCGAGTTGTCTTCCTCGTTCCAGCAGAAACCGTAGACGTCGACCAGCTTGCGGTCGTGCAGCGCGTACAGTTCGGCGGTCTGCGGACAGGCGTCCGGCGACAGGTAGCCGATGCGCAGCTTGCGGTGCGTGTAGCCGGCTTGGTCGGACAGCGGCGCCGCGCCGCGGGGCACATGGGCGGCGACATGGCGGCGGGCCGCCGCCAGCTGTACCGCCGGATCGTCGCTGGCGCCGAGCGTGGTGGGGGCCGAGGCGGCCGTCAGCAGCTGGTCTTCGTCCAGCCCCGGCAGCGCGGCCAGCACCGGCCATGCGCATTGCTGCTGGCGCAGCCGTACCCAGTGGGCTGCGACCAGCGGCTGGCGCGGATCGAGCTGCAGGCTGCGGGTCAGCGCGTCTTCCGCTTCCGGATAGCGCTGCTCGCCGTCGGCCACGCGGGCGATATTGTTGAACAGCTGGATCTGCAGCTGCCGCGCGTTGGCGGCCGCCGGATCGAGCAGGTCCAGCGCCTCGTGCCAGGTGTCGAGCGCCTCGTCGGGACTGCGGCGGCGCTCCATCAGCGCGCCGAGGCCGAGATAGGCTTCGGTGAAATGCGGTTGGATCTCCAGCGCGCGGCGGTACGAACGTTCGGCGGCGCGCTCGTCGCCGCCTTGCATCTGCAGCACCGCCAGGTTGTACCAGGCCGCATGCAGCAGCGGCGTGTCGCAGTGCTTGATCCACAGCTGGTACAGCGCGATGGCCCGTTCCTGCTTACCCTGCCCGGCCAGCAGTCCGGCGATGCCGATCAGCTCCGTGATCGGCAGTACGCCCAGTCCGGCCTGCGCGAACGCCAGCGTCGCCGCCTCCGCGATATTGCCAGCGGCGATGGCGGCGTTCAGCTGGGCGGACATGCGGGCCTCGATATCCGTATCAGGCGGCGACTGCCACCAGGATGTATTGCGGGGCCAGCGCGTCCTCGACCGCGATCTCCGGATCGACACCGCTGGCCTGGGCCATCAGGCGTATCGCCGGCAGGTATTTGTCGCGCGCCGGTTCTTCCGGTATGCGCGAGCTGCCGCCGGCGATCTTGAAGCCCGACTGCAGGAACAGGTCGAGCATGGCGCCGCGCGTGAAGATGCGCTTGTGGCCTTTGTTCATCGCCGCGCCCTGGCCGTAGCGCAGGTCGCCGGCGTTGAGGCGGGCCTGGATGCTCCAGTGCTGGAAATTTTGGATGGCCGCGACCACACGTCCGCCCGGCGCCATGTTGGAGCGGATTTTGGTCAGCAAGGCCCACGGGTCGTTCATGTGTTCGAGCACCTCGCCGAGTATCCAGCAATCGGCCCCGCTCACGTGCGACCAGAACTCCGGGCTGGCGCTTTCGATATCCTGGTCGAACACGAAATCGCAATGCGGGCGGGCGGCGTTGGCCGGCGCAGGATCGCGCTCGATGCCGGTGTAGTTGCAGATCGGGTTGCGCTGCCGGTAGGCCTTGGCGAAGGCGCCGTCGTGGCAGCCGACGTCGACCAGCTTGCGGGCGTCGGCCGGCACCATGGACAGCAGGTCCTGGTTGATCTGCGCCGAGGCGGTGGGCAGGTCGTAGTGGTAGCCGCCGGTGCAGATCACGGTGCCCTGCCAGTCGTGCTTGAGGAAGACGCGCCTGGACTCACGGCTGAAATCCTGGTCGACCCAGTCGACGGCCTCGATCAGGTGATGGGCGCCGGCGCGGTGAATGGCCAGCATGGTCTGGATCATCGGCGCGCCGTGCTTGATCGGCAGCGGCCACAAACGCGCCACGTCGAGATTGACCAGCATGCAGGCCGGGTGCAGGTAGCGGATGGGATTTTCGACGGGGTTCTCGTAACCGCCTTCGCTGACGATGCGCAGGTGGCCGGCGCCGTACATGCCCAGCTTCAAATGGCTTTGCAGCGACTCGATGAAGCCGGGGTTGACCACTTCCACGTCCGAATCGAGGAACAGCACTTCGCCCTTCAACCCGAGGTTGTTGATGGCCCAGGTCATGCCGGGGCCATGGTGGATGTTGTAGCCGAACGGGATGAACTCGACGTTGTCGTAGCCGGCCGCCATGGCACGGATTTTTTCCGCGATGTCTGGATTGGAGCCGTCGATGATATACACGCGGTTCGGATAGAACTTGCGCAGCGACGACAGCAGCGCCTCGACCAGGTCGGGCGCGTTGTAGGAGACGGTGACGATGGGGATCTGCGAGGCCGGCAGGCGCGGGACATCTGGCTTCAGCACCGGAGCGGGCTGCGGCGCCAGGCGCGGCGCGGCCGGCTTGGCGATCTGCTGCAGTACCGCTTCCATGTTGCGCACGAAGCGCGGGCTGTCGAACAGCGCGCAGGTCAGGCGGTTGTCGATCAGCTGGCGCTTCATGGCGGCGATGCGCTGCGGATCGTGGGCCAGCGCGACGGCCTTCTCTTCATAGTCGGCGAAGTTGAAGGTGATCAGCTCCGGCAGGTCGACCGCCTTCAGCAGGCTGCCCGCCATGCGCGACGAGAAGGTGCGGCCGGCGCAGGTCAGCAGCGGCAGGCCGGCCCACAGCGCGTCGCTGGCGGTGGTGCCGGCGTTGAACGGGAAGGTGTCGAGGAACAGGTCGGCCAGCTGGTAGCGCGCCAGGTATTCGGCCGGCACGGCGCGGCTGTTGAAGATCAGGCGTTCGCGGGCCACGCCCGCCTGTTCGGCGTAGCGGTACAGGTTCTCGCGCACTTCCGGATAATCGGCCACCAGCCACAGCACGCTGTTGGGCACGCGGCGCAGGATGTTCATCCACACGTCGAACACGTCCGGCGTGAACTTGAAGTTATTGTTGAACGAGCAGAAGACGAAGGCGTCTTGCGGCAGGTTGACCGAGGCGCGGGTCGGCGTGGGCGCGATCAGGCGCTGGCGGTCGTTGATCTGGAAGGTGTCCGGCAGGTACAGCGGCTTCTCGGTGAAGTCCTTGGTCATCTCCGGCGTGATCAGGAATTCGTCGGCCAGCACGTAGTCGATGCCGGGCAGGCCGGTGCTGCCGGGGAAGCCGAGATAGGTCAGCTGCACCGGCGCCGGGCGGAACGCCAGGATGTTCGGGCGCGCGCCCAGGGTCAGGCCGTGCAGGTCGACCAGGATGTCGATCTCGTGGGCGCGGATGGCGCGGGCGGCCTGCTCGTCGGTCATCTTGTCGATGCGGATGTAGTGGTCCATGGCCTTGACCACGCGGGCGCGGATCGGCGAGCCGTCCTCGCGGCTCCAGCTGAAGGCGTAGACCTCGAACTTGCCGCGGTCGTGCAGCTCATACAGCTCGGCGGTCAGGATCGAGACCGCGTGCGAGCAGAAGTCCGACGACAGGTAGCCGATGCGCAGGCGCTGGTGGCCGTAGCCGTGGGCGCCGGTCAGCGGGGCGACGTTGGCGTTGACCTTTTCGGTGACGAAGCGGCGCGAGGCGGCCAGCTGCTGGGCCGGATCGGCGGACGCGCTGAGCATCGCCAGCGCCGACGTGCCCTCCATCATGGTGGCGACGGAGATGTGTTCGAGGCCGCTGTAGACGGGCCATTCGCACTGCTTCTGGCGCAGGTGGACCCAGTGCGTCATCACGTTGGCCTGCTTGGGATCGACGCGCAGGCTCAGTGCCAGCACGGCTTCCGCCTCCGGATAGCGTTTGCGGATCTCCAGCAGGCGGCCCAGGTTGTTGAGCGTCTGGATGTACAGCGAGGTGTTGGTCTTGATGTCGGGCTGGATCGGATCGGTGAGGATGGCGTTCCACATGGCCAGCGCATCGTCCGGGCGGCCGGCGCGTTCGAGCAGCGAGCCGAGGTTCAGGCGGCCCTCGACGAAATCCGGATTGAGCGCGATGGCCTGACGCAGCAGCGCCTCGGCGGCCGCATCGTCGCCGGCGGTGGACAGCACCACGGCCAGGTTGAAGCAGGCGGCATAGACCATCGGCGACGGCGTGTGGGCGATCCAGGTGCGGTACAGCGCGATGGCGGCCGGCACCTGGCCGCTTTCCTGCAGCACGCCGGCGGCGCCGAACAGGTCGCCGATGGACAGCACCCCCTTGACGGCCATCGCCATGACGGTGCCGAGCGGGCTGGAATCGAAAGAAGCGGGTACGGCGGGAACTTGAACGGTCATAGCATGTATTCTAACCCGGGGCCGGTTCCAACCTGGGGTCAGTTCCGGCAATCTGCCACGCGTGGCAG
>NZ_JBGLYQ010000074.1:0-19820 GCF_047304105.1 Duganella sp. Dugasp56
ACAAACCCCCGGGGGGCCCCCCCCCCCCCCCCCCCGGGGGCCCCCCCCCACCCCCCCCCCGCTTTTTGACCCCGGGTTCTTACGCCAGCTTTTTAAAGACGCGGCTGGCGGCGGCGATGGTCTCGTCGATCACCGCGTCGGTGTGCTGGGCCGAGACGAAGCCCGCCTCGAACGCGGCTGGCGCGAAGTAGACGCCTTCATCCAGCATCGCGTGGAAGAACACGTTGAAGCGCGCGCGGTCGCCCGCCATCATCTCGGCGTAGTTATTCGGCGGCGTCTCGCTGAAGTACAGGCCGAACATGCCGCCCACCGAGTCGGCGCAGAACACGATGCCCGCATCCCTGGCCGCCTTGGTCAAACCGGCCGCCAGGCGCGCCGCCGAGGCGCTCAACTTGTCGTAGAAGCCCGGCTCCTGGATGATCTTCAGCGTCGTCATGCCCGCCGCCACCGCCACCGGATTGCCCGACAAGGTGCCGGCCTGGTACACGGCGCCCAGCGGCGCCATCTTGCTCATCAACTCCGCGCTGCCGCCGAAAGCCGCCACCGGCAAACCGCCGCCGATCACCTTGCCCAGCGCCGTCAGGTCCGGCTTGATGCCGTACAGCTGCTGCGCGCCGCCCAGCGCCACGCGGAAGCCGCACATCACTTCGTCGAAGATCAGCACCGCGCCATGCTTGGTGCACAGTTCGCGCATCGACTTGAGGAAGGCCTCGCTGGCCTTGATCAGGTTCATATTACCGGCCACCGGCTCGACGATGACGCAGGCGATTTCGTCGCCGAACGAGGCGAACGCCTCTTCCAGCTGCTGCACGTTGTTATAGTCGAGCACCAGCGTGTGCTTGACGAAGTCCTCCGGCACGCCGGCCGACGTCGGATTGCCGAAGGTGAGCAGGCCGCTGCCGGCCTTGACCAGCAGCGAATCGGCGTGGCCGTGGTAGCAGCCTTCGAACTTGACGATCTTGTCGCGGCCCGTGGCACCGCGCGCGAGGCGCAGCGCGCTCATGGTCGCCTCGGTGCCGGACGATACCAGCCGCACCTGCTCGATCGACGGCACCAGGCGGCAGATCTCTTCCGCCATCAGCACCTCGCCCTCGGTCGGCGCGCCGAACGACAGGCCGCGCGCGGCCGCTTCCTGCACCGCCTTCACCACCACCGGATGCGCATGGCCGACGATCGCCGGGCCCCAGGAACCGATGTAGTCGATATAGCGCTTGTCGTCCGCGTCCCAGAAGTACGGGCCTTCGGCGCGGGTGATGAAGCGCGGCGTGCCGCCCACGGAGCGGAAGGCGCGCACCGGCGAGTTGACGCCGCCTGGCGTGGTTTTCTGTGCGCGCTCGAACAGCACGTCATTTTTCGAAATCGTGGTCATGATGGCATCTTCAATATCAAGTTGGTAAAGCCTGCTGCAGATGGAAAAAGCGGTTCGGCACGAATTTTCCCATGCCGTAGCGCTGCGCGTGCGCCAGCGCGCCGACGGTGTATTCCTGCGCCGACGCCACCGCCTCGGGCACGTCGGCGCCGCGCGCCATGTAGGCCGTCACCGCCGCCGACAAGGTGCCGCCGGCGCCGATGAACGGGCCCGCCATGTGCTGCCAGGCGTCGTGGCTGATCATGCCGTCGGCGCCGAACAGCGTGTTGGCCAGCGTGGCCGCGCCGAGCGGAGAGGCGGCCGCGTCGCCCGACGCGGCGCCGGCCGCCGTGCCGGTGACCAGCACGAATTCGCAGCCCAGGGCCAGCAGGTGCTCGACGTCTGATTCCAGCGTGTCCTCGCCGCCTTCGCGCCAGGTTTCGGCCAGGCGGCCCAGCTCCACTTGCGACAGCATCAGCAGCGTCGCCTGCGGCACCAGCAGCTGGCGCAGGGCGGTCAGCAGTTCCTCGGCGTCGTCGGCGTCGGCCGGATCGGGCAGGCGGGAACTGAAGGGATCGAGTATCAGCGGGGCGTCCGGGTAGTCGGACAGGATCTCGGCGATCGCCGCCACCTGCTCGACATTGGACAGCGCGCCGACCTTGAAGGCGGCCATCGTCATGTCCTCGAGGACCACACGGGCCTGGTCGGAGACCCAGTCGGGATCGATTTCCTGCATGTCTTCGACACGGGCACTGTCGCCGATCAGCAACGCGGTGGTCACCGCCAGGCCGGTGCAGGAGAGGGCGGAAAATGCCGCCAGGTCGGCCTGGACGCCTATCGCGCCGGCCGGATCGGCAGCGCCGAAGCTTAATATGAGAGGAGAAGTTTGGTTTTGCACGGCGGGTAGATTAAGATACCTAATTCAGCATTTTACTTGATTGAAGGGTGGCAGAACGTGAGTAGCAATGAAACAACGCAGGAGTTCCAAACCTGGATGTGCCTGATCTGTGGCTGGATCTACGATGAAGAAGCCGGCCTTCCCGACGAAGGCATCGCCGCCGGCACCCGCTGGGCCGATGTGCCGATGAACTGGAGCTGCCCGGAATGCGGCGCCCGCAAGGACGATTTCGAGATGGTAGCCATCTGATCGGCCCTGCCAGCGCCGCGCCCGTCGCCGTCCTCCTGTGCTATGGTATAGCACCATTCCTGCGAACTGATTATGACGACCACGCCGCACGCTGAATTGACAAACAAGGCATTGAAAATCATGGTGATCGACGACAGCAGCACGATTCGTCGATCGGCCGAGATCTTCCTGACCCAGGCCGGCTACCAGGTGGTGCTGGCCGAGGATGGCTTCGACGCTCTGGCCAAGATCAACGACCACCATCCGGCGCTGGTCTTCTGCGACATCCTGATGCCGCGCCTGGACGGCTACCAGACCTGCGCGCTGATTAAAAAGAGCGCCAAATTCCACGCCACGCCGGTGCTGATGCTCTCCTCCAAGGACGGCCTGTTCGACCGCGCGCGCGGTGCCATGGTCGGCTCGGCCGCCTATCTGACCAAACCTTTTACCAAAGACAGCCTGCTGGCCGCCGTGCGCGAGCACACCGGCGGCGGCGCTGCCGCACCCGAATAAGAAAGCCCCAGGGGATACCATGGCCATACAAAGAATTCTGATCGTCGACGATTCGCCCACTGAGCGCTACTACCTGACCGACATCCTGGTCAAGAACGGCTTTTCCGTCTCCACCGCCGAGAACGGCGAAGAGGCGCTGGCCAAGATCAAGGCCGACAAACCGCAGCTGATCCTGATGGACGTGGTCATGCCGGGCGCGAACGGCTTCCAGGTGACCCGTTCGATCGCCCGCGATCCCGAACTGCAGGACGTGCCGGTGATTATCTGCTCCAGCAAGAACCAGGAGACCGACCGTATCTGGGGCCTGCGCCAGGGCGCGCGCGACTACCTGGTCAAGCCGGTCGATGCCGCCGAGCTGCTGGCCAAAATCGCGGCTCTCGGTTAATCGACGAGCGCGATGAGCAGCCACACGCCCGACACCCCCGTCCCTGCGAACGGCCCGGAACGCCGCAGCCGCCTGCGCCAGTATCAGGTGCAGCTGCTCGAACGCATGCAGGCAGCCAAGACCGGCGCCGCTGCCGGCGGCCGTGAACTCGGCGTGCTGCTGGGCGGCCGCCACTGCCTGCTGGACCTGACCCAGATCAGCGAGATCGTGCCGCCGCAACCGGTGACGCCGGTGCCGCTGGCGCAGGACTGGTACCAGGGCCTGGCCAATATACGCGGCAACCTGACCGGCGTGATCGACCTGGCGCGCTACCAGGGCCTGTCCGCCGGCGACACGGCGGCGGCCGAGCGGCGCCTGATCACATTTTCGCCCGTGCTGGGCTTCAATTGCGCGCTGCTGGTCGAGCGCGTGCTGGGACTGCGCAAGCTGGCCGACATGACGGCCGCCAGCGACGCGCCCGACCAGTTCACCGACGCCGATGGCCAGCAGTGGATCCGTATCGACCTCGCGCAACTGGTGCGCGAACCCCGTTTCAGTCAAGTTGGTCTCGTGTAGCTGAGTAGTAAAAACTAATCCGGAGAGGGTGTAATGGCTTTCAACATGGGTATTTTCTCGCGTGGCAACCGGAATGCCGGCCAGGACATGGCAGCGAATTCAGAATTCGGCGAAGCCGGCGATTCACAGTTCATGCAGAACGCCGCCGAGGCGGGCAAGGGAGCTGCCGCGGCAGCGGCAGCTTCCGCCGCCCCCGCCGCCGGACAGGACGACCATCCCGACAACAACGCCGGCACCGACAGCGCGGCGCCGCTGCGCCTGCGCGATGCGCTGGGCCGTCGCGGCGCGCCCGTCGCAGCCGCCGAGGCGGGGGGCGGTTTCAAGCTGCCGCTGATCGGCCACCTGCCGGCGCAGCGCCAACTGAGCGTGCTGTCGACGGCGCTGGCGGTCAGCCTGGCGCTGAGCGCCGCCTTCGTCGCCCTCAACACCATCCACAGCGGCAACCGCTCCACCCAGACCCAGATCGCCAGCGACGCGCTGATGCACTCGCAGCGCATCGGCAAGGCCACGCCGAACGCGGTGCAGGGCAGTGCCGAAGGCTTCCGCCAGCTGGAGGAAAGCCGCAAGGAGTTGAACAACGACTTCACGCTGATGACGCGCGGCGGCCGCTATCAGGGCCGCGAGATCGGCCAGCCGATATCGTCGCTGGCGCCCATAGTCGCGGCGGCGCGCAAGCAGTGGAACCAGACGGACAAGGCGGCCAACACCATCCTGCTGCTGAAGGCGGACCTGAGCGGCGTCGACAAGACGCTGCAAAAGCTCAACGCGATGTCGCCCGAACTGCTGACACGCGCCGAGGAAATCTCCGCCCTCAAGCTGCAGCGCGGCGGTTCGGCGCGCGAGATCGCGGCGCTCGGCAAGCTGACCATGCTGACCCAGCGCATGAGCCGCAGCGCCAGCGAGTTCCTCCTCGGCGGCGGCGTCAAATCGGAAAGCGCGTTCCAGCTGGGACGCGACACCACCGTGTTCCGCAACACCGTCGACGGCTTCCTCAACGGCAGCGCGCCGCTGGGGCTGACCGCCGTGCGCGAGCCGGACCTGCGCGAAAAAATCATCGTGCTGAAAACCGAATTCGAGGAATACCAGAAGCTGGTCACGGCCATCCTCGACAGGCTGGACAAGTTCAGCGCCGCCAAGGCCGCCGAAGAGCTGATCTTTAACGACAACGAAGCGCTGCGCCAGCGCCTGTCGGTGCTGCAGCAAGCCTACCGCGAAGATCAGGATTCCCTGGGCTTGACGTTCTGGCTGATGGTGGTCGGCGGCATGCTGACGCTGATCTCGGCGGCGGCCATCGGCCGCGTGCTGCTGATGGATTCGTACAACCGCACCCGCGGCGCGGACCGCCGCCGCCAGGAAGCGGAAGCCATGCGCCAGCAATCGCAGCGCAAGGAAGAAGAAGCGAAGGCCATGAATGACCAGAACCAGGCCGCGATTCTGCGCCTGATGAACGAGCTGCAGGAAGTGGCGGACGGCGACCTGACGGTGCAGGCCACGGTGTCCGAGGACATCACCGGCGCCATCGCCGACTCGGTCAACTACACGGTCGAAGAGCTGCGCGGGCTGGTCGGCCGCGTCACCGCCACCGCCGAGCAGGTGACCAAGGCGTCCACCCACGCGCAGACAATTTCCAGCGACCTGCTGCTGGCATCCCAGCAGCAGTCGCGCGAGATCCAGGATGCGTCGGCCACCGTGGTCAAGATGGCCAACGAGATCACCGACGTGTCGCGCTCGGCCAGCGAATCGGCCGACGTGGCGCGCCAGTCGGTGGCGGCGGCGCAGCAGGGTTCGACGGCGGTGGAAAACGCCATCAAGGGCATGCACGAGATCCGCGAGCAGATCCAGGACACGTCCAAGCGCATCAAGCGGCTGGGCGAATCGTCGCAGGAGATCGGCGAGATCACCGAGCTCATTTCCGACATTACCGAACAGACCAACGTGCTGGCGCTGAACGCGGCGATCCAGGCCGCGTCGGCCGGCGAGGCGGGACGCGGCTTCTCGGTGGTGGCGGAAGAGGTGCAGCGCCTGGCGGAACGCTCGGCCGAGGCGGCCAAGCAGATCGGCGCGCTGGTGCGGACGATTCAAACCGATACCCACGACGCCGTGGCCGCGATGGAGAAGTCGACCCAGGGCGTGGTCGAGGGCGCGCGCCTGTCCGACGCGGCCGGCGCGGCGCTGAGCGACATTTCGCAGGTGTCGAACCGCCTGGCCGAACTGATCTCCGGCATCTCGCTGGCGACCGGCCAGCAGGCCACGTCGGCCACCGGCGTGGCGCAGAACATCCAACACATTTTGACGGTGACCGAGCAGACGCAGGACGGTACCCAGCAAACCGCACAATCGATTCATAAGCTGTCAGTGCTGGCGCAGGAATTGAAAAACTCGGTGGCGCGATTCCGCATCGCGTCCTGAACCGCCCATCATTGAAAGGCCGAGGCAAGCATGACCACAACTGATTTTTCGAACCCGCCGCAACCGCAATTCGATACCGGCCCCCTGTCGTGGGTAATGGTGGAAATCCGCGAGTCGCTGGCACGCTCGAAGACCGCGCTGTTCGAAGCGGGCGGCCGGGCACCGGAAGATCAGGCGACCCAGCTGCAGCACGCCAAGTCCCATCTGCACCAGGCGCACGGCGCCCTGCAGATCGTCGACGTGGACGGCGTGGCACTGATGACGCAGGTGGCGGAAGAGGCGCTGGACCGCTTCAAGGCCGGCACGCTCAAGTGCAGCACCGACCATGCGCAGACGCTGGCCGAGCTGTATCAGGCGCTGGTGGAGTATCTGCAGGAGCTGCTGGACGGCGCGCCGCCGCAGCCGGTCAAGCTGTTCCCTTACTACCGCGCGGTGCAGCAGATGATGGGCGTGGAGCGCATCCATCCGGCCGACCTGTTCTATCCGGACCTGTCGCGCGGGGCCGGCCTGCCGTTGGCGGCCGATGCCGGCGCCGCCGACTATGCGGCATTCCGGCAGCGGTTTGAAAAATCGCTGCTGCCTTACCTGAAGAGCACCGACGCGGCGCAGCAGCAGGAACATGCCGCCGCGCTGCGCGACGCGGTCAAGCTGGTGGCCGACGCGCAGCAGGACGGCAAGGCGCGCGCCTTCTGGGTGGCGATGCAGGGCTTCGCCGAGCTGGTGGCCAGCGGCGAACTGGCGGGCGGCCTGTACGTCAAGCAGCTGTTTGGCCTGATCAATCTGCAGATCCGTCGTCTGAGCCAGGGCGCCGCCGCCCAGCCGGAAGCGATGCTGCGCGACGCCTTGTTCTTCATCGCCGCCGCCGGACCGTCGTCGGCGTCGGAAACCGTGCAGCAACTGCGCCGCGTCTTTGCGCTCGATGGACTGGTGCCGGCCGACTACGAAGCCCGCCGCTACGGCCAGATCGACCTGGAAGCGCTGGAGCGCGCCAGGACCGCCATGGCGCAAGCCAAGGCCGCATGGGACAGGCTGGCCGACGCGGTGATCGATCCTGAACTGGATGCGGCCTTCGGCGCAGCCTTGGCCGATGCCGCCGCCGAATGCGAAAAACTGGCCTTGCCGGCGCTGTGCACCCTGCTGCGCCAGCTGGCCGACGTGGCGCGCACCGCAGTCACCGCCGGCCGCAGCGAGGAGCTGGCGCTGGAGATGGCGACCGCGCTGCTGTTCGCCGAACACGGTCTGGAACAGATCCGCCACCTGCCGGACGATTTCGCCGCGCATGCCGACACGATAGGCGCGCGCCTGCTGGCGCTGGTGGCCGGCGATACGCCGCCGGCTCCTGCCCAATGGCAGAACGGCCTGGCGCGCCAGCTGCAGCAGGACGACACGGTGGTCGCGCTGGCGATGGAAATGAAGACCGGCCTGCGCCAGGTGGAGAAGGTGCTCGACGAGTACTACGTCGATCCGTCCCGTCGCCCGTCGCTGGTGGAACTGGATCCGGTGCTGCACCAGCTGCAAGGCGCGCTGGCGATCCTCGACCAGGAAGACGCGATGCGCGCGGCCCAGCATGTGAAGGCCGCCGTGCAGGGCCTGGCGGCCGGCGGCGGCGATCCGTCGCTGGAGCCGAAGACGCTGGACGACATTGCGCAGAACGTCGGCGCGCTGGGCTTCTTTGTCGACATGCTGGCGCAGAACGCGCCGGGTGCGCGCGAGCGCTTTGCCTTCGACGCGGAGCATGGCAGCTTCCGCTCGGTGCCGTTCAAGAAGATGCCGGCTTCGGAATCGATCCCTGTGCTGGAAGAGCAGGTGCCGGCACCTGCGCCGTCGTCGATGCCGTTGGCGGCGCCCGCGCCTGCGCCCAGCGATGCGGCGGTGGAAGCTGAACTGCTGGAGATATTTATCGCCGAGGCGCGCGAGGTTTTGCAGTTTGTCGATGGGACGCTGGCCAAGCCGCGTTCGGAGTCGGGCGGCGAAGAGAGCCTGGCCATGCTGCGCCGCTCCTTCCATACGCTCAAGGGCAGCGGGCGCATGGTCGGCCTGAACCAGTTTGCCGACGCCGCGCATGCGATAGAGCGGGTGATGAATGTCTGGATGGCGGAAGCCCGGCCGGCTAGCGATGCCTTGTTCGACCTGCTCGGCAGGGCTGCGCAGGACATGGGGGCGTGGGTGGCGGAGCTGGTCGCCAGCGGCGTTTCGTCGCGCAATGCCGATGCGCTGGTCGCAGCCGCTGCCCGGGTGCAGGAGGGGGGCGATTTCACCATCGACGAGGCGCCTTCTGCCGAGGGCGCGGCGCCACCGGTCGAGGAGATCGAGGCCGTGGCACCGCCGCCGGAGGACGAGGTGCCGGCCGTTGAGGAAATCGCTCCCGCGCCGCTGGTCGTCAGCGGCAACGTCATCGAATTCCCGACCATCACGCCGGCGGTGCCGCGCGACGACAACGTCAAGCATATCGGCGATCTGGAGATCGCCCTGCCGCTGTACAACATCTATCTGCACGAGACGGACGAACTGGTTCGCTTGCTGACGCAGGACTTCGGCGAATGGCGTCACGAGCCGCGCCGTCCGGTGAACGCAGCGGCCTTGCAGGCGTCGCATACGCTGGCCGGGACTTCGGGCACGGTGGGGTTCAAGGCGCTGCGCGAGTTGGCGCTGGCGCTGGAGTCGACGCTGCAGGCGCTGCTGCCGCCGGCGCCGCACCTGGACCAGGTGCAGCATGACCTGCTGGACTTTACGATTGAACGCATCCGCCAGATGCTGCACAGTTTTGCTGCCGGCGAAATGCCCGCTTCGCAGCCGGAGCTGCTGACCGCCTTGCATGACCTGCGCGAGGAACTGGCGGCCACGCCGCCCGCGGCCAGCAACGATATCGAGGCGCGCCTGGATGATCTGGTGGCCGAGACGATGGACAACATCACGTCGCCGCCGGAACCGGTCGAGTCGGCGCTGGATCAGCTGTTCCGCGAGACGTATAACGCAATCAGCGGCAGCGTGCCGGAGTCTGACGTGGAGGCGCCCGAGCAGCCGGCACCGAAAAAAGCACCGGCGCCTGCGGATGACATAGACGATTTGTTCAACGCCGCCTTCGACGATACCTTTGCCGAGCCGCCGCTCAAGATCGCCGCGCCACTCGCGCCGGAGCCGGAGCCTGTGCCGCCGGTCCTCGCGCTCGAACCCGAACCGGAGCCAGAGCCTCAGCCCGAGCCAGAGCCAGAGCCAGAGCCAGAGCCAGAGCCGCAAGCGGCCGAACCCGAGCCCCAAGCCGCCGCGCCGGCGCTTGACTCAACGCCCGAGCCGATGCCCGAGCTGGACACGGAAATCATCGAGCTGCCGCCCGCCGAAGCGGAAATCCTGACCGCCGCGCCGGCGATCTTCCACGACGAACTGGACGCCGACCTGCTGCCGGTATTCCTGGAGGAGGGCGCCGACCTGCTGCCGCAAGTGGGCGAATCGCTGCGCGCCTGGCAGCATCAGCCTGCCGATCCCTCACATGCGCAAAGCCTGCTGCGCCTGCTGCACACCGTCAAGGGCAGCGCCCGCATGGCCGGCGCGATGCGTCTCGGCCAGCACGCGCACGAAATCGAAACCCACATTGAAAACATGGTGCACGCCGGTTCCGCCACGCCGCAAGCGTTCGACGAACTGCTGGCACACTACGACCACGCGCTGCTGTTGTTCGAACAACTGCAGCACCCGGAGGCGCTGCAGCAGGCCGGCACTTCCGGCCTGGCCGCCGATGTCGGCAGCATGGACGCCGGCGCCGCCGCGATCGCAGGCACCGATGGCGTCGTCGCGCTCGACGTGGATGCCTACGCCGGTGCCGCCGTCGAGTCGCCCGCCGGCGACACCGCCAAGCCCACCGCTCCGGCCCCGGTAACAATCGACGATCCGCAGCCCGGCGCCAAATCGCCGCTGGTCCGCGTTCGCGCCGACATCCTCGACCGCCTGGTGAACCAGGCCGGCGAAGTCTCGATCTCCCGCTCCAAGCTGGAAAACGAAGTGGAGACGCTGCGCTCCTCGCTGTTCGACTTCTCGGAAAACCTCACGCGGCTGCGCCGTCAATTGCGCGAAGTCGAAATGCAGGCCGAATCGCAGATCGCCTCGCGCATGTCGATCTCCAGCGAGCGCGAATTCGATCCGCTCGAATTCGACCGCTTCACGCGCCTGCAGGAGCTGACCCGCATGATGGCGGAAAGCGTCAACGACGTCGCCTCCTTCCACGAAAGCCTGACCCGCAGCGTCGACAACGCCGGCGAAGACCTGGTGCTGCAAGCGCGCCTGACGCGCGACCTGCAGCGCGACCTGATGCGCGTGCGCATGGTGCCGTTCGCCAGCATCTCGGAGCGGCTGTTCCGCGTCGCCCGCCAAAGCGCCAAGGAGGTGGACAAGCGCGTCAACCTCGATATCCGTGGCAGCGCCGTTGAAATCGACCGCAGCGTGCTGGAACGCATGGCCGCGCCGTTCGAGCACCTGCTGCGCAACGCCATCGCCCACGGCGTGGAAAGCCGCGCCGGCCGCGGCGAGGCGGGCAAGAACGAAACGGGTGAACTGCTGGTGCAGGTGGCCCAGCAGGGCAATGAGGTCGTCATCGAATTTACCGACGACGGCGCCGGCCTCGATCTGGAGCGCATCCGCGCCAAGGCGGTCAGCAACGGCCTGCTGCGCGAAGACGAGGAAGTCACCGATGCCCAGATCGCCGACCTGATTTTCGAACCCGGTTTCTCCACCGCAGAATCGCTGACCGAGCTGTCGGGACGCGGCGTCGGCATGGACATCGTGCAGTCCGAAGCACAAGCGCTGGGCGGCCGCGTCGACATGTTCTCCGAACGCGGCAAGGGCACAAAATTTACCATCCACCTGCCGCTGACGCTGGCCGTCACCCAGGTGGTGCTGCTGGCCGCGGGCGGCAAGACATACGCGCTGCCGGCCATCCTGGTCGAGCAGGTGCTGCAGATGAAGGAAGCCGCGCTGGCGGAAGCGCACCGCAACGGCCACGTGCCGATCCAGGGCCAGCAGGCGGCGCTGCATTACCTGCCAGTCTTGCTCGGCGCCGGCGGTGCGCAGCCGCCGGTGCAGCGCTCCTCGCCGGTGATGATGCTCAAGAACGGCAACGAGCGGCTGGCGGTGCAGGTCGACGAGGTGCTCGGCAACCGCGAGGTGGTCATCAAGAACATCGGCCCGCAGTTGGCGCGCATGGTCGGCATCGCCGGCGCCACGGTGCTCGGTTCCGGCGATATCGTGCTGATACTGAACCCGGTGGCGCTGGCGCAGCACCTGGCGCATCATCCGGAACTGAAGGCGCAGCACGCACAGGCGGACGGGCGCGATCGGGCGGCGCATCAGCGCGGACGTTCCATCATGGTGGTGGACGATTCGATGACGGTGCGCCGCGTGACGCAGCGCCTGCTCGAGCGCGAAGGCTACACCGTCGTCCTGGCCAAGGACGGCGTGGACGCGCTGGAGCAGTTGCAGGGCAGCGCGCCGGACCTGATGCTGGTCGATATCGAGATGCCGCGCATGGACGGCTTCGACCTGACCCGCAACGTGCGCGGCGACGACCGCACCAAGGACATCCCTATCATCATGATTACCTCGCGCAGCGCCGACAAGCACCGCAACTACGCGCTGCAACTGGGGGTGAACGCCTACTTCGGCAAGCCGTTCCAGGAGCCGGTGCTGCTGGACGCGATCGAAGGGCTGCTGAAACAGTAAGGCATTTGCAAGCCATTTGTGGGTAGTACAAGATTACCTTTCTTCCTGCGGTCATCGATATTCCATCGGTGGCGCTCTCTTACAGGAAGAAAGCATCATGTCAGTCACCAGCACTTACTCATTCATACAGGGCTTCTTTAATGGAGTCTTTGTCGGCCAGAATACCGTCAAGGCGGCGGACCAGCCGTTTTCCGAATCGCCTCCGGGCAGCGGCGTGTTCGTCGTCCATCGTCCCAACGGCGAAAACCTGGTCGATCTGGGCAAGCTGATTAACACCAACGCCAACGTCGGCATGGTCGCCACACAGCTGATCAGCTCCGGCGCCTCGTTGACCAGCGGCCTGCGGGTGCAGGCCACGCCGTGGATCAGCGTTCCCTACTTCATGCAGTCGCCGGCCGCGCACAAGCCTTTCGACATGCTAGCCAAAGTCAATTTCGACTTCCATATCGAAACGCCGTGGTTCTGCAGCGATATCGACGGCACCATCTCGGTGTTCCTGTTCATGTTCCTCGACAGTCAGAAGCATCTGCACGTGACGGTCGACGGCACCTGGTTCTCGTTCGACGGCGGCGCGCCTTTCTGCGCCGGTCCCGCCAAGGATGCGCTGAAGAAGGCTATGCCGGCAGTGCGCAAGCAGGTGCAGGACCTGCTGCCGCAGCTGACGTCCGCCATCTCCGGCGTCAAATTCGCCAAGCCTTACTTCTTGCCGGGTAACGGCACCAAGACGGCCGGCACCTTCGTACAAAACGCCAGCAGCGACGCGTCGCTCGGCCTGCTCTTAGCTTAAAGGAAAACGAAAATGGACAAGGATCAAAAACTGGTCAGCGATATCAGCGCGCTGCTGCGCGAGGCGGGCTACACCGGCCTGACGGTGCAGAACGATCACTACGGCACACTGCTCAATGCCACCCGCGAACGTAGCGGCGTGGTGCTGCGGATGTCGCCGGACATGCAGAAGGTCGGCCGCCGCACCGAAGAAGGCGCGGCGGAAGCACGCACCGCGCGGCTGGACGTGCACGAGGTGCCGGTGATGGAAGGCGTCGCCGAACAGCTGCGCGCCAATCCGGAACTGGCCAGGGCCATGAACATCCCGGCCGAGCATTTGAAATACATCATGTAGCACGCTTGGGTCCGGCCTGCACTGCGTGTTGCGCAGGTCCGGACCTCGCCGCGGCAACTGCGCCGGCGATCAGTTGCTGCGCCAGCGCCTCGATCTCCGGCGCCACCGGCGCGCCCAGCGTGCTCAATGCCACGCGCTGGTAGCGCCGGTAGGCCGCCAGTCCCTCTTCAAAGCGCGCACCGTCGAGATGGATGCGCATCAGGTCTGCGTTCAACGCCTTGCAGCATTGGTCCGCTTCCAGCGCCCGTTCCAGCAACTGCACGGCGGCGGCCGTGCGGCCGGCCTGCGCCAGCTGGCGTCCGGCGTCGCCCAGGGTTCGCGCCAGCTTGCCGCGCCATAGTTCGCGCCGCGCCAGCAGCCATGGCGCGCTGTCCCCGGCCAGCAATTCTCCCCGATACAGCGACAGCGCCTGTGTGGCGGCCATCAGCAGCGCGGTCTCCAGCGGCGCATTCGCACCCGCACCTGCATCGGCGCCCCAGGCGCGCGTCAGTTCCTGCAAGCGTGGCAGCAGTTGCTCCAGTGCCGCCGTGTCGCTCCAGCACTGCTGTGGCGCCAGCGACAGTACTCCTTGCTCCAGCAGGATGCTGCCCGCGCCGATGGTCGCGCGCAATCGCGACAGCGTGGTCTCCAGCGCATGGCGGGCGGTATCGCCGTCGGCGTCGGGCCACAGCAATTCCGCCGCCCGTTCCAGCGTGACGCTACCCGGCGCATGGGCGGCGACCAGCTTCAGGATGTCGAGTTGGCGGTGCTTGGACTTGCCTTGCGAGCGCAACGGCTCGCCGGCGATGCGCAATTCGAAGCCGCCGAAAGTGCGCACCTGCACCGGCCATGGCCAGTTGTCGCCGGCGTCGGGCGGCGGCGCCAGGCGCCAGGCGCGCACCAGCATGCAGGCGGCACCGGGCAGGATGCCGGCGGCCAGCGCATGGGCGCACAGCGGTTGCAGGATATGCGGTGTGGCGAAGGTCAGGTAGCCGCCGCCCTGAGCGGCGACGTGGTTCAGCGCGCGGCGCAGCTTGTCCTGCGCCAGCAGCAGCTGCACCGGCTGCGCGCGCTGCAGCTGCGCCAGCGGCTGGGCGTGGCCGTCGGCGCCGGCGATGAACAGCCAGGCCTCCAGCAGGTCGGCCCAGGTTTGCGCCAGCGGCGAACGGTAGTCGACGGCATGCCGGCGCAGCACGGCGGTTTCGGCTGCGCAGCGCTCGCGGTCGAGCAGCGTGTAGGCGACGCAGCCGGCGGCCTGCGCATACACCTCGTACGGCACGCTGCCGAAGCGCAGCGCCGCCTCGTGCGCCATGTGGGCATGGGCCAGCGCGCTGTGGCCGTCGCCGTTATAGCTGGCCAGCCAGGTTCGCGTCAGCTGCAGGTGGGCCACCAGGTTGTGGTGCTGCGGCGGCGTTTGCGCCGCCACTTCGGCGATGACGGCGACCGCTTTGCCAGGCTCTCCGCGCAGCAGGCAGGCGGCGGCGTGCAGCAGCGCGTAGTGGCTGTCCATGATGCGGATGCCGCTGCTTTCGGAGCTTGCGCGGCAGGCCGCGTAGGTGGCGTCGAAGCGGTCGTGGTCCATGGCGGTCAAGGCGTCGTACAGCTGCACCAGATGCGACAGGTAGCGCGCGTAGGGCGGCAGCGCGGCCGCTTCCGGCATCGCGTCCACCAGCTCGCGCACCGCGTGCACGGCGGCGTAGCGGCCGGACTGGTAGTAGTGCTGGCCCAGCATCGCGCCCAGCCTCACCTTCAATGTCGGCTCGCCCGGCTGGCGCAGCACTTCCTGCGCGCGCTGTTCCCACAAATCCATGTCCTGGTGGCCGGGATCGGTCATGAACAAGCCGCTCCACACGCTGTGCGTCAGGTGCGCCTTGAGCGCGGAGCCGGGCAGGCGGTCGTAGTCCTCCGCCGGATCGACGTGCTGCCGCAGGAAGGCGCGCAGCGGCTGTTCGGCGGCGCCGTCGAAGAAGTAGGAACTGATGATGGCGCTCAGCGCCTGGAAGCGGTGCGTGGGCTGGTTTTGTTCGGTGAACGCCTGCAGCGCCTTGAGCAGCGCGGCGCGGGCGCGCGCGGTGTCGCTCATGAAGACGGCCAGTCCAAGCCAGTAGTAATGCCAGGCATTGCGATGCGCTTCGGGCAGGGCGTCGATCCAGCGCGCCAGCGTGGTGTGGCGGGCGCTGGCGAACATCGATTCGGCGCTGGCTTCGATCAGTCCGGCCGCGCGTTCGGGCATGCCGTGTTCCAGTGCCAGCTTGATGGCCGCATCGCCGCTGCCGTCGGCCAGCAGCACGTCGATGCAGCCGGCGATCCATGCGCGGCGCTGCTCTTCGCCGACGCGGGTGGCGGCCCATTTGCGCAGGAAGCCCTGGAACAGCGGATGCAGCGCGTACTGGCGGCCGGGGTATTCGTAGATCAGCGCGCCCTGCGCGGCCAGCCGGGCGACGATGTCGGCCGCGTGCGGCGCGCCGGACAGCGCCGCCGCCCAGGCGCCGCTGAAGTGCGGCAGCCAGCAGACAGCCAGCAGCGTCGCCCGTTCCTCGTCGCTGTAGGCGCTGAAGACTTCCTCCGCGAGGTAGCCGATCATCGCCTCCGACAGCACGTCCTCCGCCGCCAGCGCGGCGCCGGGGCGGCGCTTCAGCCACGACGCCACCAGCGCGATGCCGGCGGCCCAGCCGCGCGTGAAGGCATAGACGCTGTCGGCGACGGTGTCGGCCTGGCCCACGCCCAGCACATTCAGCAGCACTTCGGTTTCATCGCGGGTGAAGGCCAGCGCCGTGCTGTCCAGTTCATGCATGTCGCCATGCGCCAGCAGGCGCGCGCAGGCGGCCGGCGGCAGCGCGCGGCTCAGCACCACCACCTTGCTGGCCGGCGGCAGCTCGGTGGCCAGCGTTTCGAGGAACTGGCGGAACCACGGCGCGTCCTGGCAGCGGTGGGCGTCGTCCATGACGATGCAGCTGGCCGGCGCCAGCGCCGCGCCCAGCGAGCGCGCGTACAGCCGCAGATAGCCCTGCGGCGCCGGCAGGTGTTCGCGCAGCAGCGGCGGCGGTTGCCAGCCGGGCGCCACGCCGCCGTTGACGATGGCTTGTTCGAAGTAGAGCAGGAAGCTGGCGGGATCGGTGTCGGCTTCGTCCAGCCGCAGCCAGGCCACGGTGGGACCGGCGGCCTGGCAGAATTCCAGCCCCAGGCTGGTCTTGCCGGAACCGGCCGGCGCGGCGATCCAGGTCAGCGTGGCGGGGGAGTCGAGCACCGTCTGCACGGCGCTGTGGCGGCCGATCAGGCGGGCGACCGGACGGGAGGTTTTGGCGAGTGATGCCATGATGGTGATTCCTCGAAGCGAACTGCGCAGGAACCACTAGTTTAATTCTAATTATAAAAAGAACAAATATTTAATTTCAACAACTATTTATTTGCAACAGACAACTGCAAGGGGCGCCGCCCCTTGCAAGTCCCTGCCTTAGCCAGGGTCGACCTTGTTACTCAGCGTGAAGTGCGCCTCGGCGTAGTTGTCGCCGTCGACGAACATCCACCACGTGCCGGTCTTGCCCGGGCCGATGGTGAACGGCGCCAGGTGCCCTTCCTGGTAGTTGTCGCCGTCTGCATAGCCCTCGCCGTAGCAGCGCAGCGTGGCCTTGACCTGGATGACGTCGTTGGCCAGCAGGTCCAGCGTCAGGATCAGACGCCCCATCGCGTCGTCGGCCACCTGGTCGAACACCTTGACCACGTGGGTGCTGGACGACGGTCCCAGTTGGGCGATGTTGTAGAAATCGCCGACGCTGTGCGGATAGGCCGCTGCGGCGAATTCGTAGTCGGTGGTGGCCATCCAGCCGTCGATGGTCAGGCGGCGGAACAGGTGTGAAGGCTGCTTCAGGTCCAGCGTGACGTTGGCGGTCTTGTTGGCCGCGACGGTCACCGAGGCCTCGCCGTGCAGCGCCTGTTTGTCTGCCGTCACCAGCACGCTGCCCACCGGGACGTTGGCCAGCGTGAAGCTGCCGTCGGCCGCGCTGTGCGTGAACTGGTTCTGCGAAATCTGCACGCTGGCGCCGGCCGCCGCCTTGCCGTCGAAATGCACCACGCCGTGCAGCGTGCCGGTCTGCGCCACCTTCTTCCATTTGTAGATGGTCACTTCCTCCCAGCGCGCCGGGCGGTAGATCAGCGGTTCGGCGTAGCCGTACAGCGGCGCGTCGAAGAAGCACAGGTTGGCGGGGCTGACGGCGTTGGCGTCGCCGGTCTGGCGCCAGGCGTCGGAGTCCTTGGCGTCGGATTCGCACCAGTCGGAGGCGAAGGCGTTGAGCATCTGGTTGGCGGTGTCGTCGGCGGCGTCGGTCAGCGCGTTGCCGAACCAGCCGGCACTCTCGAGCACCATCTCGTGGATCTTCGAATACAGGATCTCGCCGGCGGCGATGCGTTCGTCGGACTGGTAGACGTACAGGCCGTCCGGCGTCGACGGCACGATCTGCGCGCCGCCGGCCAGGTCGCTCTGTTCCAGCATGCCGCCTTCCATCGGCACGCCGGACTGTTTGATCGACATCCACAGCAGCGACGAGCACACCGTCGGGAAGGTGTTGGCCGCCCACTTGGCGCTGGCCGGCGCCTTGTCGGTCAGGCCGATGGCGGGCTTGGTGTAGCAGTAGAAGCGGTAGTGGCTCTTGCCGGCCTGCTGCGCCGCGAAGTCGGCGATGCCGTGCAGGGTCTGGCGGATTTCCAGCGTCTCGCTCAGAGGATCGGGCTTGACCACCATGGCCGGCACGATTTCCGGCGCCACGCCGCCCAGGTCCATTTTCGATTCGATGGTGGCGAAGCCGGCGATCGGGTACTTCTTGCCGGTCTCCGGATCGACCATGTCCTCGCCGTCGACGGCGTGGGCGACGGTTTGCGTGACCACGCCCGGCCACAGGTATTTGAGCACGTCGGGACGGGCGCCGTCGCCGCCGATGAATTCGATCAGGCGGTCTTCCGACGCCGTCGAGTGGGTGATCTCATCGCGGTTGCGGGTCATGATGCCGGAGTGCGAATAGCGCTGCGGCGGCGTCACCGTCTGCAGCACGGCGGAGATCAGGCTGCCGTTGCTGGGATTGAGGATCAGGTCGCCCTTCTTGGCGTTCATGAAACGCGCCGGCATCTGCATCCAGCGTTTTTCCTGCGTCGGCATGCAGAACATGCCGTCGGGGATGTGGTCCGGCAGGTTCCACGGATCGCACTCCTGGCCGTCGACCGGGAACGGCGGCGCCATATGCATGTCCATCGCGGTGAGCGTCGTCGGGCCGTGCAGCGCCACCGAGGAGGAGGCCGGCAGCATGCCGTAGCTGCCCAGGCGCGTTACTTCCTCCAGCGTGATCGATGTGGGGTTGGCCACCAGCTGGCGGCTGGCCAGGTCGCTCAGCAAGGTTTGCGCGGCGGCGTTGACCAGCAGCTTCTTGCTCATGTGCTGCGGCAGGTCGAAGTGCGCGCTGACGCGCACCGGCAGGCCGTTCGGCGCCGTGCCTTTGTAGTGAACGCTGAAGGCGATGGCCTGCTGCGGCACCTGCGCTTTCGGAATCGCCACGTCGATGCGGGTCGTGCCCTGGGCCTTCAGCACGATGGCGCTGGCGGCGGCCGGACGCAGTTCGAATTCGCGCGGGCCCTCTTCATACGCCAGTTCCAGCTGCATGGTGCTCAGCGTCAGGTTGGTCGCTTCCGGATTGCGCACGGTGAAGCTGGCGCGGTAGCTGCCGTCGATGAATTGGGCGCTGAAGTCGCTGCTGTCCACCGGCGGCTGCAGCACGCCGCGCTGGCGCGTCAGGAAGTAGGGATTGGCCACGCTGACGCTGCGCTGTATCACATGCGGCGCATCGCCCGGCTGCTGCACCGTCACCTTGACGTGGAACACCGTGTGCGGACGGTTCGGATTCAGCTGCGTGGCGAAATCGTGCTGCAGCGTCGGATGCGTGCTGCCCATGGCCACCGTGCCCAGTTCCCAGTTGTAGGCCGCCGCGGTGGCGCCGCCGCCGGCATTGATGGCGAGGCGAGGTCGCGTGGTCGGCAGCAGGACGGGATGGGTGGCGGCGTCGCGCGCGGCGATGGTCTGCAGGCCCATGGCCGTTTTGCGCGGCGCGATGTGAATCGGTGGACGGGTGCGCGGCGTGCCCTGGGTGCGGCGCTCCGGCGCGTTCTCCACCGTCAGTATCATCGCGGTGGGATTGTGCGGCGCCGTGCGCACCGTCAGCGTCGGCGGCTGCTTGCCGTCGGCCGGGGCGTTGATCTGGACTTCGGCTTTCAGCTTCTCGATGGCGCCGCGCTTGCCGGCCGTGACGTTGATGGTCTTCTTGCCGGCGCGGTTCCACACCAGGTACTGCTTGGAGCCGGGCACGCCGTTGATGCAGATGTTGCCCGACTCATTGTTATCGTAGGGCTGGCCGTTCGGCGCCTTGACTTCGACGCAGACGCTGTCGCCGATGGCGGCCACGGTGGGCGTGCAGACGACCGAGCCGAGCAGCGGGGTAGGGATCGTTGGAACTTGCAACATGGAAACTCCTGTAGACATTGGGAATGGTGACCTCAGGCCTGTTTGCAGCAGTCCTGGTGTTGCCAGTGTCGTCGGGAGCGGCCCACAAATCGCTCACAAATGCTAAACCCGGGGTCAGATCCGACATTTGGACACGAGCTCTGCCGTAGCAGCCGCTACGGCAGAGCTCGTGTC
>NZ_JBGLYQ010000075.1:0-19554 GCF_047304105.1 Duganella sp. Dugasp56
GGCGGGGGCGGGTTTGGCGTCGGTGGCTGCTACAGTTACTGTAGCTGCTGCTGGTACTGCTGTTGCCGGACCCGCAGCTATCTCGCTGACGCGCTCGCGGATAGTGACGCCGTCGCCGCGCCGGACCAGCGCCCAGCGGCCGGCTTCCTCCATCGTCGGCGCGGCACCCCGGTGGCGGCGCTTGTCGTTGCTGGCGCGCTTGTTCGCCGGCAGCAGCATCGCGCGCAGGCCGGCATAGCTGTCGGCGTTGACCAGGCCCGTATTCACCAACTCGCCCAGCGTGTTTTCCAGCTCCACCGGCAGCAGGCGCGCATCGTGCGCCAGTTCGTCGAAGAACATGGCGCCGTCGCGCCGCAACGCCTCCAGCACCCGCGCGGCGCGCGCCGAAACCTCGATCTCCCCGGCCACCACCGGTAGCGCATGCCACAGCCCCAGCTGGCTGCGCGGCAGCAGCACCAGCGGCGTGCCGCGCACCGGACCGCCGGCAGCGCTGGACGGCGCACCGATGCGCGTCCATACCAGTTTGCCCGCGCGGCACAGGTCATCGAGCCATGATTTGGAATAATCCTGCAGCCGCAGCGTCAGCAGGTCGCTTTCCCACGCGCCGGCCGCCGCCTCGTAGCCTTCCATCTGCGACAGCAACAGCGGCAGCGAATCTTCGCCGTGCAGCTGCGTGTCCGGCGACAGGTGCTGCCAGTCGAACAGGAAGCGCATGAAGTCCTGGCGCTCCACCGGCTCGATTTCGCGGCGCAGGCTCTTGATCGTGTAGCGGTGGATGCGCGCCAGCAGGTGGCGTTCGCACCATTCCTCGATCTTGGCGCCGGGCGTGAAGCGGCCGCGCATCACATAACCTTCGCTTTCCAGCTGCGTCAGCGCGATGGTGGCGGCGCCGGCCGTCAGGCCAAGCGCGCCGGCGATGGCGGCTACCGTCTGGGGGCCGAAGCCGCTCAGGCGCGCGCGCAGGATTTCGACCAGCGCCGTATCGGCGGTCCAGTCGTTGTCGACGGGCGGCACCAGCGGCGGCGTGGCCTGCGCCTGCGGATACGCTGCCTGCACACAGGCCAGACGCTCCAGCGGCACCCAGAAGTCGACGCCGGCGCCGCGCATGCGTGTCGCGCGTCCGCCGGCGGCCAGCGCATCCAGCCACGTCGTCCAGCCTTCATTTGAAGATGCTTCCGCATACGTAATGCAGGCCAGCGACATCAAGGCCTCATGCATCTCGTCGGCGTTGCGCACATTCGGCCAGGCCTCTTCCGCCACGCTGGCGATCGCGTCCGCATCGAGCGCGCCCAGGTCGTCGGTCGATGCCGGATCGGTCCAGCGCCGGTTGATGACTGCCTGCGTGCGGCGCTCTTCCAGCGGCGCGTCGTCAAGGAAGGCGTAGGGACGGGCGTTCAGGATTTCCATCGCCAGCGGCGACGGCGCCGGCAGGTCGCGCGCCAGCAGCGTCACTTCGCCCGCTTCCATGCGGCGCAGCAGTGCCAGCCAGCCCTCGCAGTCCATCGCCTCGTGCAGGCAATCGTCCAGCGTCTGGTCGACCAGCGGGTGGCTGGGCAGCTCGCGCTCGCCGACGATATTTTCCAGGCACGCCGCCTGGTCGGGGAACACGGAGGCCAGCAGGTCGTCGCTCTTCATGCGCTGCAGCTGCGGCGCCACCTTGCGTCCGCCCGCGTAGCGCGGCAACGCCAGGGCGGTGGTGGCGTTCCAGCGCCAACGCACGTTGAACAGCGGCGCATCGAGCAGGGCCTGTATCAGTATGTGCTCGGCGGTGGTCGAGCGCAGGTAGCGCCACACCTCGTCCAGCGGGAAGCTGTGCGCGGTCGACAATGACAGCACGATGGCGTCCTCGGTGGCCGCCGCCTGCAGCTCGAAATTGAAGCTGCGGCAGAAGCGCTTGCGTAGCGCCAGCCCCCAGGCACGGTTGATGCGGCTGCCGTACGGCGTGTGGATCACCAGCTGCATGCCGCCCGATTCGTCAAAGAAGCGCTCCATGACCAGCGTGTCGCGGGTCGGCAGCGCGCCCAGTGCGGCGCGCGAGCGGGCCATGTATTCGGCGATCTGGCGGGCGGCATCGTCGGCCAAGCCGAGATGCTCGAACAGCCAGTCCACAGCGCGTTCGATGGCCGCCTCGCCGCCGCCGTCCAGCAGGCGGTCGATCTCGCCGCGCAGGCGCGCCACGCCCATCGACAATTCATCGCTGCGGCCCGGCGCCTCGCCCAGCCAGAACGGAATGTTCGGCGCCGCGCCGTGCGCATCCTCGACCCGCACCTTGCCCGCCTCGACGCGCTGGATGCGGTAGGACGTATTCCCCAACTGGAAAACATCGCCGGCCAGGCTCTCGACGGCGAAGTCCTCGTGCACCGTACCGACCATCTGGCCTTGCGGTTCCAGCACCACCGAGTAGTCGGCGTTGTCGGGAATGGTGCCGCCCGAGGTGACTGCGGTCAGCTTGCCGCCGCGCCGTCCGCGCAGCGCGCCGGCCACCGTGTCGCGGTGCAGGTAGGAGCCGCGCACGCCGTTGCGGCCGGTGTAGCCGTCGGCCAGCATGCGGATCACCGCGTCGTATTGCTCGCGCTTCAGCTGCGCATACGGCGAGGCGCGCCGCACCATGGCGAACAGTTCCTCCTCGCTCCACTCGCGGCACGCCACCTCGGCCACGATCTGCTGTGCCAGCACGTCCAGCGGCGCCGATGGAATGTGCAGCAGGTCGAGTTCATCGCGACGCACGCAATCGAGCAGCGCGGCGCATTCGATCAGGTCGTCGCGCGAGGTCGGGAACAATCGTCCCTTGGGCAGGCCGCCGACCTGGTGGCCGGAGCGGCCGACCCGCTGCAGGAACGAGGCGATGCCGCGCGGCGACGCTATCTGGCACACCAGGTCCACGTCGCCGATGTCGATGCCCAGCTCCAGCGACGCGGTGGCGATCAGCACCCGCAGCTCGCCACCCTTGAGGCGTTGCTCGGCATCGAGGCGGTATTCCTTGGCCAGGCTGCCGTGGTGCGCCGCCACCAGTTCGGCGCCCAGCCGTTCGCCCAGATGGCGCGCCATGCGCTCGGCCATGCGCCGCGTGTTGACGAACACCAGCGTGGTCTTGTGCAGCACCGACAGTTCCGCCAGCCGGTCGTAGACGCGTTCCCATACCTCGTTTGGCATCACCGCCTCCAGCGGCACCGGCGGCAGCTCGAGGCCGAGATCGCGCGCCCGAACGTGGCCGACATCGACCACCGCGCAATCGGCGCCGGCGCCGACCAGGAATTCCGCCACCGCCGACAACGGCCTTTGCGTGGCCGACAGGCCGACCCGCACCGGCGCCTTTGCGCACAGCGCGTCGAGCCGTTCGAGGCTGAGCGCCAGGTGGCTGCCACGCTTGCTATTGGCGACCGCGTGGATTTCGTCGATGATCACCGTGCGCACGGTGGACAGCATGGCGCGTCCGCTGTCTGATCCCAGCAGCACGTACAGCGATTCCGGTGTCGACACCAGGATGTGCGGCGCGCGGCGGCGCATGGCGTTGCGTTCTGTCTGCGTGGTGTCGCCGGTGCGCACCGCGCTGCGGATGCCGTGGTCCGGCAGGCCGAGGGCGGCCAGTTCGCGGCTGATGCCTTCCAGCGGCGCCAACAGGTTGAGGCGGATGTCGTTCGACAGTGCCTTCAGCGGCGACACGTACAGCACCCGGGTTTCGTCGGGCAGCGGACCAGAACCGCTTTCGGCCACCAGCGCGTCGATCGCGGCCAGGAAGGCGGTCAGCGTCTTGCCCGAGCCGGTCGGCGCGGCGATCAGCGCAGGACGGCCGCTGCGGATCAGCGGCCAGGCGCGCCGCTGCGCTTCCGTTGCGCTTGGGAAGGCCGAGCGGAACCATGCCGCCACGGCGGGGTGAAAATCTTGCCACAAATCGACGGTGGGCAGCTTGGTCATATACCACTAGATAGGGACGACGGCGCGGAAATCAATTATGGCATAGCCGGAAGCTGTCGCGGTATTGAGCCGGCGTGACGCCGAAGCGTTGCGAGAACACCAAGCGCATGCGCGCCGCGCTGCCGAAGCCGCAGCGCCAGGCGACCGTTTTCAGCGCCAGTTCGCTACCTTCCAGCAGGTTGCGGGCGGCGTCGATACGTGCGCGCTGCACGAATTCCGCCGGCGTGACGGCCATCTCCCTGACGAACTGACGGGCGAAATTGCGCGCGCTCATGCCTGCCACGTCGGCCAGGTGCTCGACCGACAACGACTCGGCCAGGTGTTCCATCACATAGCGCTGGATCAGCGTCGCCAGCGCGTCCGGTGCCTGCGCGTCGCTCAGGTAGGGACTGAACTGCGATTGTCCGCCCTGGCGCTGCGCCAGCACCAGCAGGCGCTTGGCGGCGGCCAGCGCCACGGCGGGACCGTGGTCCTCGGCCACCAGCGCCAACGCCAGGTCGATACCCGCGGTGACGCCGGCCGAGGTGACCAGCGCGCCGTCGCGCACGTGGATGCGGTCATGCTCGACCTGCGCCAGCGGGAATTGCGCCGCTAGCCGCGCGGCGTCGCTCCAGTGCGTGGTGACGCGCTTGCCGTCAAGCAGTCCGGCGCGGCCCAGCAGGAAGGCGCCGGTGCAGATCGAACCGTAGCGCGGCACTTCCTGCGTCATCTTGCGCAGCCAGGCCGACAGCTGTGGGTTGTCCGCCTGCAGCGCCAGTTCGGGGCCGCCGGCCACCAGCACCGTGTCGAAATCCGCAAAGGAGGCGGCGGCGTCGTCGAGGCCATGGTCGGCGCCCAGCCGTTGGCCGTTGGAGGCGCGGATCGGGTAGGGGGCCGTGCCGACGGTGACCAGCCGGTAGCCTTGGTCCGGCGCGAGGAAGGTGTTCGCTTCGGCGAAAACGTCCATCGGACCGGAGACATCCAGCGACTGCACGCCGGGGAACAGCAGCAGCGCGACGGTCTTCAAGATGCGCCGCCCATCGCCGCCGTTGCTGGAGCCGGAGCGGGCGGGAAGTAGCTGCCGCGCGACAGCAGGAGCAGCGACCGGGCCGCCACATACAGCACCAGCAGCAGCGTGGCGGCGAAGACGATCGCCGCGACGGCCTCCAGCACGCGGCCATGGCCGGCCATCAGCATCAAGCCCTGGCCCAGCGTGGCGAGGCCGAAGGTATAGGCCCAGTAGCCGGGGGCGAAGTCCTGCCGCGCCAGCCAGCGGGAGGCGAAGGCCATTCCGGCGAAGACGAACAGCGCATAGCCGGCCAGCGCGAACGTGACGGCGCTGTGGGCATCGGCGCCCGCCAGCACTTGATAAGCCACCAGCGCCACCACCGGCGGCGCGCTGTAGATGCCCATGAAGTTGCGGCTCTTGTCGGCCAGGCCACCCGTCATCAGCTGGTGCGTGATGGCCGAATCGAGCACGATCCACGAGATGGCGCCGACGCCGAACAGCATCCAGCCGTAATCGATGTAGCCGAACACGCCGGCCGCCAGCGCGTTGACCAGCACACTGGCGGTGTAGGGCAGGAACAGCGGCGGCACGATCTGGGCGGCGTCGCGCTGGCTGCTCCAGTGCGCGGCCAGGCGCCAGGCGCCGTACAGCAGGTTGGCGGCGGAGCCGAGCCAGAACGCCAGCCTGGCGGCGTCCGGCCAGTAGGGCTGCAGCGCCAATGCGATCAGGATCACCGATTCCGGTATCAGCGCCAGGAAGGCCGATTGCACCGGATCGCGCGTCTCGGCCACGGCGGCGGCGCGGTGCGCCATCCATTTGTGGACGTACAGGCAGATGAAAACGGCAAAGGACAGCACGGCCAGCGCCTGCAGCACCTCGCCGGCCAGCGGCGGCAGCGACCAGAGATTGTGGGCGAAGCGCCAGGCGTTGCCGGTTTCGGCCAGCCCCAGCGTGAGCGCGAAGAAGGATGCGGGCAGCAGTCTGGTTCTCATGATGTAGTCGATTCCGTTTGATGATCAATGCATCGATTTTAGGCCGGACGCGTGCCGGCATGAAGTGATCAAATGGATTGAATCCTGCCAATGTAGCACTGTTTACGGCGCCGCCGGCGTGACCACGAAGAGGCTGTATCCGTGGTATAAACACCGGATTAAATTTTCGGACGGTGGAGCATGCGGATACATAAATGGCTGGCGGCGTGGCTGGCGGCGCTGCTGCTGTGGAGCGCCGCCGCAGTTGCTGTTGCGGCGCAGGTGGCCGGCGTGGTGGTGCAGGTGAGCGGTGCGATGAGCGCGCGCTCGGCGGCCGGCGTGGTCAAGCCGCTCAAGGCGCAGTCGGAAGTGGAGAGCGGCGACACGCTGGTGACCACCGCCGGCGCCTGGGCCATGGTGCGCTTCATCGACAACAGCGAGTTGACGATGAAGCCCGGCACCACGCTCGTCATCGACAAGTTTTCTTTCGACGGCGCCAGGCCGGAGGCCGACAGCGCGGCGTTCACGCTGGTCAAGGGCGGCCTGCGTTCGCTGACCGGCATCCTCGGCAAGCGCAACAAGGAGAAGTTCGCGGTCAAGACGCCGAGCGCCACCATCGGCCTACGCGGCACGACTTTCTTCCTCGAATACCTGACCGGCAAGGGCGACGTCGATCCATCCACCGGACTCGATCCCGGCCTGCACGTGCATGTCAGCAGCGGCGGCATCTCCATCGTCAACCGCTCCGGCGCCTACCAGTACGACCCGGGCCAGTTCGGCTTTATCAAGGACGATACGACCAAGCCGGTGAAGATGTTCGCCAATCCTGGCATGCGCTTCGCGCCGCCGGCCTCGTTCGGCGAGGCCGATACGCTGACGCCTTAATCCAGGCTCACCTGCACCACCACCTTGCCGCGCGCCGTGCCCCCGACCAGCGCGGCGTGGGCGGCGCCGACGCTGAGCGCGTCCAGCGTGTAGGGCGTCGGGTCCAGCATCACTTTCAATTTGCCGGCGGCGGCCAGCGCGCTCGCTTCCCTCATGATCTCGCCGTGGTGCGCGCGGCCTTTGCCGGACAGCAGCGGCAGCAGCGTGAACACGCCCGAGTAGGTGGCGGCGCGGAACGACAGCGGCGCCAGCGCGTGCGTGCCCCAGCCCAGGCAGCTGACCACGTGGCCGTGGTACTGGCGCGCGGCGCGGAACGAGGCGTCCAGCGTGGCGCCGCCGACGGTGTCGTAGACCACGTCGAAGCCTTCGCCATCGGTGTGCTGCCGGACGTACTCCTCGACCGTGGCGCCACGGTAGTCGATGAAGGTGGCGCCCATTTTCTCGATCGCCCCGCGCTGTTCGGCGCTGCCGGTGGCGTAGACGACGGCGCCGCGCGACACAGCCAGCTGCACCGCCATGTGGCCGACGCCGCCGGCGCCGCCGTGCACCAGCACCTTCATGCCGGCGCCGACGCGGGCGCGGTCGACCAGGCCTTCCCAGGCGGTGATGAAGATCAGCGGCAGCGCGGCCGCTTCGCGCATCGACAGGTTCGAGGGCACCCTGGCCAGCAGGCTGGCGTCCACCGCCGCGTACTGCGCCAGCGAGCCTTGCACGCCGCCGATGCCGCCGGTCATGCCGTAGACGTGGTCTCCGGCGGCAAAGCCTTCGACGCCGTCGCCGACGCTGTCGACGATGCCGGCGATGTCGATTCCCAGCACAGCGGGCAGTCGCACCTGGGCGTGATCGGCCTTGCCTGCGGCGATCTTGGTGTCCAGCGGATTGACGCCGCTGGCGATCACGCGCACCAGCACCTGGCCGGCGGCGGCGATGGGGCGGGCGATCTGCTGGTTGGTCAGCGGGGCGGCGGCGGCATTGAGTACGACGGCTTGCATGGTTTTCATGGCGGGACTCCGGGTGGTTGGTTGATGCAGCCATTCTGGCCCGGCACGGCTTGCGGAAAAAGCGGGCCGGCCGGCATGCAGAATCCCCGAATCGCGAATAATCCGTAATCCGGCTAGAATCGCTGCACACATGGGGAGCACGGGGAGCGGGATGGACAGGCTGGATGCGTTGAAGGTGTTTTGTGCCGTGGTCGATGCCGGCGGCTTTAGCCGGGCCGCCGCCAGGCTGGGGATTTCGACGTCCTCGGTGACCCACCAGGTCGGAGCGCTGGAGGCGCATTTCGGCGTCAAGCTGCTGAACCGCACCACCCGCAGCATGTCGCTGACCGACGAGGGCCGGCGTTGCGTCGAACAGGCGCGCCGCCTGCTCGACGACATGGCGGATCTGGAAAGCGGCATGAGCGACGCCCTGCAGGCGCCGCGCGGCAGCCTGCGGGTCGACATGCCGGGCATCCTGGCGCGCCAGATCGTGGCGCCGGCGCTGCCGCGCTTCCTGGCCGCCTTTCCGGAACTGAGCGTGCGCCTGACGGCCAGCGACCGGCTGATCGACATGGTGGACGAGGGCGTGGACGTCATGCTGCGCATCGGCGAGCTGTCCGATTCGGGGCTGGTCGGGCGCGGTATCTACAAGAACCGCTACATCTGCTGCGCCGCGCCGGACTTCATCGCCCGCCACGGCCGTCCCGGGCATCCGGACGAGCTCAATGATTTTCCCTGCCTGAATTTCGTCTATCCGAAGGCACGCCAGCTGCGGCCGTGGGCGTTCCAGCAGGACGGCCAGCCGTTCACCACCACGCCGCGCGGCGTGGTGGCGATGGATCACGTGGAATCGCTGATCGAGATGGCGGTGCAGGGCGGCGGCATCGTCCAGCACCTGTCGGTGTCGCTGATCGAACCGCTGCGCAGCGGCGCGCTGGTGCCGCTGCTGGAACCATGGCAGGCGGCCGGGCCGGACGTGTCGGTGCTGTATCCGCAGCGGCAGCAGCGCGCGGCCAAAATCAAGGTGTTTGTGGACTTTGTGGAAACGTTGTTTTCCAGCCTGCAGGCGGGCGTTGATACCCGCATAACGTAGCCAGCCGTGCAATATATTCGATGATTAAATGACAGCTGATTTGTCATTTGATTATTGAGAATTGTGGTTTTTCGATAGAATTCTTGGTATCTTGCTCTAATCCATCGACAGTTGCTTTAAGGAAGTATAAAGTGGTTGTATCCGATGCAGTTCTTCGGAACGGCACCTAGCCAAGACCCTCCCACCTAGTCGAGACCGGACGCCCGCCGCAGCGGTGCGCGATGGCGCCTGTGCGCCTGCTCGACATGCAGTATCTGGCGGGCCGCCGTGTGAACACGATAGACAGGACCACGAATGACCGCTGATTTTTCTCCGACGCGCGCCGCCATGGCGGCCATCCTCATGCTGGGCTGCTGTATCGCCCGGGCAGGCGATGCCGCGCCCGGAGCGGCGGCCGACGGCGCGCCGTTGTGGACCTTCGGCGGCTACGGCACGCTGGGCGTGGTCCGCAGCAACGACAACCAGGCGGACTTCACGGCCAACGTACTCAATCCGGGCACCGCCGGCCGCAGCCGCGAGTGGAGCGCCAACGTCGACAGCCGCATCGGCATGCAGCTGGGCCTGAACCTGAACAGCTCATGGTCGGCGGTGCTGCAGCTGGTGTCCGAACGCACGCTGGAGAACGGCTACACGCCGGCGGTGGAGTGGGCCAACGTCAAATACCAGGCCACGCCGGACCTGAGCGTGCGGCTGGGCCGCATCGCGCTGCCGCTGTTCCTGGCCGGCGACTACCGCAAGGCCGGCTATGCGCTGCCGTGGGTGCGGCCGCCGGTGGAGGTGTACGGCAGCATCCCGATCAGCAACAGCGACGGCGTCGACGCCAGCTACCGCTGGAGCACCGGCGACGTCAACCATGTCACCCAGGTCTTTTTCGGCGGCACCACCATCGACATCACGGCGCAGGCGAAGGCGAAGGCGCGCGCGCTGATCGGCCTGTCCGACACCACCACCTGCGGCAACCTGACGGTGCGCGCCAGCGCGATGACGACCGAGCTGTCGGTGGACATTGCGCGCGAGCTGTTCGACGGCATGGCGCTGTTCGGGCCCCAGGGTGTGGCGCTGACGGAGCGCTATGACGTCCGGGCCAAGCGCGCGGATGTGGTCACCATCGGCTTCAACTACGATCCCGGCGCCTGGTTCCTGATGGGCGAGATCGGCCGCATGAACGCCCGTTCCTACCTCGGCGACAAGACCGTCGCCTACCTGAGCGCCGGCTACCGCTACGGCGACATCACGCCGTACGTGGGCTACGCCGTCTCGCACGCGAACACGGAGACCGGCAGCGCCGGGCTCAGTCTGGGCCAGCTGCCGCCGCCGCTGGCGGCCGCCGGCGCGCAACTGAACGCGGGCCTGAACGAGCTGCTGGCGACCATCCCGCGCCAGCGCAGCGTGACCGTCGGCGCGCGCTGGGACTGGCGCGCCAACTACGCGCTCAAGCTGCAGTACGACCGCCTGACGCCGCGGCAGGGCTCGAACGGCACCTTCATCAACGTGCTGCCGGGCTTCCGCTCGGGGCGCCCGGTCGGCGTGTTCAGCGCCGCGCTGGACTTCGTGTTCTGAGGGGGCTGCCATGCACGCTCTTCCACTGACACTCCGACGGCTGCTGGCGCTGTCGCTGCTGCCGCTGCTTCTGCTGTCGGCGGCCGGCGGCGCGCGCTCGGCTGAACTGGTGGTCATCGTCTCGGCGCGCAATCCGTTGTCGGTGCTGCGCCCGGAGCAGGTCGTCGACATCTTCCTGGCGCAGACCGGGCGCTTCCCCGGCGGCGACGAGGCGGTGGCGCTCGACCTGCCGCTGGGCAGCCCGCTGCGCGACGAGTTCTATAGCAGGGTGGCGGCCAGGTCGCCGGCGCTGATGAAGGCTTACTGGACCAAGATGGTGTTCACCGGACGCGGCCAGCCGCCGCGCGAACTGGCCAGCAGCGCCGCCGTGCGCAGGATGGTGGCCGACAATCCGTCGATGATAGGCTACATCGACCGCAGCGCGCTGGACGCCAGCGTCAAGGCTGTGCTGGTGACCCCTTGAATACCGCTACCGACGCCACCCACAAAGCCGACACGCTGCGCGCGCGCTGGCTGCGGCGCGGGCTGGACACGCACTTCTCGCTGCCGCTGTTCGCCTTGCTGCTGCTGGTGGCGATCTGGGTGGTGGCGTACCAGGAGATCGCCGTCGAGCGCATCCACGCGCGCGAGGCGGCGGCCGATTCGCTGCGCGACATGCTGGGCACCTACGAGGCGCAGGTGGCGCGCAGCCTGGACGGCATCGACCAGACGCTGCGCGTGCTCAAGTACGCCGTCGAGCGCAAGGGCGCGCTGGGCGCGCTGCCGGAGCTGGGGCGCGAGGGCCTGCTGCCGCCGGGCGTGGTGTTCGTGGTCAGCATCGTCGACCGCAGCGGCATGACGGTGGCCAGCAATCCGCAGGCGCTGCCGATCTCGGTGGCCGACCAGGCGTACTTCAAGTTCCACCAGGAGCGCGACAGCGGCGGCACCTACGTCAGCCAGGCCACGCGCGACGCCGCCAACACCGAATGGCATCTGCACTTCACCCGCCGGCTCGACGACGATGCCGGCAATTTCGCCGGCATCGTCATCGTCGAAACCGATCCGGCCTATTTCACCAGCAGCTACGAACGCAGCCGGCTCGGCGAGTACGGCATGCTGGGCCTGGTCGGCGGCGACGGCGTGGTGCGCTCGCTGCGCATCGGCGACAAGCTGTCGTTCGGCCAGCGCATGGACAAGCCGGCCGGGGCGATCGCGAGCTTTGAAGGCATGCGCCGCTACATGGGCATGCGCGAGCTGCACGGCGTGGGGCTGAACGTGGTGGTCGGCCTGGCGGAGGGCGAATTGATGGCCGGCTTCGAGCGCCAGCGCCGCGAAAAGCTGATCCAGGCGGCGGTGGTCAGCGCGGTGCTGCTGGCCAGCACCGCCTTGCTGTGGCTGTGGTCGTGGCAGGGCGCGCGCAACCGCGCCCGCGTGCGGCGCGCGCAGGAAACCTATGCGGCGGCGTCGGCGGCCAGCCTGGACGCCTTCTTCGTCATGCGCGAGGTGCGCGACGTGGGCGGCGAGATCATCGATTTCATGTTCGTCGACGCCAATTCGCGGGCCGAGAAAATGACCGGCTTCAGCAAGAGCCGGCTGTGCGAGATGACGCTGTGCGGCTTGATGCCGCAGGCGCGCGAGACCGGCCTGTTCGCCCACCTGGTGCATGTGACGCGGGTCGGCGGCGTGCACGAGCAGGAATGGGAAAGCACGATACCGCAGCTGCGCGCGCGCTGGCTGCACCAGCAGGTGGTGCCGGTCGAAGGCGGCATCGTCGCCATCGTGCGCGACATCAGCGAGCGCAAGCTGGCCGAGGAGCGCATGCTGCACCTGGCCCACCACGACACGCTGACCGGCCTGCCGAACCGCAGCCTGATCGGCGACCGCCTCGACATGACGATCGCCCAGGCGCAGCGCAGCGGCGGCGCGGTGGCGGTGGCGTTCATCGACCTGGACGGCTTCAAGCTGGTCAACGACGGCCTGGGCCACAACGCCGGCGACGAATTGCTGAAGGTGGTGGCCGAGCGCATGAGCGGCTGCCTGCGCGCCGGCGACACCGTCGGCCGCTTCGGCGGCGATGAGTTCGTGCTGGTGCTGACCGAGCCGGACGACGGCGCGGCCGCCGCGTCGGTGCTGGAGCGGGTGCGCGAGGCGGTGCTCGAGTCGATCATGCTGGGCGGGCAGGAAGTGCAGGTCAGTTGCAGCATCGGCGTGGCGGTCTATCCGGACGACGGCGCCGACGCCGGCACGCTGCTGATGCACGCCGACACCGCCATGTACCGCGCCAAGGAGCTGGGCAAGAACAACTGCCAGTTCTACACCCGCGGCATGAACGCCAGCATCGAGGAAAAGCTGGTGCTGCTGGAGGGCTTGCGCGGCGCGCTGGACGACGACCAGTTCCGCCTGGTCTACCAGCCCAAGGTGGACCTGCGCACCGGCCGCGTGTTCGGCGTCGAGGCGCTGGTGCGCTGGGAACATCCGGAGCACGGCTTCATCGGGCCGGACCGCTTCATTCCGCTGGCCGAGGAGAGCGGCATGATCGTCGCGCTGGGCGAGTGGGTGCTGCAGACGGCCTGCCGCCAGAACCGCGCGTGGCAGGACGCCGGGCTGGCGCCGCTGCGGATCTCGGTCAACGTGTCGCCGCGCCAGTTCGAGGAGCAGCGGCTGGTCGAGCGCGTGGCGCTGGCGCTGTCGCAGAGCGGCCTGGCGCCGGAATGGCTGGAGCTGGAGGTGACCGAGGGCGTCATCATGCGCGACCTGCAGCAGGCGGTGGACAAGATGGCGGCGGTGCGGGCGATGGGCGTGTCGCTGTCGATCGACGACTTCGGCACCGGCTACTCCAGCCTGTCGGCGCTGAAGTCGTTCCCGATCAGCACGCTGAAGATCGACAAGTCCTTCGTGCGCGACCTGGGCTGCAGCGAGGGCGACGAAGCCATCGCCAGCTCCATCATCGGCCTGGCGCACCGGCTCAAGCTGCGCGTGATCGCCGAGGGCGTGGAGACCGAGCAGCAGCGCAGCTTCCTGCGCGAGAACGGCTGCGACGAGATGCAGGGCTATCTGTTCAGCCGTCCGCTGCCGGCCGAGCAGCTGCGCCAGCTGCTGCTCAAGCAGCAGACGCAGCCTGTGCCGCCGCGCGACGCCTGCCTGCTCGCTTAGCCGCGCGTTTGATCTGCAACAAGGCCGCCTGCCGGGCGCCCATCTACTCTGAACCTAGTTCCGAGCCACGGTGGCCGCCATGTCTACTTTCCGTTTGTCCGGTTTGTGCCGTATCTTTTTTTTGCTGCTGTTCTGCCTGTGCGTGCTGTCCGGCTGCGCGGGCGACCTGCACAGCGCGTCGGCGACGGACGAAGCGGCCGTCATCGCGATCACGCCGCAGCTGCTCGACGCCGAACGCCAGCGCGCCAGCGCGCCGCCGGTGCCGGACGTGCCGGCGCCGGCGGGGACCTCGACCGACGGCGCCTACCACATCGGCCCCGGCGACGTGCTGGCGATCACCGTCTGGGACCATCCCGAGCTGACCGGCGCCGTCGCCCGCGACCTGAGCGCCGACGCCTACGTGCAGGGGCCGCCGGCCGCCAACTTCGTGGTCGACCAGCAAGGCCAGCTGAACTTCCCGTTCGCCGGCACCATCACGCTGGCCGGGCTGACGCGCGAGCAGGCGCGCACGCTGCTGGCCACGCGGCTGGCGCGCTACTTCCGCGATCCGCGCGTCACGCTCAGCGTGCAGGCCTACCGCAGCCAGCGCGTGTATATCGACGGCGAGGTCAAGGCGCCGGGTCTGCAGGCCATCAACGATATCCCGATGACGCTGCTGGAGGCGCTGAACCGCGCCGGCGGCCTGCTGCCGAGCGCCGACCAGAGCCGCATCACGGTCGAGCGCGGCGGCCAGCGCCACCGCATCGACCTGCTGCGCACCCTGGCCGGCGGCCGCCATCCGGCCGTGCTGATGCTGGCCGACGGCGACATCGTGCGGGTGCCGCCGCGCGACGAGAGCAAGGTGTTTGTCGCCGGCGAGGTGCTGACGCCGCGCGCGCTGACCATGCACGACGGCCGGCTGACCCTGAACGAGGCGCTGGGCGAGGCCGGCGGCCTCAATCCGCAGAGCGCCGATTCCGGCCAGGTCTATGTGGTGCGGCAGAGCCCGCAGGGGCCGCGCGTGTACCGGCTGGACGCGCGGCCGGCGCAGGCGCTGGCGCTGGCCGAGCGCTTCGAGCTGCAGCCGCGCGATGTCGTGTACGTGGCCTCGTCGGGCCTGGCCAACTGGCACCGCGCCATCAGCCAGCTGTTCCCCGGCGAGCTGTCGTCGGCCGTCGGCGCAACCCGTCCGTGAGCGCGCCATGAACGATCCCCATGACTCCTCGTCTTCCTCGCTGCTGCGTCCGCTGCGCGGCGTGGCCGCGCCGGCCCAGCTGATCGAGCGGGTGGCGCCGCCGCCGGAACCGGAGCCGGGCGCGCTGCCGTGGCGCGCGTATTTCCGGGTGCTGTACAGTTGCCGCTGGCTGATCGTGTCGGTGGCGCTGCTGTGCACGCTGTCGGCGCTGCTGTACGCGCTGGCGGCGCGGCCGGTGTACGAGGCCAACATGCTGCTGCACGTGGAGGAGGACAACCCGAACGCGTCCAAGAACATCCTCAACGACGTGTCGTCGTTGTTTGAGACCAAGAAGGCGGCGATCGCGGAAATGGAGTTGCTGCACTCGCGCATGGTGGTGACGCGGGCGGTCGACACGTTGCGGCTGTACATCCAGGCCACGCCGCGTTATTTTCCGCTGGGTGGCGAATGGATCGCCGCGCGCGGCGGTGGCCGGCTGTCGGAGCCGGGGCTGTTCGGCTACGGCGGCTACGCGTGGGGCGCGGAAAAGCTGGAGGTCGCGCGCTTCGAGGTGCCCGACGGCATGTACAACCGCGATTACACCGTCACCGCGCTGGGCGGCGAACGCTACCGTTTGAGCGACGGCGGCGGGCGGGTGCTGATCGAGGGCAGGGTGGGCACGCTGGCGCGGGCGAATGGTGACGGCGGCGCGGTCGAGCTGCTGGTGACGCGGCTGCGCGGCAATCCCGGCGTGCGCTTCGTCCTGCGCCGCACCACGCGGCTGGCGGCGCTGGAGCAGGTGCAGCGGGCGCTGCAGATCGCCGAGCAGGGCAAGCAGTCCGGCGTGATCGAGGTGCGGCTGCAGGGGCCCGATGCGCAGCAGGTGTATGCGACGCTGAGCCAGATCGGCAGCGAATACATGCGGCAGAACCTGGCGCGCCGCACCGAGGAGGCCGAGAAGACGCTGGCCTTCCTCGACCACCAGCTGCCGGCGCTGCGCGAACAGCTGGAGACCGCCGAGGCCCGCTACAACGGCTTCCGCAGCGCCCAGGAGACGATCAACATGGAGCAGGAGGTGCGCATCGCGCTCGACAGCAAGACCGCCGCGCAGGCGCGCCGCAGCGCGCTGGTCCAGAAGCGCACCGAGCTGCTGGGGCGCTACACCGACGAGCATCCGGTGCTGCAGGCGCTGAACCAGCAGCTGCGCGAATCGAACCGCGAGCTCACCGAGCTGGAGGTGCGCATCAAGAAGCTGCCGCTGCTGGAGCAGGAGCAGTCGCGGCTGGTGCGCGACGTCAAGGTCACCAGCGACCTGTACACGGCGCTGCTGAACACGGCGCAGCAGCTGCGGGTGATGGCGGTCGGGCGCATCAGCAACGTGCGGCTGGTCGACATGCCGGTGGCGCCGGAGCGCGCGCTGAAGCCGAACCGGCCGCTGATCGTGCTGCTGGGGCTGGTGACGGGGGTGTTCGCCGGGGCCCTGCTGGCCTTTGCCAGCCGGGCCGTGCGCGGCGGCATCGACGATCCGCAGCGCATCGAGGCGATGCTGGGCACGCACACGGTGCATGCGACGATCCCGCACAGCCGCAGCCAGGACAAGCTGCGGCGCCAGGCGCGCAAGCAGGCGCCGCTGTTGCTGGCGCAGGCGGCGCCCGACGACGCCGCCGCCGAGAGCCTGCGCGCCTTCCGCGCCACCTTGCTGTTCGTGCTGCCGCACAGCCGCAACAACATCGTCAGCTGCGTGGGGCCGACCGCGCGGGTGGGCGCGTCGTTCGTGTCGGTCAACCTGGCGCTGCTGCTGGCGGCCGGCGGCAAGCGCACGCTGCTGATCGACGCCGACCTGCGCGACGGCCGCCTGCACGACAAGTTCGGCGTCGACCGCGCCGGCGGCCTGGCCGAATGCCTGGCCGGCACGCTGCAGCCGCACCAGGCGGTGCGCCACAACGTCGCCCCCTGGCTCGATTTCATCCCGGCTGGCAGCGCCGCGCCACAGCAGACCGAGCTGTTGCAGCCGCGCCGCCTGGCGCTGCTGCTGGCCGCGCTGGACGCGCGCTACGACGTGGTGCTGATGACGGCGCCGCCGGTGCTGGCCGCCGCCGACGCCTTGCTCATCGGCGCGCAGGCCGGCGCCGTGTTCCTGGTGGCGCGCGCCGGCGTCACCACCGAAGCCGAGCTCAGCGAGTCGGTGCAGCGCCTCAACCGGGCCGGCATCGCGCCCCATGGCGTGGTGTTCAATGACGCTTAGGTGCGATGCCTTTGCGATGCCTGATGGCAGCTATTCCTGCCGTAAATAAATCTTGTCAGAATTTTTTTCTAAAAGCATTGAACTATAGAATTTGATTTGAATCAAACCTACCTCATTCACTTCATGAACGAGGAACGTTTGATGAAAAATTCTGTCAACTACCTGTCGCAGGGACATGTCAACATCGTGGGTTACGGCGCATGCGCCGTCCTGCTTGCCGCGTGCGGCGGCGGGAGCGGCGAATTGGCCGCCACCTCCACGGTGTCACCACCGGCTCAGCTTGCCGCCAGCGTCAGCTACAACGACGCTGTGGCGACCTCTGCCTTATACGTGTCCACGACCGGCTCGGACAGCAATCCGGGCACGCAGGCGGCGCCATTCCTGACGATCGCCAGAGCTGCCCAATCCGCCACGGCCGGCACCGTGGTGCACGTCTCGGCGGGCCGCTATGCGGGCGGCATCGTCACCCGCGCCAGCGGCACGGCGACGGCGCGGATACGCTATGTGTCGGATACCAAGTGGGGCGCGAAGATCGTGCCGCCGGCCAGTTCGTCGTCGGCTTTCGGCTGGGACAACCGCGGCAGCTACGTCGACATCGTCGGCTTCGAAGTCGACGGCAGCGCGGTGCAGGCCGGCACGCGCTGGAGCACCGGGCTCTACACGGGCGGCTCGTTTGCCGCGCTGCAGGGCAACCATGTGCACCACATCGGGCAGGGCGCCTGCGCCTCCGGCGGCGGCATCGGTTCCGACAGCTATTACAGCGGCGCCAGCAACGACGTGCTGGCCAATGTCGTGCACGACATCGGCGCCAGCGGCTGCAAGACCATGTACGGGGTCTACGTCAATACCGCCGACAGCGACGTCAAGAACAACCTGATCTATGGCGTGTCGAACGCGGCCGTCAATCTGTGGCATGACGCATCGCGCGTCAATGTGACGAATAACACGATCTTCGCCTCCTATACCGGTATCGTGGTGGGGAGCGGCGATTACTACCATGCCACGACGGCCGGCGATTACTCCCGCGTTTCCAACAACATCGTGTACGACACCGTTTACGGCGTGATAGAGCTGGGCAACCTTGGCGCGCACAACACCTACAGCAATAATCTGATGTACTTGCAGACTGCTTATGCTTTCTTGCTCAGCAAGAGTTTCGCGGTGGCGACGGTGGCGGCGCCGCCGCAGTTCGTCAATTACGTGCGCACCGGCGGTGGAAATTATCATCTGCAGTCGACGTCGCCGGCGATCAACAGGGCGCTGGCGACCGATCTGCCGCCGGCCGATCTGGACGGAGTGGCGCGTCCGTCCGGCGGCGCCGGCGATATCGGCGCGTATGAGTATGTCGGCACCACGCCGACTCCGACGCCGACGCCGACGCCGACGCCAACCCCAACGCCGACTCCAACCCCAACGCCGACACCGACCCCGACCCCGACTCCAACGCCGACGCCGACGCCAGTCCCGGCCACCGCCAACCACCTGTACGTGGCCACCACCGGTTCGGACAGCAACTCCGGCGCCCAGGGCTCGCCGCTGAAGACGATCGCCCGCGCGGCCGCGCTGGCGCGTCCGGACACCACCGTGCACGTCGCGGCCGGCACCTACCCGGGCGGTTTCACGACCACCGTCAGCGGCACCGCAAGCGGACGCATCTATTTCGTCTCGACGACGAAATGGGGCGCGCGCATCGTGCCGGTGGCCGGTTCCAGCAGCGACACGGGCTGGGACAACCGCGGCAACTACGTCGACATCAACGGCTTCGAGGTCGACGGCAGCTCCAGCACCGCGTGGAAGCACGGCATCTACAACGGCGGTTCCTACGATGCCATCCGCAACAACCACGTGCACCACATCGCGCTCAGCGGCTGCAACAGCAACGGTGGCTCGGCGATCGGCGTCGACTCCTACTATCACGGCGTGGCGGGCGACGTGACAGGCAATGTCGTGCACGATATCGGCCCTGCGGGTTGCACGTTTGTGCAGGGTATCTACCTCAGCACCTCGGGCAGCGTGGTCAACAATGTCGTCTACCGTGTAGCGGAAGCGGCCATCCACTTGTGGCATGACGCCAACAATGTCATCATCGCCAACAATACGGTGAGCAACTCCCATACCGGCATCATTGTCGGCGGCGGCGATTTCTACTTCCGCACCTCGCCGGACGATTACACCCACGTGGTCAACAACATCGTCTACGACAATACCTACGGCATCTCCGAGCAGGGCTCGACCGGTACCCACAACACCTACAACAATAACCTGGTGTACCAGAACAGCAGCTACAACGTGAGCCTGCGCAACGGCTTGACGGCGGCGGCATCGGTGAGCGCCGATCCGCAGTTCGTCGCCTACAGCCGCAGCGGCACGCCGGACTTCCACCTGCGTAGCAGCTCGCCTGCCAAGGGCGCCGGCACCACCACCTACGCGCCGTCGGTCGACATCGAGGGCACGCCGCGCTCGCCGGTGAGCATAGGCGCCTACCAGTAAGGCGGCGAGACGCCGCCGCTCAGGCGGCGTCGCGGCAGTGTCTTATACAAATCTACGAGCCCACGACACAAAGGCGAAGGGGGGTAGGCGCCGGGGGGGGGGGTAAAAAAAAGGGGGGGGGGGGGGGGGGGGGGGGGGGGGG
>NZ_JBGLYQ010000076.1:0-18898 GCF_047304105.1 Duganella sp. Dugasp56
CGATGGCCTGACGCAGCAGCGCCTCGGCGGCCGCATCGTCGCCGGCGGTGGACAGCACCACGGCCAGGTTGGAACCGGCCCCGCATTTTAGTTTTAGCGGTTCGGGACGCTGAACCAGGTGCCGGCGTTGTGGTCGGCGCCCGGGGTCTTGTCGCGCTGGGTATCGGTCCAGGCGGCTTGCAGGCCGTGGGCGGCGCGGTATTGACTCAGGGCCTGGGCCAGCGTGGTGTCGGCGCTCTGGGCCGGCGTCGTCAGCTGCGGCGCCGGGGCCGCGGGGGCGGCGGCGTGGCTGGCGGCGAAGCTGGCGATTGCGTTGCTCAGGCCGCTCACCTGCTGCTGCAGCGACGGGGCGCCGGTCGCGGCGCCTTTCTGCGCCAGGAACCAGACGTCGGCGCTGGCGTGCGTGCTGCCGTCGGTGCCGGTGTAGCTTGACGTCAGGCCGATGGCATTGCCGTTCTGTAACGTCAGCGCGTTGTCGGCGTGCGTGGCGATGCCGGCGATGCCCAACTGGTCCAGCGTCTTCAGCTCGCCCGCCTGGCTGACGCCGTCGGAGTTGCCGTCGACCCAGACCCGCAGCGCGCCGAAGCTGTGGTCTGCGGCCGTGATCTGGCCGTCGCCGTTGCTGTCGAGCGCTTGCAGCGCGGCGTAGCCGTTGGCCGCCTTGCCGCCGTCGGCCAGCGTGGTGGCGCTGCCGAACAGTTCGCCGCCGTCGTTGATGACGCCGTCGTTGTTGCGGTCCAGGGCCAGCAGGCCGTCGTGGGCGTCGACCCAGCCGGTGTTGACGGCCTTGCCGTCGGCGCGGATGTCGAACCGCACGCCGGCGGCGATGCTCAGCGTGCGCACGCCGTTGCCGTCCAGGTCCAGCACCAGCGGCGTGGCGTAGTTGGTCGACGAGGCGTTCAGCGCCATCGTCTGCGTGACCGTCATCGCCCCCACTTGGCCGCCGGTGAAGGCGTTGGCTTGCGTCACGCTCAGCGCGGTCAGGCCGGCGGTGGTCAGCGACGGCACCTGGCCGGCCGTGAACGCGGCGATCTGGTCGGTCGTGAAGACGATCAGCTGGCTGGTTTTCAGGCCGGCCACTTGGGCGTTGGTCAGGCCGGCGATCTGCGTCGTCGACAGGTAGCCGATCTGCGTCGCCGTCAGCGAGCCGAGCTGGCTGGTGGTCCAGGCGCCCAGCTGGTCGGTGGTGAAGGCGTTGATCTGGTCCACCGTCAGCGCGGCGATCTGGGCGTTCTTCAGCGCGGCCATCTGCTGCGTGGTGAAGGCGGCCGCCTGCGGGCCGGTCAGCGCGTTCAGCTGGGTGGTCGTCAGCGTCTGGATCTGCGACGTGGTCAGCGCCTGCAACTGGTCGGTGCCGAACACGGCCATCTGGTCCACCGTCAGCGCGGTGATCTGGCTGAGCTTGATTGCGGCGACCTGGGCCGTGGTGAAGGACTGGATCTGGCTGTCCGACAGCGCGGCCAGCTGGGTGGTGGTCAGGTAGCCGACCTGCGCGGTGCGCAAGGCGCTGATCTGACCGGTGCTCAAGGCGTACATCTGGTCGGCCGTCATCGCGCCCAGCTGGACGCTGGTCAGCGCCTGCACCTGGGCGGTGTTCAGCCCCGGCAGTTGGGTCACGTCGAGGCTGGATACCTGCAAGGTGCCCAGCGCGGCGACGTCCGCCGTGACCAGCGCGCCGATCTGGTTGGTCGACAGCGCGACCACCGCGGTCACGCTCAGCGCGGCCGCTTGCGCGGTGCTCAAGGCTGCGATCTGGTCGGTGCTGAAGACGGTGATCTGGCCCACGTCGATGGCGGCGACCTGCGCGGTTTTCAAGCCGCGCACCTGGTTGGTGGTCAGCGCCACGGTCTGGTCGGTGGACAGGCCGGTGAACTGGACGGCGGTCAGCGCGGCCATGTCCTGGGTGTCGAGGGCGGCGATCTGCGCGGTGTTCATCGCGGCCAGCTGGTCGGCGGTGAGCCACGGCATTTGCGCGGTGGACAGGCCGGTCATCTGGGCGGTGGCCAGGGCAACGATCTGGTCGGTGCTCAGGCTGCTGGCCTGGGCGGTGGTCAGCGCGGCGATCTGCGCGGTCTTCAGCGCGCCGATCTGGTCGGTGGTCAGCGCCAGGATGGCGTCGGTGCTCAGGCCGTAGGCCAGTTGCGCCGTGCCCAGCGCGGCGATGTGGTCGGTGTCGAGCGCCGCCACTTGCGCGGTCTGCAAGCCGGTGGACAGCTGGCGGGTGGTCAGCGCGGCCAGCTGCGTCGTGCTCAGCGCGTTCAACTGGTTGCTCGACAGCACGCCGATCTGGTCGCTGGTCAGGGCGGCGATCTGGCGGGTGGCCAGCGCGTTGAAGTCGACCGTCTCCAGTGCTGCGATCTGGTCGGTGGTGAGCGAGACGATCTGCTGCGTGGTCAGGGTCGATGCCTGGGCGGTGCCCAGCGCGACGATCTGGTCGGTGGTCAGCGCCTGCACCTGGCCGGTGCTCAGCAGCGAGGTTTGCGCGGTGCGCAGCGCGGTGAGCTGGTCGGTGGTCAGCGCGGAAATACCGTCGCTGCCCAGGCCGTAGACCAGCTGCGCGGTGGTCAGCGCCGAGATGTGGGCGCTGTCCAGCGTGACCAGCTGCGCCGTGCTGAGGCCGTTGCTCAGCTGGCTGGTGGTCAGGGCCGCCTGTTCGGCGGTGGTCAGCGCGTTCAGCTGGTCGCTGTTCAGCGCGGCCACTTGCTGGCTGCCCAGGGCGACGATCTGGCGGGTGGCGAACGAGGCCAGGTCTTCCGTTTCCAGCGCGGCGATCTGGCCGGTGGTCAGCGCGGCGACCTGGCGCGTGGCCAGCGAGCTGGCTTGCGCGGTGGTCAGCGCGGCGATCTGGCCGGCGTTCAGGCCGGTGCTGATCTGGTCGGTGGTCAGCACCGTCAGTTGCGCGGTGGCCAGCGTTTGCAATTGGTCGGTGGTCAGCGCCAGCAACTGGTCGCTGCCCAATGTGACGAGCTGGGCCGTGGCCAGCGCGGCCAGGTCCGCCGTCTCCAGCGCGGCGACCTGGTCGCTGGTCAGCGCGGTCAGTTGCACGCTGGTCAGCGAGCGCGTCTGCGCCGTGGTCAGCGCGACGATCTGGTCGGTGGTCAGCGCGCCGAACTGGCTCGCTTGCAGGTTCTTGAGGGCGCTGGTGTTCAGTACGGCGAACTGGTCGGTATTGAGCGCGGTCAGCTGGGCCGTGCTCAGCGACGGCAGCTGGACCGAGGTCAGCGCCGCGACCTGCGCGGTGCTCAGCTGGCTGAACTGGTCGCTGGTCAGCGAACCCAGCATTTGCGTGGTCAGCCCGGTGATGGCGCTGCTGGACAGCGCGTTCAGCTGGTCGCTGGTCAGCGCGGCGAACTGGTCGGAACGGAAGGCGGCCAGCTGGTTGCTGCGCAGCGCGACGAAGTCCATGGTGCTCAGCGCGGCGATCTGGCCGGTGCCGAGCGCGGCGATCTGCACGGTGCTCAGCGCCCCCACTTGCGCGGTGCGCAGCGCGGCGATCTGGTCGCTGTTGAGGGCGACGATCTGGTCGCTGGTCAGGCCGACGATCTGGGCCGTGGCCAGCGCTGCGATCAGGTCGGTGGTCAGCGCGCCCACATTGGCGGTGGCGATGGCGGCGATCTGCGCGGATTTCAGCGCGGCGAAATCGGCCGTTTCCAGCGCGTCCAGCTGGTTGCTGCTGAACGCGGCCACTTGCGCGGTGCTCAGCGAGGCGACCTGCATGCTGCTCAGCGCCACCATCTGGTCGGTGGTGATCGCGCCGAACTGGGCGGCGTTGAGCGCGGCAATCTGCGTGCTCGACAGCGTGACGAAGTCGTCGGTGCTGAGGGCGGCGATCTGGTCGCTGGTGAGGGCGTTCAACTGGCGCGTGGCGATATTGTCCACCTGCAGCGTCGTCAAGCCGGCGATCTGGTCGGTGGTCAGCGAGGAAGCCTGCGCCGAGGTCAGCGCGTCGATCTGGGCGGTGGTCAGGTTTTGCAGCTGGTCCATCGTCAGCGAAATCAGCTGATTCGTGGTCAGCGCCTGCACCTGCGAAGTCTTCAACGCGGCCAGGTCATCGGTGCTCAGCGCCTGCAACTGGTCGGTGCTCAGCGCGGCGAGCTGGGCGGTCGCCAGCGCGGCGGCTTGCAGCGTGGTCAGCGCGCCGATCTGCGTCAGACCCAGCTGGGTGATCTGCAGCGTGCTCAGCGAGGTGAGCTGGGCGGTCAGCAGCGCGGCCAGGTCTTCCAGCTCCATCGCGCCCAACTGGTCGGAACTCAATGCGGCCAGTTGCGCCGTGGCCAGCTGGGACACTTGCTGCGTGGTCAGCTGGACGATCTGGTCGGTGCCCAGCGCGTGGAATTGCGCCGTGGTCAAGCCGTTGAGCTGGGTCGAACCCAGACTCTGGAACTGGTCGATCAGCAGCGAGTTCAACTGGTCGCTGGTCAACGCGGTAAATTGCGCTGCCTTCAGGGCCAGCAGGTCGTCGGTGTTGAGCGCCTGGATCTGGTCCGAGGTCAGCGCCTGCAGCTGGTTGCTGCTGAGCGATTGCGCCTGCGCCGTGGTCAGCGCGGCAACGCGGTCGACCGTCAACGATTGCACCTGGGCGGTGCCGAGCGCCGCGATCTGTGCGGTCTTCAGCGCGGCCAGGTCTTCCAGCTCGAGCGCGGCCAGTTGCTGCGTGGTCAGCGCGGCCACTTGCGCCGTGCTCAGCGACTGGTATTGCTGCGTCGTCAGTTCGATGATCTGGTCGCTGTTGAGCGACTGGAACTGCGTCGAGCTCATCGCGTTCAGCTGGGCGGCGCCCAGGGCCTGCACCTGGTCGATCACCAGCGCGGCGATCTGGTCGGTGGTCAGCGCGGCGATTTGCGCGGACCTCAGCATCAGCAGGTCGGCGGTGGTCAGCACCCGCACCTGGTCGGTGCTCAGCGCGGCCACTTGCGCGGTCGCCAGGCCACCCGCTTGCGCCGTGGTCAGCGCTGCGATCTGGTCGGTGGTCAGCTCGGTCACCTGAGCGGTGGTCAGGGCGACGATCTGCGAGGTCTTCATCGCGGCCAGGTCTTCCAGCTCCAGCGCCCGCAGCTGGTCGCTGTTCAGGACGGCGACGCCGGCCGTGCTCAGGCTGCCGATCTGGCGGGTGGTCAGGGCGACGATTTGCGCGGTGTTCAGCGCGGCGATCTGGTCGGTCGTCAGGCCGCCGACCTGGGTCGGCGTCAGTGCCTGGATCTGGTCGGTGGTCAGGTTGCTCAGCATGCCCAGCGCGCCCAGTTGCGCGGCGCTCAGCGCGGCAAAGTCGGCCGTGCTCAACGCGGCGATCTGGTCGGTGGTCAGCGAGGACAGCTGGCCGGTGGACATCGCGCTGACCTGGAGGCTGGTCAGCGCGGCGACCTGGTCGGTGCTCAGCAGCTGCACTTGCGCGGTCTTCAGCGCGGCGATCTGCGTGGTTTTCAGCGCGATGACTTCATCGGTGTTCAGCGCGGCCAACTGTGTGGCCGTCAGGCTGGCGACCTGGCCGGTGGCCAGCGCCGCCACTTGCAGCGTGGTCAGCGAGGTGATCTGCGAGGTCAGCAGGCCCTGGAATTGCGCCGTGCTCAGTGACGACAGCTGCGCCGCCGTCATCGCCTGCAGCTGGTCGGTCGACAGCGCATCCAGCTGGTCGGTGTTCAGCGCCAGCAGTTGCGAGGTCTTCAGCGCGGCCAGGTCCTGGCTTTCCAGCGCGAGCATCTGGCCGTTGGTCAGCGACGCCACTTGCGCGGTGGTCAGGTTGGCGACTTGCGTGACGCTCAGGCCGGCGATCTGGTCGCTGTTCAGCAGCACCAGTTGATCGGTGCTCAGCGCGGCGACCTGCTGGGTCTTGAACGCGGCCAGGTCTTGCGTTTCCAGCGCGGCCAGCTGGTCGGCGGTCATCGCGCGCACTTGCGCGGTGGCCAGGCCGCCGACTTGCAGCGTGTTCAGCGCGACGATCTGGTCGGTGGTGAGCGACTTGAACTGGGCGCTGCTCAGCGCCGCCATCTGCGTGGCGGTCAGCACGCGGAACTGGTCGGTGCCCAGTGCATCGAGCTGGTCGGTGGTCAGCGCGGCCAGTTGTGCTGTCTTCAACGCCACGATGTCGGCGCTGGAGAGCACGGCGACTTGCGCGGTGCCCAACGCGGCGGTCTGGCGCGTGCTCAGGCTGGATACCTGCAGGGTGGTCAGCGCGGCGGCCTGGGCGGTGCTCAGGCTGGCGATGACGTCGGTGCTCAGCGCGGCGAATTGTGCGGTTTTCAGCGCGGCGAAGTCCTGGCTTTCCAGCGCGTTCACCTGGTCGCTGCTGAGGGCGGCGATCTGCTGCGTGGTCAGGTTGCCGACCTGCGCGGTGCTCAGCGCGGCGATCTGGTCGCTGTTCAGCGCGACGATCTGCGCGGTCTTGAGGGCGGCGATCTGCGCCGTCTTCATCAGCGACAGCGTCTGCGTGCCCAGGGCCACCAGCTGGTCGCTGGTCAACAGCGCCACTTGCGCGGTGCCCAGCGACGACACTTGCGTCGTGCTCATGGCGGCGATCTGCGTGGTGTTCAGCGTCGCCAGCTGCGAGGTGCTCAGGCCGTTGAGCTGAATCGTGGTCAGCGAAGCCACCTGGTCGCTGGTCAGCGCGTTCAACTGGTCGCTGCCCAGGCCGATTACTTGCGAGGTCTTCAGCGAGGCCAGGTCGCGCGTTTCCATCGCCACCAGTTGGTCGGTGGTCAACGATTGCAGCTGGCGCGAGCTCAGGCCGGCATATTGGGCGGTGCTCAGCGCAACGATCTGGTCGGTGCTCAGCAGCTTGATCTGGGTGGTGCCGAGGGCGGCCAGTTGCGCGGTTTTCAGCGCGGCCAGGTCTTCGGTTTCGATCGCCAGCAGTTGGTCGGTCGACAGCGCGGCCACTTGCTGCGTGGTCAGGCTGGATGCTTGCGCGGTGGTCAGCGCGACGATCTGGTCGGTGGTCAGCGCGGCCACTTGTTTGGTGGTCAGCGCCGCGGTCTGCAGCGTTTTCAGCGCCTGCAGCTGGGTGGTGGTCAGCGCGGCGACGGCGGACGTGCCGAGGCCGGCGACCTGGTTGGATTTCAGCGCGCCCAGGTCTTGCGTTTCCATCGCGACCAGTTGGTCGGTCGACAGCAGCGCCAGTTGTTGCGTGCTCAGGTTGGACGCTTGCGCGGTGGTCAGCGCGACGATCTGGTCGGTGGTGATGGCGGCGACCTGTTTCGACGACAGCGCGTTCAGCTGCGACGATTTCAGCGCGGCCCAGTCGGCCGTGGTCAGCACGGCGATCTGCTCGGTCAGCAGGTAGCCGACCTGAGCGGTGCTGAGGGCGTTCACTTGCAGCGTGGTCAGCGCACCGAGCTGGCTGGAGCTCAGTACCTGGATCTGGTCCGACGTCAGTTGCGCGATCTGCGTGGTTTGCAGCGCGGCGACCTGGCCCGGCGTCAGCGTGGCGATGGCCTTGGTGCCCAGGCCCAGCAGCTGGCTGGTCTTCAGCGCGGCGAAGTCCTGGGTTTCCATGGCGCCCAGCTGGTCGCTGCTCAGCGCGTTCAGTTGGACGGGCGTCAGCGCGCCGGCTTGCGCGGTGGTCAGCGCGACGATCAGGTCGGTGCTCAGCGCGGCGATCTGCAATGAGGTCAGCGCTGCGATCTGCGCGGTCTTCAGCGCGGCAAAGTCGACGGTTTCCAGCGCGTTCAGCTGGTCGGTCGACAGCGCGGCGATTTCACGGGTGGTCAACTGGCTCGCCTGCAGCGTGGTCAGCGCGACGATCTGGTCGGTGGTCAGCGCGGCGACCTGGGCGGTGGTGAAGCTGCCCAGCTGGATGCTGCTCAGCGTGGCGAACTGTGCGGTGGTCAGCGCGGCGACGGCGGCGGTGCCGAGCGCGGCGGCTTGCTGCGATTTGAGCGCCAGCAAGTCCTGGGTTTCCATCGCGGCGACCTGGTCGGAACTGAGCGCGGCCACTTGCTGGGTGCCCAGCGACGCGAACTGCGCGGTGCCGAGGGCGACGATCTGCGCCGTGCCCAGCGCGGCGATCAGGCTGGTGCCGAGGGCGGCAAGCTGGGAGCTCTTCAGCGCGGCGACGTCGCGGGTTTCCAGCGCGGCGATGGCGTTGCTGCCCAGCGCGGCGACCTGGCGGGTGGTCAGCGCACTGGCTTGGGCGGTGGTCAGGCTGACGATCTGATCGGTGTCCAGCGCGTTCAGTTGCTGGGTCGACAGCGCGGCCAGCTGCGCCGTGGTCAATGCGGCGATCTGGTCGGTGCCCAGGCTGTGGACATTGCTGGTGCTCAGGCCGGCCAGCTGCTGGGTTTTCAGCGCGGCCAGGTCCTGGCTTTGCATCGCGGTCAACTGGTCGCTGGACAGGGCCGCCAGTTGCAGCGAGCTCAGCGCTGCGGCTTGGGCCGTGGTCAGTGCGACGATCTGGTCGGTGGTCAGCGAGGCGATCAGGCTGGTGCCCATGGCGACCAGCGATTGCGAGCGCAGCGCGGCGAAGTTGGCGGTGCCCATCGCGGCCAGCTGCTTGGTCGACAGCGCGGCCACTTGCTGCGTGCCCAGGCCGACGACCTGGTTCGAGCTCAGCACGGAGATCTGGTCGGTGTCCAGCGCCGCCAGTTGCGAGCTCTTCAGCGCGCCGATCTGCAGCGTGGTCAATGCGGCGACCTGGTCGGTGCCGAGCGCGGCGATGCCGTTGCTGGCGATGGCGGCGATCTGGTGGGTTTTCAGCGCGGCCAGGTCCGCCGTTTCCAGCGCGGCGATCAAGGTGGTGCCGAGCGAGGCCATCTGCTGCGTGGTCAGGTTCGAGGCTTGCGCGGTGGTCAGCGCCTGCAGCTGGGCGGTGCCCAGCGCATTGACCTGGGCCGTGCTCATGGCGGCGAACTGCGAGGATTTCATCGCCGCGATGTCGCGCGTTTCGATGGCGGCGATCTGGTCGGAGGTCAGCGCGAGCACTTGCTGGGTGCCCAGCGCGCCAACCTGGGCGGTGGTCAGCGCGACGATCTGGTCGGTGCTCAGGCCGCGTACCTGGCTGGTTTTCAGCGCGGCGACCTGGGCCGTGCTCAGCGCGGCGATCTGGTCGGTGCTGAGCACGGCGGTGGTGCTGGTGTTGAGCGCGTTAAGCTGCTGGCTTTTCAGCGCGGCGAAGTCCTGGGTTTCCATCGCGGCCAGCTGGGTGCTGGACATCTGCGACAGCTGCAGCGTGGTCAGCGCTGCCGTTTGCGCGGTGGTCAGCGCGACGATCTGGTCGGTGCTCAGCGCGGCGAATTGCTTGGTGGTCAGCGCGGCGATCTGCGTGGTTTTCAACGCGGCAAAGCCGCCGGTGCCCAGCGCGGCCAGCTGGTCGCTGCCGAGGGCGCCGATCTGCTGGGTCGCCAGGCTGCCGGCCTGGGCGGTGTTCAAGGCGGCCACCTGACCGGTGGTCAGCGCGCCAAGCAGGCTGGTGCCGAGGGCGACCAGCTGCTGCGTGGTCAGCGCGGCGATGTCTTCGGTGTCGAAGCTGGTCAGCTGGCCGGTGGTCAGTGCTGCGATCTGGTTGGTCTTCAGGGCGGCGCTCTGGCTGCTGCCCAGCGCTGCGATCTGGTCGGTGCGCAGGCCGCGCAGCTGCTGGGTGCTGAGCGAGGCCAGCGCTTGCGTCTTCAGCGCGGCGATGTCGCCGGTGCCGAGCAGGGCCAGCTGTCCGCTGCCCAGCGTGGCCAGTTGAGCGGTCGCCAGCGCGGCGAACTGGCTGGTGGTCAGGCCGTTGACCAGTTGGTTGGTCGTCAGGCTGAGCAACTGCCCGGTCGACAGCGCCTGGATTTGTTGGGTGGTGATGCCATACCCGAGCTGCTGGGTGTTCAGCGCCTGCAGGTTCTGCGTGGACAGCGCGCGCAGCTGGTTGGTACCAAAGTAGCCGAGCTGCTCGGTGCTCCATGCGGTCATTTGCAGGGTCGTAAGCAGTTGCATGTCCGCAGTCGTCAGCGCGGCGATCTGCGTGGACTGAAGGCTTACGATTTGGTCGGTGGTTAAACCAGGTACGAGTGATGGCATGTTAAGTAATCTCCTTACGGAAATATATCTTACCGCCAAACGGCCTCATAAAGAGAGAAGAGCCCTAAAAGTAGTGTAAATCTTGGTCTGAAAACAATGACTTAGCGCGTTTTATGTCATCAGATTGTCATCAATTCTCACCGTTAAAATAATCATTTAGGAAACACTGTAAGATCATGTTTCGTGATTAACCCAGAACTAGCCTGCCATGCTGCTGACGCCCGCCACATTTTCCCCCATGATCCGCCCGCAAGACCATGCGCGACCGTTGACTTTTGTGTTCCATCGCGGGGAGTTGCTTTTGCGCAACGAAATCCTGGGTTTGCCGGACCCGGACGCGGTGGCGGCGCTGAATTTGCCGGCCGAACGCGTGCGTGCGCTGGGCGTCTGGGAGGGCCGCTACTACCAGCTGGCGTGGCTGGAGCAGCCCGAGCTGCCGGGGCCGGACTACGGTTATCACGGCCTGCGCTCGCTGTTCGGCGTGGTGGACGACGGCTTCCTCGGGCTGGCCGGACGGGCGTTCCAGCTGGCCGAATGGGCGCGCACGCATCGCTACTGCGGCGTCTGCGCGACGCCGATGGCGCAGCTGGAGGGCGAGCGCTGCTACAAATGCCCGAACTGCGGCCACTCCGCCTATCCGCGCATCTCGCCGGCGATGATGGTGCTGATCCGCAAGGGCGACTCGGTGCTGCTGGCCATGCACACCAATTCGCCGTACAAGCGCTACACGGCGCTGGCCGGGTTCCTGGAGGCGGGCGAGTCGATCGAGGAAGCGATCCACCGCGAGGTGTACGAGGAAGTCGGGCTGCGGGTGCACAACCTGAAATACTTCGGCAGCCAGTCGTGGCCGTTTCCGCATTCGCTGATGATCGCCTACACCGCCGACTATCTCGATGGCGAAATCCGCGTCGACGAAAGCGAAATCGCCGACGCGCGCTGGTTCGGGCCGGACGACGAATGGCCGGACTTGCCGATCACGGTATCGATCGCGGCGCAGCTGCTGAAAGCCCATCGGCCCCAACGCCAGCCCTGATGCGGTGCCGGCATTTTCTATATACTGTCGGCAATCGTAAAAAAAAGGTGTTTCATCATGTCTCATAAAGAATTCTCGGAAGGCGACTGGCGCCGTCTGATCGCCAGTTTCGGCGAAGATCCGGACCGTCCCGGCCTGCTGGAAACGCCCGCCCGCGTCAGCAAGGCATGGAAACACTGGACCTCCGGCTACGGCCAGGACCCGGTCGAGCTGTTGAAGGCGTTTGAGGACGGCGCCGAGCAATACAACGAATTGATCGTGGTGCGCGGCATCCCGGTCTACAGCCACTGCGAACACCACCTGGCGCCGTTCTTCGGCAAGGCCACGGTCGGCTATGTCCCGAACGGCAAGATCGTCGGCCTGTCCAAGCTGACCCGCCTGGTGGACTGCTTCGCCAAGCGCCTGCAGGTGCAGGAACGCATGACCATGCAGATCGCCAATGCGCTGATGGAAGTGCTGGAGCCGAAGGCGGTCGGCGTGGTGGTCAAGTGCCGCCACCTGTGCATGGAAAGCCGCGGCATCCGCACGCCGGGCGAGGAAACCGTCACCTCCGCGATGCTCGGCGAGCTGCAGCCCAATCTGGCGATGCGCACGGAGTTCCTGGCCCTGGCGCGCGAGTCGTAAGCAACATGGCGGCGATCGAATGGCAGCACGGCGGCCTGGATGCCGTCTTCGCACTGGCGCGTGAACAGCGGCGTCCGGTATTCCTGTACTGGGGCGCGGTCTGGTGCCCGCCGTGCAACCGGGTCAAGGCCGACATCTTTGCCCGCGACGAATTCATCGCGCGCTCGCGCCAGGTGCTGTGCGTGCACGTGGATGGCGACAGCCCCGGCGCGCAGGCGCTGGGTGAGCAGTACAAGTTGCGCAGCTATCCAACGCTGGTGCTGTATGCGCCGGACGGCGGCGAAATCATGCGTCTGCCGTGCGAGCTGGACGGCGAATTGTTCGTCGCCGCGTTCGACGAGGCGCTGGCCGTGCATGCGGCCGGATCGTCGGCCGCGCCGGCGCTGCAAGCGGCGCTGTCGGGCGAGCGGACGCTCAGCGCGGGCGAATGGTCGCTGCTGAGCCATTATTCCTGGGACACCGACGAAGGCCAACTGCTGGGCGCGCGCGATCTGGCGGCGACCCTGCTAGCGCTGGTGCGCGTTTGCGACTTCGCGGATGCGGCGGCGCGCCTCGGCCTGCACGCGCAACTGGCGGCCGCCGGCAAGGATGTCGACGCGGCGGCCAACGCTGGCGCCTTGCTGGCGGTATTTGCGGACGCGCGGTTGGCGCGATCCAATATGGACATCCTCGGCAACAGTGGCATCAACCTGATCAAGCACGCCAGCCGGCGCGAAGAGCTGGTGGCCGCGCTGGGCGGCGCTGCCGCGCAATGGGCCGACGATTTCTGGCTCAGCGCCTCGGACCGTCTGACGGCGGTGCGCCTGCAGATGCGCCTGGCGCGCCTGGTGGCGCCGACGCAGGGCTTGCAGGAGCAGGTGCGCGAGCGGGTCGAGCAGGCATTGGCGGAATCGACCGATCCGTATGAGCGTCACACGCTGGTCAACACAGCGGTCAGCGCGTTGAACGATGCGGGCCTGGCGGCGCAGGCCGAGCAAGTGCTGCTGGCCGAACTGCCGCGTTCGCATTCACCGTATTATTTCATGCTGAGCCTGGCGTCCAGCGCCAAGCGGCGTGGCGACACAGCGGGCGTGCTGGAGTGGTACGGCAAGGCTGCGCAAGCGGCGGTCGGTCCGGCGACGCGGCTGCAATGGAGCGTCACCTACCTGCTCAGCCTGTTGGACCTGGCGCCGCAGGACAGCGCCCGCATCGCGCAAGCGAAGCTGGCGCTGGAAGCCGACATCGCCGCCGCCGGCGCGGATGCCCATCATCAACGCAACCGGTCGCAACTCCAAAAAATCAGCGCTTGAACTCGGCGCCTTCTTTCCACTGGGGCGCGTCCTTGCCTTGGGCGGCCTGGTAGCCGGCCTGGAACAGCAGTTCGATGTCTTCCACCGCGCCGCGCGGGTCCCATTTGGGGTCCACCACGTCGTTGACCGTGTGGTAGCGCTGGGTAGCATATTGCAGCAGCTTGTCGCGGCCGTAGTTGGCCGGCTTGCCGACGAAGTCCACGCTCCTGCCCAGGAAGATCACCGGCACGCCGGCCTTGGCCAGCTCGAACTGGTCGCCACGATAGAAGGTGCCCTGGTCGGTGTTGCTGTCCGCGTGGACCGTGCGGCCCTGTGTACGCGCGACGTTCGTCACAATGGCATCCGCCGTCGACTTGCCCATGCCGCGCAGCTCCACCGTGCGCGTGCGGCCCCACACATTCATGCTGTCGAGATTGATGTCGAGCAGCGTCTTGTTCAACGGGTACAGCGGATTGCGCGCGTAGTATTTGGCGCCCAGCAGGCCGCGCTCCTCGCCGGTCGTCAGCAGGAACACGATGGTGCGCTTGGGTGCGACCGGCAGAGCCTTGTAGGCCTTGGCGATTTCCAGCAAGGCGGCCACGCCGGTGGCGTTGTCCTGCGCGCCGTGGAAGATCTGCTGCGTGCGCGTTCCCGGCAGGCTCTCGTCGATGCCGAAATGATCCCAGTGCGCGGTGTAGAGGATGACCTCGTTTTTCAGCTGCGGATCCGACCCGGGTATCCTGGCCACGACGTTGTGCGACGGCAGTTCGCGCCATGCGTTGAGCTCGGTCACGTTCAGCTTGACGCCCAGCGGCACCGGCTTGAAGCTGCGCGACGCCGCCTGCTTCTTCAGCGCCTCGAAATCCTGGCCTGCGGTCTTGAACAGATCGCGCGCGCGGTCGCCTTGCAGCCAGCCCGGTACCGCCGGAAAGTCCGGCAGCGGCGTCTTGCTCTTGATGGTGAAGTTCTCGCGGTCCCAGCTGTTGCGCACCACTTCCCATGGATACGTCGCGGCCTTGGTCTCGTGCACGACCAGCGCGGCGGCGGCGCCCATCTTCGCCGCCATCTCGAACTTGTAGGTCCAGCGGCCGTAGTAGCTCATGGTGCTGCCGCCGAAGACGGCCGGGTCCAGTTGCGACGGCTTTTTCGGGTCCGGTACCGGCGGGTCGTTGATCAGCATGACCAGCGTCTTGCCCTTCAGGTCGACGCCCTTGTAGTCGTCCCACTGGAATTCCGGCGCCTGCACGCCGTAGCCGACAAACACCAGCTCCGAGTTGCCGACCTCGATTTTCTTTTCCATGCGGGCGGTCCACGCAACGTAGTCGTCGCCGAATTTCAGCGGCGTGACCTGCCCGTCCTTGCTGTAACTTAGCGTTGGATGGCTGGAGATGCCGACCATAGGCACCGTTTGCAGATAGGTTCCGTCCGGGTTGCCCGGCTCCAGGCCCATCCGTTTGAACTGCTGCAGCAGATAATCGACGGTAACGGTTTCGCCATGCGTGCCGGGTGCGCGGCCCTCGAACTCGTCCGACGCCAAGGTCGTTACGTGCTCCAGCCAGGTGGCGCCATCGATCTTTTGCAGAGCGGCCTCGACTGGCGACAGTTTGGCCGCCTGGGTAGGGCCGGCACACAAGGCCAGCAGCGCCATCGGCAGGAGCAGTTTCATGAGGAAATAATTGTTAAGAGGGAATTCCTCATTTTGACACAGTTTGTTACTTCAGGACACCAGTCAACCAATCTACGAAGACCCGCACCCGCGGCGACAGGTGGCGGTTGTGCGAATAAACGATGTTCAGCGGCAGCGGCGCCGGCCGCCATTGCGGCAGGACTTCCTCCAGTTGGCCCGATTCCAGCAGTGGCGCCAGGCCCTGGCGTGGCGCCTGGATCAGGCCGAGGCCGGCCACGCAGCTGGCCAGGAGGGCTTCGGTGCCGCTGACCGAGACCTGGCTGCGCATGGACAGGGTGCGTTCGACGCCGTCGGCGTCCACGTATTCCCAGTCGAGGTCGCGCCCGGTCTGGCTGGAGAAGAAATTGACCGCCGTGTGGTGGCGCAGGTCGTCCAGCGTCTGCGGCCGGCCGCAGCGGTCGAGGTAGGCGCGCGAGGCGACGTTGATCTGCTCCATCGAGGCGATATGACGCGCCACCAGGGTCGAATCGCGCAAGGTGCCGCCGCGCACCGCGCAATCGATGCCCTCGCCGACCAGGTCGGCAAAGCGGTCGTTGGAACCCAGCCGCACCTGGATATTCGGATGGCGCTGGAGAAATTCCGGCAGCCGGGGAATGACGATCAGGTGCGCCAGCCGCTCCGGCAGGTCGACCCGCACCGTGCCGCCGAGCAGGCGGCCGTCGCCGGCAAACAAGCCGTTGATGTTTTCCAGGTCGTTGAGCAGCGCGCTGCAGCGCTCCAGGTACAGCGATCCTTCCACCGTCAGGCTGACCTTGCGCGTGGTGCGCTGGAGCAGGCGCACGCCCAACTGCTGCTCGATCGCCTGCACGGCGTTGGTGACGGTGGGTTTGGGCAGGTCCAGTTGCTCGGCCGCCTGCGTGAAACTCTTGCAGTCGGCTACCGCCTTGAAGATCTGCATAACCTTAAATTGATCCATAAAGCTGATCCATTGTTATTTATTTTCGAATAAAGTAATAGGATAACCTGTATTTATTACCTTTATCGATAAAAGCATAATGGCTCCACCTCACTGACTGGAGATCACTATGCAAACCCGCAAACTTGGCCGCACCGGCCCGCAAGTCGCCCAACTGGGCTTGGGCCTGATGGGCATGTCCGACCTGTACGGTCCGGCTGACCGCGGCGAAAGCCTGGCCACCATCCGCGCCGCGCTCGACGCCGGCGTCACCCTGCTCGACACCGGCGATTTCTACGGCATGGGCCACAACGAACTGCTGCTGCGCGAGGCGCTGGCCGCCGGCGGCCGCGACCGGGTGCAGATCAGCGTCAAATACGGCGCCATGCGCGATCCCGCCGGCAACTGGGTCGGCATGGACACGCGCCCTGCGGCCACCAAGAACTTCGCCGCGTATTCGTTGAAGCGGCTGGGCGTCGAGCACATCGATATCTACCGCCCGGCGCGGCTGGATCCGAATGTGCCGATCGAAGAAACCATGGCCGGGCTGGCCGAGCTGGTCAAGGCCGGTTACGTCAAGCACATCGGCCTGTCCGAGGTCGGCAGCGAGACCCTGCGCCGCGCCCATGCCGTGCATCCGGTCGCCGACCTGCAGATCGAATATTCGCTGATTTCACGCGGCATCGAGAACGGCATCCTGCAGACCTGCCGCGAGCTGGGCATCGGCATCACCGCCTACGGCGTGCTGTCGCGCGGCCTGATCAGTGGCCACTGGAGCAAGCAGCGCGAGGGCGAGCAGGATTTCCGCGGCCTGGCCAGTCCCCGTTTCCAGGGCGAGAACCTGGACCGCAACCTGGCGCTGGTCGAGAAGCTGCGCGCCATCGCCGGCGAGCTGGGCGTGTCGGTGGCGCAGGTGGCCATCGCCTGGGTGGCGGCGCAGGGCGACGATATTGTGCCGCTGGTCGGCGCCCGCACCCGCGTCCGCCTGCGGGAGGCGCTGGCCTCGACCACGCTGCGGCTGTCGGCGTCCGACCTGGCGCGGCTGGAACAGGCGGTGCCGGCCGATGCCGCCGCCGGCGACCGCTATGGCGCCCATTCGGCATCCTCGCTGGACAGCGAGAAGGGCTGAGCACGCCATTAATCGGATAAGCGGATGGGTTTGTACGGAATATTGCGCTTTTTTATCAGAAAATTTAATACTAAGATGGGTTCATCGACGAAGCAAATGCCGGTAAGCACTCAAAACCGAGCGCTAAACTCAATCTGACAAGGAGCATCAAAATGAACGCCAAATCCATCATCGCATCGGTCTCTCTCCTGGTTGCCGCTGGTGCCGCTTTCGCAGCGCCTACCGACAACGAAGCCACCTTCGACTCCGCTTTCCGCAACCAGGGCGTCAGCACGCTGACCCGCGAGCAGGTCAAGTCCGAGACCATCGCCGCCCTGAAATCCGGCGCGCTGGACCGCAACGAAGCGACCGACGACATCGCCTTCCAGGCACCGCGCTCGAAAACGCCTGAGGTCAAGGCGCAGCTGGCAGCGAAGGCAGTCAAGGGCACCGCACAGCAGTAATTCGCGCAGTTTTTGCAAGCGGACGCGGCAATTTCTATTGCCACGTCCGCTTATTTTTTTGGCTTGCAAATAAACGACAGTGGCCCTTGACGTCAGTGCCATGTCAGCAGTTTGAATGTATTCTGGTTCCCATAAAAAATATTAGGAGACTGGGGACCATGAACAAACTATCGTTTCAGCAGAAACTTTGGGTACCGTTGATTTGCAGCCTGCTGTGCATCGCGGCGATCTTCATCTACGAAACCATCCAGGCGCGCAATGTGCGGATCGAGGAGCGCAGCAATGACCTGCGCAATATCGACGATGCCGGCCTCAGCATTCTCAAGCTGTTCGGCGACCGGGCAGCCGCCGGCACACTAAGCAAGGAAGAGGCGCAGAAGCAGGCGATGGCCGTGATCAAGGGCCTGCGCTACGGCAAGGACGGCTACATCACCATCACCAGCGGCACGCGCGCGGTGATGAACCCGTTCAAGGCTGAAAACGACGGCAAGGACATGGTCGATTTCAAGGATCCCAATGGTACCTACCTGTACCGCGACATCCAGGCGGCCGGCGCCTCGCCGACCGGTGAAGGCTTCGTCCGCTACCACTGGGCGCGGCCGGGCGCCAAGGACCCGGTGCCGAAGATGAGCCGGGTGATCCACTATGCGCCATGGAACTGGGACCTGGTCACCGGCGTCTACATGGACGACATCGACGCCGCCTTCCGCGAGTCGCTGCTCAAGTCGGCCGGCGTGCTGGCGCTGGTGTGCGCGGTGTTGTGGGCCATCGTCAGCATGGTCAACAAGAGCCTGCGGCACACGATAGGCGGCGACCCCGAATACGTGGGCGAGATCGCGCGGCGCATTGCCGAGGGCGACCTGAGCGCCGCGATCAAGACGCATGAAGCGGACAAGGCCAGCATCCTGTTCGGCATGAAATCGATGCAGCTGCGGCTGGCCGACACGATAGGCGAAATCCGCCGCAGCGCCGACACCATCGCCACCGCGTCAAGCGAGATCGCCTCGGGCAATATGGACTTGTCGGCGCGCACGGAGTCGCAGGCCAGTTCGCTGGAAGAGACTGCGGCCTCGATGGAGGAGCTGACGTCGACGGTCAACCAGAACGCCGACAACGCGGTGCAGGCCAACCAGCTGGTGATGTCGGCCTCGGCGGTGGCGGAGAAAGGCGGGCGCGTGGTGTCGCAGGTGGTACAGACGATGGACACCATCAACGCCTCGGCCACGCGCATCGTCGATATCATCTCGGTCATCGACGGCATCGCTTTCCAGACCAACATCCTGGCGCTGAACGCGGCGGTGGAAGCGGCGCGCGCGGGCGAGCAGGGACGTGGCTTCGCGGTGGTGGCGTCCGAGGTGCGCAACCTGGCGCAGCGTTCGGCGGCGGCGGCCAAGGAAATCAAGGAGCTGATCAACGCCTCGGTGGACAGCATCGGCGCCGGCAGCACGCTGGTGGCCGAGGCGGGCACGACGATGGATCAGGTGGTGGCCAGCGTGTCGCGGGTGACGCAGATCATGGCGGCGATCACGGAAGCGTCGAGCGAGCAGAGCACGGGCATCGGCCACGTCAACATGGCGATCACGGAGATGGATTCGGTGACGCAGCAAAACGCCGCGCTGGTGGAGCAGGCCGCGGCGGCGGCCGGCAGCATGCAGGAGCAGGCCGGTATGCTGGCCGAGCTGGTGTGCCGCTTCAAGCTCAACGGCGACCAGCAGCCCCCCGCCGGCCGCCCGGCCCGCCTGGCGCTGCGCTAAAATCCGGGGTCAGATTGAGGAACCCCGGGTTTCATGGACACTCTAACAGAGGTCAGCATGCCTCGGGAGGATAGCCAT
>NZ_JBGLYQ010000077.1:0-18781 GCF_047304105.1 Duganella sp. Dugasp56
CAAGAACGTGCTGGCGATGGCGATGAACGCGGCGGCCACGCTGATCTTCGCCACCTCGCGCCTGATCAGCTGGCCCGGCCCCCGTTGGGGGGGGGGCGGCGGCCGCGCCGGCCGCCCTCAGGCACCCGGCGCGCAGGGACACGCTGCGGCTCCCCGCCAGCGTGGCTTGGGCGCTGCGGTTCATCCACTGCACCCGGCCATCGCCGGCGCACACAATCAAGCCGCAGCGCAAGCGGTCCAGGTGCCGGCGCAGCCGCTGGTCAAGATCGGCGCCGTCCTGCCGGCGCGACTGCAAGCCTATGGCCTGGCCAAAATGCGGCGCCAACATGCCAAGGCGGCCGGCCTGGAGGGCGGAGAAATCGTCCTGGTCGTCGACGGCCCGATGCAAGGCCAGGCCCAGGTAGGTGTCGGCATCGATCTGTTGCAGGCTGCCGATGAAGCGCCCCAGGCGGTGCTGCGCCAGTTGTTCGTGCAAGAGGTGCTGGGCCGGATCGTCACGGTCGAACAAGTCCTCGTCGCGGCTGATACGCCCCAGGGCGCGCGCCATGCGCCGCGCGTCGAACCGAGGATTGTCGGGGCCGGCCACACCGGCCGGCGCCGTCTCGCGGCTCAGCGTGAGGGAATCGGCGGCCATCCAGCCGATGGACGGCCGGGCGCCGCCCAGTTTGACGGACTGGAGCACGGCGGAATGAGCGCCGGTCTCCAGGCACAGCTGGTCCAGGACGGCGGTCCACTGCGCCGGCTCGTCCTGGCAGCCGTAGAGCTTGAATAACAGCGTGTCGCTGGCATTCACGCGATCTCCACGGTCCGGTCGCGAGGCCGCGCGCGCCGCAGGGCTGCCGGGGCCAATGCAACGGGTGCGACGGTGCGCACGCGGTCGGTCTTGAACACGTCGACCGCCTGCACCAGATTGCCCGCCTGATCCTGCAGCGATTCGGCTGCAGCGGCCGCCTGCTCGACCAGGGCGGCATTCTGTTGCGTGACCGCATCCATCTGGATGATGGACAGATTGATCTGGTCGATGCCTGTGCTCTGCTGGTGGCTCGCTTCAGAAATACCGCTCATCATGTCCGCCAGGATTTTGACGCTGTCGACGATCTCGTTCATGGTCGAACCGGCTTCGGCCACCTGCTTGCGACCCACGTCCACCTTGCCGACCGAATCATTGATGAGCACCGCTATTTCCTTGGCCGCCGCCGCCGCCCGTTGCGCCAGGCCGCGCACCTCGGCGGCGACCACGGCGAAGCCGCGTCCCTGCTCCCCCGCGCGCGCCGCCTCGACGGCCGCATTCAACGCCAGGATGTTGGTCTGGAACGCGATGGCGTCGATGGCGCCGATGATGTCGACGATCTTCCTGGCCGCCGCATTGATCGCATCCATCGTGTGGACCACTTGCGCGACAGCGGCTCCGCCTTTGAGCGCGAGATCCGAGGCCGACCCGGCCAGTTGATTGGCTTGCCGCGCGTTGTCGGCGCTCCGCTTCACGGTGCTGGTCAATTCATCCATCGCGGCCGCGGTCTTTTCCAGCGAACCCGCCTGTTGTTCGGTGCGGGAGGCCAGGTCGAGGTTGCCGACCGCGATCTGCGTCGACGCAGTGGCGATGGCGGCCGTTGATTGCCTGATTTCCTCTATCGTCCGCAGCAAATTCCGCTGCATCGCCTGCATGGCAAACAACAGGCTCTGTTCATCGCCCTTCCCGGTGGCGACATCCACGGTCAGGTCGCCGGCCGCGATACCGCGCACGATCTGCAATGCGTATTCCGGTTCGCCGCCGAGCTGGCGATAGGTCCTGCGTATCAGGAAAAATCCGACCACGGCGGCGATCAGCACCCCCGACGCGATCGCAACGATGATCGCGCTGCGCAGTGAAACGTAGCGCGCACTGGACTGCTCATACTCTGTCCTGACCGCCTCGACCTGCAGCTTGCGCAGCGTATCTATACCGTCCGTCACCGCGGGTATCAGCAGCCGGAGATTCTCCTTCATCTGGCCGCCAAGATCGATGTTACCTTCCCGCAGCGCGGCGGTGGTCGGCGCCACCCCTTCCTTGACCATCCTCGCGTAATTCAAGTCGAACTTGCGCGCCAGCTGCGCTTCCTGCGGTGTATGGGGGGCGGCCATGTGCGCGTTCCAGATCCGGGCGATTTCCGCGGAATTTTTTTTGATCAGCTCGGCGTCGGCGTCGATCTCGGTTGCGATGGGATTCAACAGCGCCTCGGCGATCGCGAGCCGGTTCTGCACCAGGAGAATATCGATGCGTGACACCCGCTCCAGGGCCTTGGTGCGGTCTTCGTAGACGGCCTTCAATCCCTCGTTGGATTTATTCATGCCGTACAGTCCCACCAGGCCGATGGCGATGGCCAACAGGCAAAGAAAGCCAATTACCGCACTCATGCGCGCCCGAAGTGTCATTTTCATTTTCTCAGTTACGGTCTTGGCCGAGGCCGGCAAAGCGCACCGCATCGGCATTGCACAAGAGGCGCGCGGCCACCAGGCCACCGACGAAGGCCAGCGGGATCACGCAAATCAGCGCATACGACGTGAACCGGCTGGCGCCCGTCAACACGTGAAAATTCGTCACGGCCAGCAACAGGATGGCCATCAGCCCGATGCCGGAGACGACAGGCAGTATCAGCGTACGCATTTTCCCCAATCTGCCGTCATTGTTTCGCAAAAAGAAAATAACGACGGCGGCGCTGGTCAGCGACATCAGCAGCATGATGCACAGCGTCGCCAGATTGGACAGCCACGCAAACAAGGTCAGGACCGGATCGGCGCCATTCACCGCGAACAGCAGCACCACGCAGGCGCACAGCACGCTTTGCAGCACCGAGGCTTTGTGAGGACTCTGGTGTTCGCGGTGTGTATGGCCCAGCACGCAAGGAAACAGGCCTTCGCGGCCCATGGCGTAGAAATAGCGGGCGGTCGCATTGTGGAATGCCAGCAGCCCGGCATACACGCTCATGATGAACAGCCCGCGCAGAATGGTGGTCAAGACGGGGCCGGCGTAACGGTCCGACAGCGTATAGAGGAACATTGTCGGGTCGGCCAATGCCTGGATGATGGCCACGACCTTGTCCGGCCCCGCGCCCACCACCATGCACCATAGCGACACCGCATAGAAACACCCGATCAGCAATACCGAGATGTAGGTGGCCAGCGGTATATTCTTGCGCGGATTTTTCGCCTCTTCGCCGTAGATGGTGGTCGCCTCAAACCCGATAAAGGCGGCAAAGCAGAACAGCAGCCCGATGGAAGGATTGCCGCTTTTGACGACCGACGGCGTAAACGACGCCAACGTTATGCCGCTGTCGCCGCCGGCCCTCAAGATGGAGACGTCGAGAAAGAAGACGGTCGCGTATTCGGCAATGACGAACAGCGCCAACACCTTGGCCGACAAGTCGATTCGGCGATAGCCGAATACCGCGATGGTGCCCATCGCGGCGAACGCGCATGCCCACCACGGCACGTGTACGCCAAATACGGCCAGCAACGAGTCCGACGTCACCGCGCCGAACATCCCGTACAAGGCGAATTGCAGGGTGTTGTAGCCGACAATGGCGATCACCGCGGCGGCGCCGCCGACATGGCCGCCAAGTCCCCGGGCAATGAGGGCATAGAAACCGCCGGCATTGGTCACCTGCCCCGCCATCGCCGTATAGCCTGCGGCGAACGCCAATAACAGAAGCAAGGCCAGGATGACCAGGGCCGGCGTCCCCGCGCCGTTGCCCAGCATGATTCCGATCGGGAATCCCCCGGCCACGACGCTGAGCGGACTCGCCGCCGAGATAACCAGCAGGACGATCAAACCCACACCCAAGGTGCCTCGCCGCAGCTCCGTCGATTGCACCGGCAGCCCTTCCACCTCCATCAGGCGGGTTTCTTCCAACATATTCATTACTTAGTCTCCTTCAATTTCTCTGGGGTGCCGCGGGCGGCACTGGCCCTGTCGTCGAGAACAATATCTGCCGGCCATCGGCGGCAATCAGGGCCGCGGTCAACGACGCTCCGCCTGCCGTGCTTGTATTGGAAAAACTCAGCCCGCCATTGTCGCTGACGATGTGCAGGCCATCCAATCCGACGGCAAGCAGCTTGCCCTTGGCCTCCACCAGGCGCGTGATCGAACTCTTCAGGCCCGTTGTCACGGGCGACCAGTGCGCTCCCTGATCCGTACTGCGGTACATGCTGCCCCGCAGCCCCGCGACGACCAGCGTGCCATCGGCCAGGCCGATTCCGCTCCAAAACGAACCCCGATATCCCGTGCCGAGATAGGTCCAGGTTCGGCCCCGGTCGGCGGACCGCAGCACCATGCCGTGTTCAGCCGCTGCATAGAGAATACCAGCAGGGCCGGCAAACAAGCCAAACAGATTCAAGTCCGCCTTGGCCGAGCCGGGCGGAGGGGTCAATGTCTGCTTCTGCCACGTCTTGCCGCCATCCTCCGTCACCAGCACGAGCGACCACAAGCCGACCGCGACGCCTTCGCGGGCATTGAAGAAATGGACCGCGAACAGCGGGCGATCCTCGTCGGCCGCCAGGCGCTGAAGCTCCCAGCTTTCGCCTCCGTCCCGGGTGTGAAGAATCACGCCCCAGTGGCCAACCGCCCAGCCCGACCGGGCATCGGCAAAACTCACGGAATTGAGCATCGTGCTCACCGGGACCGAGCGCGCCTGGCGAAAACTCAATCCCTGGTCGTCGGATAGCTCGACCACGCCATGATCGCCGACCGCGACAACACGCGTTCCGGCCCAAGCGGCATCGAGCGTCGTCGCGGTGGCGGCGTGCGCGGCGCGCACGGCCGGCTCCGGACGCAAGGCGGCGTCGGCGGCGAAGCCGGCATCGGCTACCCCAAGCGCAAGCCAGGCGGCAATCGCGGCGCCGGCGATTCGGTTCTTTGTAAAAAACATCGTCATACCCTTAATGAGTCAAGAGACCAGGAACGCGCGGCGGCGACCGGCGCGGGAACAGACGATCGAGCCAGACGGCCAGCGCGGGCAATACCGTCATGGTCGTCAGCATATTGACCATGAACATGAACGCAAGCAGCTTGCCCATGTCCGCCTGGAACTTCAGCGCCGAGAAGGACCAGGTCGCCACCCCGATGGCAAGCGTGACCGCGGTGAAGATCGTCGCGACACCGACTTCCAGCAACGAGTTTTCAAGCGCCTTGGTGATCGTCTGACCGCCGGCCAGATGCAACTGCAGGCGGTTGTAGATATAGAACGCGTAATCGACACCGATGCCCACCGCCAACACCATGACCGGCAGCGTGGCCACGGTCAGGCCGATTTGCAGTTCCTTCATGAACCAATAGCCGATAAAGGTCCCGATGGTCAGCGGTACGCAGCAGGACACCACCGCCCGCAGGTCGCGATACACCACGAACACCAGAATAATGATCGCGGCATAGACGTATAGCATCATCGGCAATTCGCTACGCTCCAGCTCGTCGTTCACGGCGGCCAGCACGCCGGCGTTCCCGGCCGCGAGGCGGATGGTCGCGATGTTAGTCGGATGCGTGTCGCGGAAGGCCTTCACCTGTGCGATCACCCGGTTGATGGTTGCCGCCTTGTGGTCGGTGAGGTACAGGTGCACCGCCGTCATGCTGCAATCCTTGCGCATCGCGCCGCGCACCCTGGCGACCTCGGTGGACAAGGCCGCGTAGTTCGCGGCGTCGATGGGCACCACGTTCATCTTGGGGTTGCCCTCGTTATAGCCTTCGTTGTATTGGCGCAGCTTGCCGGAGTACGACTCCACGGACAGAACGCCCGCGACCGGCTGCATCGCCCAGGAGAACTGATCCTGGAACACCCCCAGCGCCACGTTGTCGCACGTATGCACCGGCGCTTCAAAGACCACGGTCAGCCAATCCAGTCCCGTGTCGTAGTTCGACGCGACGGACCAGGCGTCGCGGTTGTAGCGGGCGTCCGCGCGCAATTCGGGCGCGCCGGCCTGCAGGGTGCCGACCACGCGGTCGCGGCTTTGCCAGACCGCGCATCCAAGCACCACGGCCGCCACCATCAAGGTCACCAGGGCATTCCGGGGTACGGCGATGCGTGCGAGGAACCTCAGCCACTTGGCGCGGTCATCGCGCCGGCGTATCGTTCCGGCAGCAAACATCGCGTTGAAACGGATGTACGAAGCGGCCAGCGGCAACATCAGCAGGTTCGTGACGATCTTGTAGGCGACGCCGAACGACGCCGCGATCGCCAGTTCGCGCACCATCGGAATGGGTATCAGCAACAGCGTGACGAACGAGACCAGCGCGGTGGCCAGCGCGAGCGTGCCTGGAATCAGCAGGCCGGTGAAGCTGTCCCGGCAAGCATCCAACACCGTGCGGCCTTGCGAGATCCTGCGGACAATGAAATTAATCTGCTGTACGCCGTGCGACACACCGATGGCGAATACCAGGAACGGCACCAGCACCGCGAGCGGGTCCAGTCCGAATCCCAGCAACTTCAAGGTGCCGAATTGCCATACCAGCGAAGTCAGCGAACAAGCGATAGGCAGCAACGTGAGCTTGACGGAGTGGCAGTACCAATACACCGCCAGCGCGGTCAGCAGCAGCGCGATGGCGCAAAATCCCAGCACCGAGGAAGCGCCGTCGGCGATCTCGCCGATCTGCTTGGCGAAGCCGATGATCTGGATTTCATAATTCGCGTCTTCGAACTTGCGGCGGATGCTGTCCTCCATTTGCCGGTTGTAGGCGACATAGTCCAGCTTCTGGCCGTTGGCGTCGAACTCGATCAGCTCCGCCGTGATCATCGCGCTGCTGCCGTCGCGCGCCACCAGCGTGCCGACAAATCCACCCTGGATCGCCGATTGCCGTATCTTGGCGATAATCGCGGGATCGAGGCGTTCCGGCGTGATCGTGCCGTCGATCAGCGGATCGGCGCGAAAGCCCTCCTCCGTGATCTCGTTGACGAAACTGTTCGGCGTCCACAGCGATTGGACACCCAGCCGCTCTATGTTCGGAAGAAACGAAACCGCCTGCGTCACCTCGTAGAGCCTGGTCAGCGCGGCGGGTGTCCAGATAGTCCCCTTGCGCGCCTTGACGACCACCGTCAACCGGTTGGCGCCCAGGACATCGGCCCGATATTGCTGGAACGTCTGGACGTACTCATGACCAATCGGCAATTGCTTTTCAAAGCCGGCATCCATATGGAGCTGCATGCCAAACCAGGCCATCAGGACGGTCAGCGCGAGCAGGCCGGCCAGGATCGGCAGGCGATGGCTGAAGACAGAGGTCTCCAGCCGCCACACAGCGCGTATCAGCCATCCCTCCTTGCCGGATATTTCGTGATCAATACGCATGGTAGTTAGAAGTTCCTGGACACGGTGATGCCGACGAAGCTACGGTCGCGATACGGCTGATCGAAGACGGTGGAGCCGCCCCAGAACTTCGAATAGTTAACCGCCGCCTGCCAGCTGGCCGGATTCTTGATGAACGAAACGGTGAGATTGGCCGATTTCGCCCCTTCCATGAAAGTGCCCGCGCTGTTGGGCGTACGGCCCTTCAAGGCCTGGAAGTAGTACACCTCCGGCACCACCTGCCAGCCTGGCACGAGGGTCCCGTCGTACACCCAGCTGAAGTCGAAATTCCAGCCGTAGGAGGCCTTGGTGCCCACCGGCCTGGGTGTCCCGAGCGGATTGGTCTCCTGCCCCCAGCCCCATCCACCGGCCGATATCGGATCGCCGGCGTACGTCTGTTTCAAGCCGGGATAGTAGATCCCCACCGCCTCGACCATCAGCGTGGCGGTGTCGGCTTTGAGGAAGTCGAGCAAGCCCTTGGCGTTGCTCGGTGTCGCCGAATACAAGCCCGTGAGGGCGGCCTGCGCCTTATGATTATCGACCCAGCAATTGCCGTTCTGCGATGCGCATCCGCTGACAGCGGAATTCAAGGCCACGGCGTCCCGGGGACGGTATGACAATTCCGAACCGATCGCCCAATCGCCCAGCGGGAAATTCAAGCTGGCGCCAAAGAGCTTGCGGTCTTCAGGAAAAGTCCATCCCACCACGCCCGTGTCGTGGGTATTGAAACTGAAGGCCGGTGCCTTGTCGTGATAATTCATCGCGTACAGGCCGAGATTCATCTGGGTTCCCGCCGGCTGGTAACGCAGCGAGGCGCCCCACTGTCCGCCGTTGCGCGCCTTGGTGGTGGTCAGTCCATAGGCGGAATCGCCCTTTCCCAGGCCGTTGACGTCCGACCAGTAGCTGCCGGTCGGGGGGAAATAACTTTCATTCCATTTGGCCTGGACGTAGGCCTCGAAATTGAAGCCATGCCCCAGGCCGGTGGCGAAACTGGCCATGGGCGCGGGCAAGATCGCCTCCTTCAATTGCGTGCCGGGCTGGGACAGCTTCATGATGTCGACCGCGTTGGTGCTATTGATCCCGCCCGACAGGAACAGGTTTTCACCCCAGCTGATGACCTGGTTGCCGACACGAACGCGCGCCCGCTGATCGCCCAGGTCGAAGGATTTGCTGACCCAGAAATCAAGCAGGCGCGCCTTGAAGCGCAGATCGTCGCGCGCAGCGTCCGAGAGTCCGCTGGAGACCGCGGGCTGTCCCGGGTCCGCCGCGCTGGTATATCCGGTGGTGTGGGTCGAGGAAATATCCTTCGTCCAGAGCACACGCGTCATAAAGGTCACGTCCTCGGCCGGCATCTTGAGCAACACCTCATGGGTGCCCTTCAGGAAGGTGGTGAAGCGGTCCCCTTTGGCGTAGTTCAGGTCTCCCTGATCACCCAGCGCGGAGGTGGGCGCCAGGCAGCCCGCCGGCGCTCCCGCTCCCGTGGCGCCGCTGAGTATCAGGCCGCACGAGGGGTTGCCGGCCCTCACCCCGGTCCCGATGGACACCGTCGAATCGATGCTGCCGGTGATCGCTTCCGTGCCGAAGGTGGTGGCGTTCGCCGCATCGGCGTACATGGCCAGGGCGGCGATCGTGCAGAACAGCGGCGGATTTATTTTTTTCATGATTTTTTCCCTAAAAGGACAGTTTGGTACGCACCGAGGAAATGTCCGTTAGCGCTCGCTGATGGCGCGGAGGTTTTCCGATGTATAGAATCCCGCCTTGTAGCGGGGACCATTCGGCTCGGTCACCCACTGCACGTCCTGTCCTGCGCCGACTGAAGAGATATCGAAGACGTAGCGGCCTTCCGTGAGGTTGTGCTGCACAAAAGCCATCACGTCGCAACTGCCGGTCTCGTAGACGGGGATCTGGAAACCCTCGCGGGCCTTGGACAGCTTCCCTTGGCCGTCATAGTCATCGGCAAGCAGCGCCGCCCAGCTGTCCTCATCCAGGTAGAAAGTTCGTTTCGGCGCCGAGTGGCGCATGCCGGCCTTGACCGTCGCCTCGACCACCCACACCCGGTGCAGCTCATAGCGCCGGTGGCCCGGCTCGATGAAATCGCGCTGTGCGACATCCTCGAACTTCGCGCGGAAATCGTAGGCGCCGAACGCGCTATACGGCACGTATACTTCCTTCTTGCCGACCAGCTTCCAGTCGAAGCGGTCCAGCGCGCCGTTGAACACCTGGGGCTCGTCCAGGGTGTACTGGTTTTCAAACCCGATCTGCGGCGCGTCATGTGAATACGACGGCATGCGTCGAACCCGGCGCTGCCCCGGGAAGTAGTAGAACGTCTCGTTCTCCGCTTGATTCAGGTACTGGGTGATGGCCAGCGACTGCCCGGCCAGCGCGGTCGGCGTGTTATAGGCGAAGTAGACATAAAACTCCACCGGCGGCAGGGTCGAGAGCAGGGTCGATCCCTTGACTCCGGAAGGCAGGAACACGGTCTGGTCCGAACCGGCCTTAATCCACTCGTCGGATCCGCGCCGCGGCGAGGCCGCCGTGGTGAGATTCTTGTAATTGATGCCGACGCCGCGGTAGCGCATTTTCGAGTTCCACATCGCCTCGACGCCGCTGGAAGGAATCGGGAATGGATATCCCGGCACATAGGCTTCCTTCAGGCTCCATCCATCCGGGCCGAGTTTCGCGGTGCCGACGTTCTTCTTCGTGTTCGCGGCGACAAAATCCGGCACGCCGCATACGCGATGGGTCGGATAGACATCCATGCGGTAGCCCTTGATCTGCTTGAGCATAGCCAGCTGCCCCGCCGACAACTTGTCCGCATATTTATCCGCGTTGCTGGCGTCGATGGAGAACAACGCCTTTTCGCCCTTGTTCTTCCAGTACTCTTGCCGCGGCTTGCCCCAGCTCCAGCCGGGCAAGGCCGGCTCCGCGCCCTGCCAGGCGGGTATCGTGCCGTCCTTGTTCCCCGCTTTTTCAGCGCCGGAAGGGGTGAGTGTCTTATCCAGCATGGAGGCGTCGGCGGCGGTCGACGGGCGCGCCGCCATCAGAGCGATGGAAGCACACGCGGCCATCAAACTCATCTTGAAACCAGCATGCGAGGTAGGTCGGTAAATCATCTGAAATCTCCTTAAATTCATTAGCTTGCGACATACAAAGGGGGCTGCCGCTAATCCAGTTTCGGGGGCGTCCCTGCGCCCGGCAGCATGCGGGTCAAGGTGTCGTCCCGCCGCGCAAAATGATGGAACAACGCTGCGGATGCGTGCAATGCGACGACTACCCATGCGACCCAATGCCCCAGGAAACGATGGACCGCTTCCATCGGCGTTTCAACGTCCTTCCAGGACAGCGCGAATTCGGCCGCTATCCAGTGATACAGGGAAGTGTCCTTGAACGCCGGCACAACAAAGACGCCAAAATTCGTCGGGTCGTTGGTATTCATGTATCCGGTCACCGGCATCATGATCATGAGAAGGTAGAGGCCCCAGTGGGCGAGGCGCGCCATTTGGTGTTCCATCCGCGATCCGGGCACCGGATCCGGCGCCGGGCTCCATATCCTCCACAGCAGCCGTGGAACGACCAGGACCCCGACCGCGACACCCAGCACCCAATGAAGGTTGAGCAGCGGGATCACCAACGTGTCATCCGTTTGCATGCCGAACAGCGGTGGCTTGATGCTCGTTTCCGGGTCGATAAACCAGATCACGTAGTACACAATCACGTAGGCTGCGATGAACGCGATGGCCATCGACCAATGGAAGGTCTTGGCGACGGTGCCGAAGCGCTCACGAGTATTTTTCAAGATCATCAAACCACCTCCATAAGACGTATGCGGATCAAGGCAGCAGCACCGTGATCACTTTCTCTTCCGTGTACGACAGCACGCCCGTCAGGCCGCACTCGCGTCCGATGCCGCTGGTCTTCACGCCGCCCCACGGCAGGTTCGGATCGAGGGGACTCCAGCAGTTCACCCCGACCGCCCCCACCTTGACCGCGTGCGCCACCTTGTGGGCGCGCGCCAGATTCGTGGTCCAGACGGTCGCCGCGAGGCCGTAGCTCGAATCGTTGGCGATGGCGATCGCTTCCTCTTCGGTATCGAACTCGATCACGGTGCCGACCGGTCCGAAAATCTCCTCGCGGGCGATGCTCATCTGATTGCCGGCATTGCCGAAGATGGTCGGGCGGACAAACCATCCGCGTTCGTGCACGGATACGCCGCCCGCCAATACCGTCGCGCCCTCGTCTATGCCCTGCTGGATGTAGCGGTTGACGCGTTCGAACTGCCCTTTCTTGGCCACCGGCCCCATCGTCACACCCGGCTGCGCGGGATCGCCCACCCGCACCCGGGACGCGGCCTGTACCAGGGCTTCGGTAAAGCGCTTGGCGACGCCGCGCTGAACCAGGATGCGCGTTCCCGCCGCGCACACCTGGCCCTGGTTGACAAACAGGCCCAAAGCACAACCACGCACGGCATCGTCGATCGACGCGTCGTCAAACACGATCTGCGCGCTCTTGCCGCCGAGCTCCAGGGTGACGCGCTTGAACATCGAACCGGCCACGCGCTGGATCTCCCGCCCGACGTCGGGACTGCCGGTGAAGGTGATCTTGTCGACGTCGGGGTGCTCGCACAGCGCCCTGCCGACCACCGCGCCCGATCCCGTCACCACGTTCACCACGCCGTCCGGGAAGCCGGCCTCCTTGCACAAGGCGGCCAGGTGCAGGGCCGACAGCGGGGTCTCCTCCGACGGCTTGATCACCACGGTGCATCCGGCGGCCAGCAGCGAGGCGAGCTTCCAGCTGGTGATCATCAACGGCGCGTTCCAGGGAACGATGGCGCCCACCACGCCGACCGGCTCAAGCCGGGTATAGGAGAGCGTCTTCACGCCCATATAGCCGCCGGTGGGGATCGTGCGTCCCTCGAGCTTGTCGGCCCAGCCGGCCGCCGCGCGCAGCGTGCCGACGGCATTGGGCACGTCCATCATCTGCGGCTCCATCGGCGAGCGGCCGATGCATTGGGCATCCATGTCGCCCAATAATTTGCCATCGCGTTCGACCAGGTCGGCCAGGCGATTCATCAGCTTGCCGCGCGCGGCGGCGGGCAACTGGCTCCACGCCCCGCCGTCGAGTTGCGCACGCGCAGCCGCGACGGCGCGGTCCACGTCCTCCCTGGTGCCGCTTGCGGCCGTTGCAAAAGCCTGTTCGGTGACGGGGCTGACGAGATTCATCGTCGCCCGGTCGGAGGCATCGACGGACTGGCCGTCGATGAAATGCTTGAGGTTTAACGTCATGAGAACTCCGAATGAATTATGTGCGGTTAAATGGCACTGTTTTAAAACCGGCCTCCAGCGCCTCGACGATGCGGTTCACATCCTCGCGCTGGATCACCAGTGGCGGCGATAGAATGATTTGGCTGCCGACGGGGCGGACGATGACGCCGTGCTTGCGCACGGCTTCCGCGACGGCATAGGCGTATCCGGAGGTCGGGCTGACCGGCTCGCGGGTCTGCCTGTCATTGACCAGATCGATGGCCAGCATCAACCCCTTGCCGCGCACCTCGCCGATAGCCTCGAATCGGCCGACGAAGGATTGCAGCGCCGTCAGCAGGTAGCCTCCTTGTTTTGCCGCGTTGCCCGGCAATTCTTCCTCGATCACGATTTTCAGGCTCGCGAGCGCGGCGGCGCAGCCGACGGGATGGCCGGAATACGTGTAGCCGTGCATGATGGCGCCGGAGGCGTCGGCGCTGTCGTCGAAGGCCTGCGCCACGCGCGCATTGAGCGCCGTCGCGCTCAGTGGGATATACCCTGACGTGATTCCCTTGGCGAAGCACATGATGTCGGGTTTCACGCCCCAACCGCGTGAGCCGAACAGATTGCCCGTACGGCCGAAACCGGTGACGACTTCATCAGCGATGAGCAAGACCCCATATTTGTCGCAAACGGCGCGCACCATTGGCCAGTAGTTCGCCGGCGGGACGATCACGCCGCCGGCGCCCTGGACCGGCTCCGCAATGAAGGCGGCCACCGTGGCAGGACCTTGGAACTCGATTTCGCGCTCAAGCAGCATGGCGCAGATGCGTCCCAGCTCTTCCGGGTCGGTGGTGAACGGATTGCGATACACCGAGGGATTTTCCACATGAAAGCAGCCGGGCATATTGGGCTCGTAGCTGCGCCGGAAGACCGCGTTCCCGTTGAGCGCGGCACTGGCAAAGTGACTGCCGTGATAGCCCTGCTTCAGCGCGATGAACTTGGTGCGTTCGGCCTGCCCCGCGATCTTCCAGTACTGGCGCGCCAGCTTGAGCGCCGTTTCCGTCGCGTCGGAACCGTTGGAGCCGTAGAAGACGCGTTGCATGCCCTCCTTCGCCAGCATGCGGACCAGTTCCGCCGAGAGTTCCTCCGCGCGGGGATGCGACACGCCATCGAAGAGCTGGAAGTACTCGAGTTCGTCCAGTTGCGCGGTGATCGCCGCTTTGACCTCCGGGCGGTTGTGCCCGACGTTCACATTCCACAACCCTGCGACCGCGTCGACGAATTCTCGGTTTGCATCGTCGAATACATGGCAGCCTTCGCCACGAACGATGCGCAGCGGTTCACGCTCCTTCATTGCGGCGGGATGCATCATCGGATGCCAAAAACGAGAATCCTGGTAGGCCATGCGAGACTCCTTGATTACAGGCTAGTGCTATTGAAGTGAGTCTAGGCCTTGGACGTTCCGAGCGTTATCCCAAATCAGCACATCGTGAAGTCGGCGCGTTGCGCGGTGTCAGAGGCGTGGACCGCAAAACAACACTTGTCGCAATCCCACAATTTGAAACTATAAATAAACAGCCCCCAGCCGAAGGGACTCCGGCGCAGTACAATAGCCAACATTACCCTCCCACCAACGCCTCGCCACCTTCCTATATGTCAAGTCTCACCCGGATGCTCTCCATACTTGGGTTGTTCTCGAAGGAACACACCGCACTGACCGCCGACACCATCGCGGACGAGCTGAAACTCACGCGCACGACGTGCTATCGCTATATCAAGGAATTAATGGAGGTAGGATTACTCGTTAGCAACATGGGGGCGTATGGGCTCGGGCCCCGCATCATCCAGCTGGACTATCAGATCCGGGAGACCGACCCGCTGCTGAATATCGGTCGCGACGTCCTGGCCGAACTGGTCGCCAGTACCGGCGGCATCGGCCTGCTTGCAACCATCTACGACAGCCAGATCATCAACATTCATCAGGAGGGCGACGACAGGGAGCTGGCCCTGACCTACAGCCGCGGAAAGGCCGTGCCCACCTTCCGCAGCGCGAGTTCCAAAGTCATCCTGGCCCACCTGAAGCAGGCGCGCCTGAAGCGAATTTGGAAAATGCATCAGCACGAAGCGGATGTCGGCGCTATCGGGCCCGACTGGGAAAGTTTCAAAGTACACATGCAGACAATCAAAGACCATGGGTATTGGGTGTCGCACGGCGAACTGGACTACGGCGTCGATGGCGTGGCAGCCCCGATCCTGTACCGCGACGGGACCGTCGCGGGCAGCATGACGCTCGTGTTCAGCCACGAGCGCTTCTGCCTCTACAACGAGGTGTTCCTGGGTCAACTTGTCATGGGCGCGGCGACGCGTGTCGGCGACATGCTTCCGGCAAACGTCGCCATGGACGCGCAGAGCGCAACGGCCAAGCCATCAGGCGGTTTGGATATGGAATGAAAAAAGGGCAGCCGCATCGGCTGCCCTTCATCGATTGGTTCCGCAAAGAGTGCGAATGCTCAGGCCGAGGCATCGACGGGGGAAGCCAGCGGGGGCGATGCGGGTGCTTGCTGCTTTGCAATGGAGCGGAAAGCTTTCGGCGTGCAGCCGTATTCTTCCTTGAACAGCTTATTGAAATACGACACGTTAGCGTAACCTACCGAATAGGCGATTTCCGCCACCGCTGCGCTGCTTGCCTCGGCCAATAACCGGGCGGACTCGGTCAGCCGGAGTTTATTCAGGTAACTGGTGAATGTCATGTCCAGTTCGGATTTCAGGACTTCGTTTACTTTATTGCGGTTGACGCCAGTTTCATTCATGACGCGTTCCAGATCCAGCTCGGGGTCCGTGTAATTGGTCGCAATAAACCGCAATATGGACGCTTTTTCTTTGTCTTTATAAGGCTCCAGCGTCAACTGGCGATACGCCATCAAGGGCAGGTCCTTTTTCATTTTCGAATCCATGCTTGCCGTCAGCGCGCGCGTATGCGCCAGGAAAAACCAGATGGCAAAGATGGTCAGGCTGGACACGATGACAATCGCCAGCGCCACCAGATAACGGTAATCGCGTCCATGCAAAGTCAGCTCGCTGATTTCCAGGTAGGAGTTCCTGTTGCGGGGGCTGTTGCCACTGGTCCCGAACAGCATTTTTGCCACATGGTCCAGCTTGTAGGCCTGCTGCGACAATTCGAGTTTCATCGCCGCGAACCACCAGTCGGGCTGGGTGAAACGGTTCAGGTCCAGCGATACCGACACACCCTGTTCGGTGCAGGAAAAATAGGTGCCGGGCGAGCGGTAGGTCAGGAAATCGCCTGGCTTGGAGAATTTCTCGTCCAGGGTGGAAATCCCGAGGAACATCGAGTTGGCCGGCGCACATTTGGCCAGGAAGGTCACCGTTGCATACTTCGACCAATCCGCATGCGCCAGCTTCCCCTTGCCGTCATCAAACATGAGTTGGGCGGACGCAAAGGGAAAATGGTCCTGGTTGGTCAACCGGAAGTCAAACCGCATGCGCTCGCGCGAGCCGTCATGCATGCGCACCGTCGAGGACCCGCCGGTGGCGACGTCGGTATAGGTGTCGTAGTGCCAGCGCGCGTCTTCGTTCTTTGCCGGCAGCAAGGACAGCGACAGATAACTTTGATACACCAGCATACACGCCACCAGCGCGTCGGCAATGACCAGGAAAATGAACGCGAGCAGCGCCTTCTTGTAGAATTCATGCATACGATACGGTCCCGAACTGTCTTCCCGCGCCGGCTATTTTGCCGGCTGCGATGCCGCATCATAACAGTTTCTTTCCCTCACCAGCCACACTCAGGGCATGGAATGTCAGACCTGACACCGGGTTTCGGACACCTTGAAAAAAACGGAGGCGCGGGGCCTCCGTTGCCGGCAACCGCGCGCCATGCGCAAGCCGGTTGCCGCGCGCGGCGCCGACCTGGCAGCAGGCGAAATTAATTGGTGTAGATCAGACCGCGGCCGGTGCCGGAGAAGTAGATCCTGCCGTAGATGTTCTGGTCCGCCGCCAGCACGCCGATGCCGCCGTACTGATGCGCATCGTCGTTGAAGCGGGTCCAGTTGGCGCCGCCGTCATCGGAGCGGTAGATGCCCCACACGCCGTTCATGGCCCCCACCACGTAGACCGCGGCCGAGTACGCAGCGCCGGAGGCCGCCTTGCCAAGGGCCACGATGCTGGCGCCCTGCGTGCCGTTGGCGCTGGCAAAACCGTTGAGCTTGGTCCAGTTCGCGCCCGCATCCAGCGAGTGGTACACGGTGTTGCCGTCGGCCAGCCAGAGGTCGCCTTCGGCGTTGGGGTTGACCGCCATCGAAGTGCTGCCCCAGGCGTTGGGCGCCAGGCCCGCCGCCACCGAGCCCTGGCTCAGCGCAAAGGTATGGCCGCCATCGGTCGAGACGTAGACCTTGCCCGCCGTGGCCCAGGCCGCGCCGCCCGAATCGTAGGCATAGACCTTGTTCGGATTCTTGCGGTCGGCGGCCAGGCGATAGCCGCGGTCCCAGTTCTGTCCCACCACGGCAAGCGCCGGCAGGTTGGTCGCGGCCCAGCTCGCGCCGCTATTGGTGGTGTAGGACGGTACCGAGTTGGCCGGCGCCCAGACCACGTTGTTGCGCGACGGAACCGCCAGGTTCCCGGCGTTGCTGGTATTGGCCTGCGCGCCGGCAGGCAGGGTCGCGAAGTTCGACCAGGTCTTGCCGCCGTCGCCGGACCAGAAGCCGAAGCCGCCCGCGCCGGACCAGTTGGCTACGCCCGTGCCGGCGATATACAGCGGATCGTTCCATGCCATGTCGGCGGCGTTGCCGTTGCTCCAGTTGCTGGTGGGCCCCATGCCGGGCTTGGTGCCGAGGTCGGTCTCGACCCAGGTGCCGATGTCGCCCGCACTGTTGATGAACTTGTAGGGTGCGCCGGCCGGCCCCACCGCCAGGGCCAGGGTCGCGGTTTCCTCGATATTGGCGACCGCGCCGCTCCAGCTTGGCGTGGCCGCCGAGGCGTTCCTGGTCTCGACGATGCCGCCGCCGTGCACGTGCAGGATGTGGTCGCGGTTGAACGGATCGATCTCGACATCGTCAACCCAGCCGGAGGCGGTTTCGCCCGGCATGGTGGCTTCGATTTCGCGCCAGGTCTGGCCGCCGTCGTCGGACAGCTGCACGATCTGCTGGCCGCTCCAGCTGCCCCAGGAATTGCTCACGCCCAGCGCGATACGGGTGGTCGCGCCGCTGCCGTAGACCGACACGCCGCCGAGGCCGAAGTTGGTGCCGTTCAGCGGATCCTCGCTCTTCAGCAGGGTCCAGTTGCTGCCGTCGAACTTGTAGAAGCGGCCGGGACCGCCGGCGCCCGGCCCGGCATCCTTGGTGAACACGACGTAGAACATGCCGTCCGCGGCGCGCACCATGTGCGGGATGTGGTAGCCAGACACCGGCGTCGGCACTGGCGTCCAGCTGGCGCCGCCGTTGCCGGATTTGTACAGGCTGGAGCTCAGTCCCGCCGCGCCGGCATAGTCCGGCGCGATGGCGGCGTAGATGGTCTGGGTAGCGCTGCCGCTGCCCTTGGTCCCGGTGTCGTACAGCACCAGGTCGATCCCCATCCCGCCGCCCGCGGCGCTGATCTGATCCGGGCTCAGTTTGAGCGGGGACAGCGAACTGACCTGGCTCCAGCTCTGGCCCGCATCACCGCTCTTCCACAAGCCGGCAGTGCGCGAGCCGTAGAACAGGATGGACGGCTTGTTCGGATCGACCATCAGGCGTTCGCCCATGGCCCGGCCGGGGTTGTTGCCGCCCATCGCGAACGGCACGTCGACGTGGGTCCAGTGGTCGCCGCGGTCGCTGGAGATATAGAGGCGGCCGTTGCCCTCGAACGTGTACATGCCGGTCATCATGTAGACCAGCTGGTCGTTGTTCGGATCGAGGGCGATGCTTTCGATGCCGTGGAAGCGGCTCTCGGCCGCGCCGAAACCCAAGCCGTCGGTGACCGGCGTCCAGGCCGAGGCGGCCTGGTCCCAGCGGTAGGCGCCGCCGATATCGGTCCGTGCGTACAGCACATTCGCGGAGGTCGGATGGAAGATCAGGCCGGAGACATAGCCGCCACCGCCCCACTTCACGCTTTTCCAGCTGGCGGCCGCCGTTGGCGCCGGCGTCGGCGTTGGCGTCGGCGTCGGGGTTGGCGTGGGCGCAGGTGCCGGCGTGGGTGTCGGGGATGGGGCCGGCCCCGGCGCCGGTCCGCCGCCCCCACCG
>NZ_JBGLYQ010000078.1:0-18726 GCF_047304105.1 Duganella sp. Dugasp56
CGACCGCAACGCAGTTCTTGATCCAGGACTTGCGGCGGCGCCCGGCGGTAAAGCGCAGCTGGCGCGGCTCGCCCAGCAGCACCATGGCCGACAGACCGGCCAGCCGGCGAATCCGAGCGCTCAGCTCAGGCGATTGATGACGAACACGCATTTACACCTCACACAATGGATGGATAGTGCCCGCAGCATACGTACGCCGGGCGGGCCTCACAATTACTAAAATGGGCAAATACGGAAATGAAATCTGCCACGACACCGCATCAGCACGGCCTATGCGGCGGTCTGCCGGACCGGAGCGGCCGCCACGTGCTTGTGCACGAACTGCGCGTGGTCCGGCATGCCGTCCACCGCGCGCGCGATCGCATTGCGCAGATTCCAGAAGTGGGCCTGCACCTGGCGCAGATCCTGCAGCTCCGCCAGCGGATCGTACGCCTTGGGCTGCACGCCGAGCCCGGTCAGGATCGCCAGGTGGGACTGTTCACGGAAACCCTGCTGGTCGTAAATCATGACATGGCCGGTTTCGCGGAACAGTTCGATCTGATGCCGCAGCGTGTCCGGAATCGGCATGTTGGCGCAATAGCGCCAGAACTCGGAGTCGCTGCGGTCGGTGATCTTGTAGTGCAGGATGATGAAGTCGCGCACGTACGCGTAGCGCTCCGACACCAGGCGGTTGAATTCGTTCGCCAGCTCGGGACGGAAGCTGCGGTCCGGGAAGAACTGCACCAGCCAGCCCACCGCGTTTTCGATGATGTTGATGCTGGTCGACTCGAGCGGCTCCAGGAAACCGCCCGACAGCCCGACCGCAACGCAGTTCTTGATCCAGGACTTGCGGCGGCGCCCGGCGGTAAAGCGCAGCTGGCGCGGCTCGCCCAGCGCTTCGCCGTCCAGATTGTCGAGCAGCAGCCGCCCCGCTTGCGCATCGGAAGTGAAGCCGTCGCAGTACACGTAGCCGTTGCCGGTGCGGTGCTGCAGCGGGATGCGCCAGGTCCACCCTGCCGGGCGCGCGGTCGAGATGGTGTACGGCGTGATCTGCTCGCCCTTGGCGCACGGCACCGCCTGCGCGCTGTTACAGGGCAGCATGGCGCTCCAGTCGTCGTAGCCGGCCTGGTACACGCCCTCGATCAGCAGGCCGCGGAAGCCCGAGCAATCGATGAACAGCTCGCCCTCGATGCGTTGGCCGTCGCGCAGCTTGACGGCGGTGATGAAGCCCGTTTCGGGATGCTGTTCCACCTCGGTGATCATGCCTTCCACGCGCTGCACGCCGCGCTGCGTGGCGTACTCGCGCAGATAGGCCGCGTACAGCCCGGCGTCGAAATGGTAGCCGTAGGAATAGGCCGGCCCGGCGCCCGGCACCAGCTCGAACGGCGGCGCAAAGCGCTGCCGGCGCGCCATCATCGCCGTGATCGACCATTCCTCGAACGGCGGCATGTCCTTGAATTCGCGCGCCAGCCGCATCCAGTGCAGATAGGGCGAACGGCCCTGGACCGGCGGACCGTAGTCGCTGAAGCCGTGGAAGAAGCGCTTGCCAACCTGGCCCCAGTCCTTGAACTCGATGCCTAGCTTGAAGGTCGCCTGCGTCTTGCGGATGAAGTCCGTCTCGTCGATGCCGAGCGAGCGGTTGAAATACGGCAGCGTCGGCAATGTCGCTTCGCCCACGCCCACCGTGCCGATTTCCGGCGACTCCACCAGCGTGATCTGGCACGATGCTCCCAGCACACGCGCCAGTCCCGCAGCGCTCATCCAGCCGGCGGTGCCGCCGCCGACGATGACAATTTTACCAATCGCTTGCTCGTTCATCTCAGCTACTCCTTGCTCAATAAGTCACGTCATAGGTCGGGTCGTCGCTCCAGTTGTTCCTTGGCGAACAAAGAAAAAGCCTCCCGCGGCCGTGCCGGGCCGCAAGAGGCTGATGCGACATCAACTTAGAACGTGTAATGCGCCTTCAGGTAGTAGCTGCGGCCGGTGAAGTTGGCAAAGTGCTCCTTCAGGCCGATCTGCTGCTGCACGTACTGCTTGTACATGGCGTTGGTCAGGTTGCCGACGTCAAAGGACACACCGATCCTGTCGTTGACCTTGTACTGCAGGCCAAAGTCGACCTGGCCGTATGCTCCGCCCCACAGCGGCAGCGCGTAGTTCGCCGAGCTTGGCTGGCCCCGGTTCGGGCTGTCCGGGTTCAGGTCGACGCCATCGCTGCCGTTGCTGCCGAACAGATTGATGCCCTGCAGGTAGTCCGACCGCCATGCATAGGCCAGACGCGCCGACCACGGCCCTTTGTCGTACAGCAGGGCAAAGTTCGCGGCGTTCTTCGACATGCCCTGCATCGGCAACGAGCCCAGCACGTGGCCGTCGGTGTCGCAGCCGGCCAGGGCGATCAGGGTGGCCGAGTCCAGCGTACCTTTCGGCGTGCACCACAGCCCGGCCGGGGCGTGCATATCCTGCTTGCTGCGGATATAGGTGTAGTTGCCCTGCACCCCGATGCCCTTCAGCCAGTCAGGCACATTGTCGAAGTAATGCTGGAAGCCCACCTCGGCGCCGTAGGCGCGGCCATCGGCGCCGTTGGCCGGCCCGTTGGTCAGGAAGTCATGCGTCGCGCCACTGGAGTCGGTCAGCCTGTTGATCACGGTGCGCTGGATGATGATGTCCTTGATGTGCTTGTTAAACAACGACAGCGTCAGCGAACTGCCTTTGCCGGAGTACCACTCCGCCGTCAAGTCCACGTTGTTCGACAAGACCGGCTTGAGCAGCGGGTTGCCGGCATTGTCGCCTTTGTAGTCGATCGAATCGAGCACGCTCTGCTTGGTCACCGGGTCGGTGTGCGTGTTCGCCTGCAGGTTCAGCGAGGTGTACTGCTGCATCTGGTAGAAGTCCGGCCGCGACATGCCTTTCGAGGCGGCGAAGCGGAACTGCAGCTCCTCGTTGGCCTTCATGCGCAGGTTCAGGCTCGGCAAGACGTTGCTGTAGTCGTGCTCGATCGTGCGCATCTCGTTCACGCCCGCAATCGTGGGCACGCCCTGCACCTGGGTGCCGGTCGGCGGGCTGAAGACGAACATGCCGGTCGCCTTTTCATTGGTTTTCACCACACGCATGCCGACATTGCCGTCGACCGGATAGCGCAAGTCGTCGAAGCCGAAGCGCAACTGCGCGTAGGCGGCCTTGGTGCGCTCTTTCTGCAGGTTGGTATCGGTTGGACCGCCAAATACCGACGGCTTCCAGCCGGTGCAATCGCCGTTGGCGGGCGGGTTGGCGCAGTAATAGTTGGCGTAGTTGTGGATTTCCTGGTACGACGACGGCACCGAGTTGAAGGAGCTGGTCACCACCGCCTGGGTCGGTACGATGATGGTCGGCGCCGCCGGCAGCGTGCCATTGAAGAAGTTGCCGAAGCTGTGCGCGACGTAGTTGGTCTGGCTCAGGCGCGGATCGGTCACCACCGCGAAGTGGTTGTAGGGCTGCCAGCTGTTGCCGACCGACCAGGCCTGGGTGATGTTCTGCCACTCGTTGCCACCATTGCCGCCGTGGGTACGCTGGGTGTCCGAATCGCGGTCGGTCAGGCGCACGCCGAAGCGCAGGTCGTGCAGCACCGGCGAATCGAACACGAACTTGCCGTCGAGGCGAGCCACATTCTGGGTGGCCACCGCCGCGTCGCGGTGCTCCTGGGCGAAGCTCCAGTAGTAGTTATGGGGATCGGCCAACCAGGCGCGGTCGCTGGCGTCGAAGGTATAGGTCGGCACCGAGGTGCGCAGATCCACCGTTTCCTTGGGCATGAAGCCGCCCAGGCCGACCGTGTTGTCATAAGCCTGGCTGGTGGCGCGCGTGTGCTGCAGATCGGCGCGGAACGACAACTGGTCGTTGGCGCGCCAGTCGACGTTCCAGGCCAGGTCGGCGGTGTCGGCCCGGCGGCTCGACTGGCGCGCGTCGGTACCGAAACCGATGCCGTTGCTCAGGCCGAAACCGCCGTCGACCGGGTTGTGCAGCACGCCCGTCAGCAGCGCCCCTTTGGAATCGAAGGTCGCGCCCGGATCGAGGGTCAGGGTGGACGGCGTGGTGCTCATGAAGAAGCCGCTCTCCTCGGTGTACATCTTGTACTTCGATTTGAAGTAGGTCATCGAGGAAGACCAATCGTCTTTCTTCCATTGCAGTGCGCCATACAGGCCGTCACGGGTACGGTTGAAAATGTTCGAGCTCCAGCTCGCGCCCGGGCTGATCCAGCGGGTCTGGCCGGGCACCAGGTCGAGGCGTGGAATGTAAGGGCTGATGCCCATGCTGTCGCTGGCGGTGGAAATTTCCGAATGCGCCAGGTCGAGCAGCGCGCCAAACTGGCCCAGCGGGGTTTTCCAGCGGTTCGAGACCAGACCGGACAGGCCCGGCTTGTTTTTGTTGCTACGGGTGGCGCGCGATTCTTCCAGCGACATTGCCGCCTTGAAGCCCGGATAGTCGAACGGCAGCGCGGTGCGCAGGTTGACCAGTCCGCCGATCGCGCCCTCGATTTGCTCGGCGGACGGATTCTTGTAGACGTCCACCCCGGCCATCAGCTCGGGCGGCACGTCTTCAAAGCTCAGCGCGCGGCCGCCGTTGGCTGAGAACGAGTCGCGCCCGTTCAGTTCCGAGCGCACATAGTTCATGCCGCGCACCGACACGCCGGTGCCCTCGGCGGCGAAGCGCTGGTGGCCGTCGCCCACGCTTTGCAGCGGGTCGGCGCGCATCTGGGTGCGGTCGATTGACACCCCCGGAATACGCTGCAGCACTTCGGTCACCGATCGGTCCGGCAGCTTGCCGATGTCGGCGGCCACGATCGAATCGACGATCTCATCCGAATTCTTCTTGATTTGCGATGCCGACTCCAGCGCGGCGCGCTGGCCGGACACGATCACCGTGGTGGTATTGGCATCCTTGTCCTTGTCGGCGGGTGTGGTGCCGCTTTGCGCAAATACCGCGCCGCTGGCCAGTAGCATCACTTGGGCGACGCCGGCGGCAATCGCCGTTTTCTTAAATTCTTTCAATTTTATCTCCGTCATTGTTCTCAGGCCGTGCGACCCATTTTGTATCGCTGGATATCACAATGCGATGTACAAATTTTGCTTGCGGCATCAACTAATAGCAATTCTCAAATTCACCAACGTAAAAACAAAAAATCGTATGCTCGGCGCGCCGGCGCATGCTCGCGCGACAATTCCTGCGGCACAGGATCGGCGCACTGAGGCCAGCTGGTGCCATCGAAACCCTCTTCGTCGTACTCCAACAACAAAGGGGCGCCGCGCGGCGCGCCGCATGGCCATCCGGCGCAGATAGTCGGCATATGGGCTGGCCTCGAAATGGCAGGCGTGCTTGAAGGGCGCGCCGCGCATCGCATCGGGGCGCAAAAGCGCTGCGCTGCCACATCGGCGATTCCGGCGATGACCGTTAGTCAGCGGAACAGCAGCTGGGCAAAGTCATACAGGTTCTCAGCCCAGCTGTCGCGGTCGTGACTGTACGGGTCGACATTCCACACATGCGGGATGGCGCTGGACTTGAGGTAGCGGTGGAAGTCTTGCGAAATGTGGAACAGGCCGTCCTGGCTGCCGCACGACAGATACAGCATGCGCAATTGGGTCCGCGCGCGCGCCGCATCGGGCAACAGCACGGCGGCTGCGGCGGTATTCGGCGCCGACGAGAAGCCGCCCACCCAGCTGAAGCTTTCCTGGTGACCCAGGCCGAAGTTCAATGCCTGGCCGCCGCCCATCGACAGGCCAGCGATCGCCCGGTGCTGGCGGTCGGCCAGCGTCGGGTACTGCCGGTCGATGGCGGGTATCAGCGTTTCCATCAGCTCGCGTTCGAAGGCGGCAAAGGCCGCAATATGCTCGGGCGTGAAGCTGCGTTCCGGCGGCGGCGGCTTGTCGTCCGCCCGCGCGCGCCCGTTGGGCATGACGACGATCATCCGCACCACCTTGCCATCCGCGAGCAAGTTGTCGAGGACGGCGTTCGAACGCACATAGTAGCGCCAGTCGTCCAGGGTGCCGCCGAAGCCGTGCAGCAGGTAGAGCACGGGATAGCGGCGCTCCGCGCTATAGCCCGCAGGCAGATAGACATTGGCCTTGCGCCGCGTGCCCGTCACCGGCGAATCGTAGCTGAACTCCTCCACCCTGCCCTGTGCCACCCCTGCCCGCGCGTCCGCAAATCCGCCCGGCGGAACCGGGAAAGCGCGCACGTCATCGGCCGCCAGTTGCGCAGGCTGGTAGACGCCGGGGGGCGGGCCGGAGCGAGGCTGCTCAGGGTTGGCTTCGCGGCCGGCGTTTTGCGCCCGCGCCGCCACAGCAACGGCCAGTACGGCCGCCAGCGCCATCGCGCGGGCGAGCATATGACGGCCGGTTCTCATGGTGCAGTCCTGTGCGCCTGCGCGCCCGCCAACGGCGTCAACACCACCAGCGCGCCACCACCGCCCGCCAGCGACAGTTTGATGCGGCTGTTCTGGCCCGGCTGCGCCGTGCTCGCGGCCAGGTGGCCGCGATCCTTGCCGTCCTGCAGTATCTCGGCGCGATAGCGCACCCCGCCTGCGAGGAAGTCCAGCGGGCTCTCCGGCCTGCCGTCCGGGTTCTTGTACGCTTCCGGGTTGTCCGCCACCATCACCAGCGGCGAGTCATACACCACATACATCGCCACCCGGATGCGGTGATCAGGAGGCCCCAGCACCGTGTTCGATTGCGCCCCTGCCGCCAGGGGAAGCGCCAATACCGGCAAGGCCTTTATGAAATTGCGCAAGGTGCGGCACATAATTTATGGCTTCTTTTTTGCGTTCGACAAATTGATTACCATGCCTTTTCGTTTAACCGAAAGGATGTGAAGGCTCCCGGCGGGCCGGGAGCCTGCCGGTCAAGCGCTTCAGACCACTTTCAGGGCGAAGGCGTAGGGCAGCGCCGGCTTCTCGGACGGCAGCGTCACGTGCAGGCCGTCGGCATCCTGCCTGAACGCCAGCGGCTTGCCGCGTCCCGCCAGCTCCACCCGCGCCACCCGCCGCTTCAGGTAGGCGCCGCCGCTGGCCATGGACTTGATGCTCACCTTGCCGTTCTCCGGCCAGCCCATGACGAAGGCGTACACCATGCCATCCTTGGTGGTAAAGCGCACGTCCTGCGCGCTGAAAGGCCGGTTCTTGCCCTCGTTGAAGCCCGCGCCCTCGGTCGGCGCCACCGCTTCCATGACCGGCCCTTCGCCCAGCACATGCCAGGGACGGGTGTCATAGATGCCTTCGCCGTTGACCGCGATCCAGCGTCCGATTTCTTCCACGATCGCGCGCTCCTGTTCATCGATGGTGCCGTTGCCGCGTACCGGGACACTCAGCAGCAGATTGCCGTTCTTGCTGACCACGTCGATCAGGGTCTGCACCACGGTCTGCGCGCTCTTGTAGCCCTTGTTGTCGTAGATGCGGCGGTCGTAATGCCAGCTGCCGATGCAGGTATCGGTCTGCCACGGCAGCGGCTCGATCCGGTTGCTCTGGCCACGTTCAATGTCCATCACCATGCTCTGGCGCTGCACCGGATCGAGGATCTTGCCGTTGACGACCGCCTCCACCTGGCCCTTGCGCATGACGCTGCGGTTGTACATGTGGGCCGCCAGCCGCATGCCGACGTCGCTGACCGGGTACAGCGGCAGCACGGTATCGTCGAAGTAGAGCAGGTCCGGATCGTAGGCGTCGATCAGGTTGACGGTGCGGTCGAACAGCTTGTCGGCATACGCTTTGCCGGGCAAAGAAGCACCGCCGCGCCAGTGCCATTGCTCATAGTAGTTGCCGCCTTCGGCGTCGGACTTGCTGCGTGGGTGCCGCTGCGCATACAGCGCCTGCGGATCGTATCCGTCCCACCACTTGCCCTTGCCATCGGCCGCCGTCAGGTTGCCGTCGTAGGGAACGCCCGCCTTGGGGCCATTCTTGTCGGCGCCCTGCGCCACTTCGTACCAGGTCCAGGCGTGTGCCGCGTGCACGCTGACGCCGAAGCGCAGGCCCTGCTTGCGGGCGGCCCTGCTCCAGCCGCCAATCAGGTCGCGCTTGGGACCGATGCGCGTTGCGTTCCATTCCGGCTGGTGCTTGCTGTCGTACAGGTCGAAGTTGTCATGGTGATTGGCCAGCGCAACGAAGTAGCGGGCCCCGGCCTTCTTGTACAGCGCCACCAAGCTGTCCGGATCCCACTGCTCGGCCTTCCAGTGCTGGATGACGTCCTTGAAGCCGAATTCGGACGGGTGGCCGTACTTCTCCAGGTGATGGCGATAGGCTTCGCTACCCTCCTCGTACATCCCGCGCGCGTACCAGTCGCCGAACTCCGGCTCGCACTGCGGCCCCCAATGGGCCCAGATGCCGAACTTGGCGTTGCGGAACCAGTCCGGCGTACGGTAGGCGGACAGCGACTTCCAGTCAGGTGCAAACGGTCCTTCGGCCATCGATTCGGCCGCGCCATCCGCCGCAAAAAGGTGGGGGGATACGGCCAGCGCCGGAATGGCAGCGGCCAGATGTTTCAGCAGTTCTCGTCGTCTCATTGTTATCCTTTCCGCGCTAGGCGGCGGCCCTTCCGGGCGGGCGGGTTAGTGATTATGTCTCGGCAGGTCGTGCCCCACGCCGCGGTAGGCCACGGCCAGCTCCATGCAGGCCGGCGGCGGCTCTTGCGATCGGACCGGCGCCGCGCATCGCCAACATGGTGCGCACATCGATCGCCACGATTGAAATGTTGCCCGTTGTGTTCAGCCGCCGCAAGTATGAAACTCACCAACGAGGCTGACAATTACACGTACCACTGCAAGCCGATGCGGCACCAGACCTTACTGGTCCCACTTCCGCAGCAACTGATCCAGCTCCCCTCTGCGGGCCATCTGGTCCAGGGCGCTGCGGACCCGTTCCGCGACGCCAGGGTCGAGCTGGCGCGACAGGGCCATGTACAAGGGCGCCCGCGACATCACCGTCGGCATAATGCGCACCTTGCCGGCCACGCCGCTGTGCACCAGGATGGCCTGCAGGCCGGGGGTGCGGTGCACGAAAAAGCGGCCCCGGCCGGCGATCAACTTTTGCAGGTTGACCGCGGTACTGGCGGCGCTGCCATCAATCTGCAAGCCGCCCAGCTGCTCCAGAAAGCTCGTCGCCGCGAAGCCGCGGTTAGTGAGCAGCACGGCTTGCGGACCCAACTTGCGGACATCTTCCCAGCTATTGATGATTGCCGTTTCGTCGGCGCGCGCCACCAGCACATAGTTGACGATGAACAGTTCCTGGTCGAGAAAATGATACAGGGGCAGCCGCTCCACCGTACGCTGCAGGCCGCAGGCGGCGTCTTGCTGGCCGACGGACACTTCGTAGAGCACCCGCACCAGCGGCATCCACTGCTGATGCCCTTCAAACCGCAAGCCGGGGGCGATGCGCTCGATGGCGCGCATGATATCGATGCACATTCCGATCACGCTACCCTGCGGGCCGGGCACGAACTTCGGTTCCGTGCCTTCCTGGGCCGCCACGCGCAGCACCGTGATCCCGCTGGCCATGGCGCTGCTGGCGAGCGCAAGGCAGCACCCGGCCAGCATGACCCCGATACCGCATCCCAGCCGTGGCAAGACATTGGACATCAGGCACTCCCGGAGGACGATCTCATGCCATCATATGCCCTGGCCGGCGCGGCCCGGCAGCATCCTGGCGGCGCGACGTTCGCCGCCACGCGCCAGCCGGAATACGCTCACCGAGGTGGACAGCTGCGCGGCCAGATCCTGCATCGACTGTGCTGCGGCAGCGGACTGCTCCACCAGCGCTGCGTTTTGCTGGGTGACCGCGTCCATCTTGATAATGGCGGTATTGACTTCCTCGATGCCCACGCTCTGTTCCTGGGTGGCGGCGCTGATGTCATTCACGATATCGCTCACCTTGCGCACGCTCTGCTCGACTTCCTGCATGGTGTGCCCGGCCAGATCCACCAGCTTGCTGCCAGCGCCCACCTTCTCGACCGAGTCGTGGATCAGGTCCTTGATCTCCTTGGCCGCGCGGCGGCACTGCGCTGCGCCAGGTTGCGTACTTCGCTCGCCACCACCGCAAAGCCGCGTCCCTGTTCGCCCGCCCGCGCCGCTTCCACGGCGGCGTTCAGGGCCAGGATATTGGTCTGGAAGGCGATGCCGTCGATCACGCCGATAATATCGACAATCTTGTGCGACGAGGCATTGATGGCGTCCATGGTGGAAATCACCTCGCCCACCACCTGGCCGCCGCGGCCCGCCACCTCGGTCGCGGAGCGGGCGAATTGGTTGGCCTGCCTGGCGTGGTCGGCGTTCTGCTTCACGGTCGAGGTCAATTCTTCCATGGCCGACGCGGTTTCCTCCAGCGAGGCGGCCTGCTCTTCGGTGCGGGTCGACAGGTCGAGATTGCCGGCGGCGATTTCCCGCGATGCGATGCCCAGCGTGTCCGTCCCTTCGCGCACCTGTCCCACCAGCCGGTGCAGGTTGGCGCTCATGGTCTGCATGGCGCGCAGCAGCTGGCCGATTTCATCGCGCGTTTCCGCCTCGATGCTGGCGGTCAGGTCCCCCTGGTACCGCACGCTGGGCAAGGTAGCGCGCAGGACGGTGGTCGATGCACCGTTCAGTCGGGCGTTCTGGTAAATGCCAAAAATGCCGATGACCAGGGTCAGGCTCCATTTATATGCCATCTTCAGGTTCAAGAACCACATCATCTCAGTTCCTTTGACACCACGATAATGATTTTTTCTACGCAGCGGCGCCATACCACAATGGCCGTGTTCGCACGTGCCCTTGCTTAAATACACTAATCTTCTCAAAGTGAAATTGCAAATTTTATCGGCGCTGGATCCGACAAAGCGGAAGGCCGGCGAGGCTTTGGCGCAACTGGCCGCAGGCAATCGGCGAATTGGCCGGCACCGCCTTGCGGCCCGGCTGCAGGCGGCCTTCGGCCATCAGCTTGCCCAGGGCAGCGCCCACCATGATGAGCGCATCGATGGCGTCTGCTGGTGTGCTTTAGAATTTTTGCATGAGGCCGAACGTCAGCCCGGCGCCGTGGCTGTCATTGGGACGAGTCCCGCTCAGGCCGGCGGCATTGCCGCGCCAGCTGGTGTAATCGGCTTCGGCATAGGTGGTGGTGCGCGGTCCCAGCGCCTTTTCCAGGTAGACAAAGGCGCGGTCGAAGCCGTCATTGACAAAGCCGCTAGCTTCGCGCCTTACCTTGTACCAGGCCGTGCTGAGCAACAGGCCGGCCTCCAATGTGCGGCTCACGCCGACCGAATCCACACGCTGGTGCACCGTCTGCTTCGGGCCGGTGTCGGCCTGGTTGCGGGCAATGGTGGCCTTGAACTGCCAGGCGTCCAGGCGGTAGGCTGCACCCAGCAGCCAGGCGTCCAGCGGCAGGTCTTCCTTGCTGCGGAACTGCATGGCGGCGCCGGATAGCGCCCAGGCCCCGTCCTGGTAGGCCAGCGCGGCGCCGCGCGCGGAGGCAGCCCGGGTATCGCCCGCCACCTCGCCGGCCGACCACGACGCGCGCGCCTGCCAGGGGCCGGACTTGAAGGTGTACTTGAGCGTGTTGTCGAGGCGGTAGAAATTGTCGCTGTAGCCGCTGGGACCATACTGGCGCCCGAAGGCATGGGTGCCGAAGGCGGTATTGCTCAGACCGGCAACATTGATATTGGGATTGAAACTGGCGTCGCGCTTGCCGATCGGGTCGATCGGGGTCAGGGCGTCGGACAGCAATGTGGGCTGGCGCCCGGCGGCGATGGTGCCATACGGCGTCTCCAGGCCGACCCAGGCGTCGCGGTCGAACAGGCGGTCGCTCTTGGCCGAGGCGCCGGTGTCGGCGTTGATGCCCCCTTCCAGGCGCAGCAGCGCGGCCCAGCCGCCACCCAGCGCCTCGCGGCCGCGGATGCCAAAGCGGCTGGTTTCATCGGTGCCGCTGCTGACTGCGCTGGTTTGGCCGGACGGGGTGGGCGCGTTGCTGGCGCCCAGGCCGCTGGTACTGCGCACGCCCACGTCGATGATGCCGTACAGGTCGATGCCAGTCTGGGCCAGGCAGGTGCTGCTCGTGACGAGCAATGCGGTGAGAGCGCAGGAATGGCGCATTTTTTGTCTCCTTGATATTGTTAGCCTTCTTGCCGAGGCTGATGACGAGTCTGTTGACTGAATGGAAGAATCATCCGCCAGATGGCGGAATTTGATAATTGCATTTTTTAAGCCGATTAATGCACCATGCGCATCAATCACGGCGTACACGATTTGAAGGCCTTTGTCGCCGTGGCCGGTATGGCGGCGCACCCTGTTCGAAATGCTCAGCGCGGCGCTGCGCAAGCGCCCTGCGCGCCGCCGAGCTTGGCCATCAGCGGCAGTCCGGCAGGGACACCTCGACCGGGGCGCCAGCGGCCACCACGCGCACCCCCGCCCTGCCCGGCGCCGCCGCGCAGCGCACCAGGAAGGCCTGCTCGCGCCGCAGGCCGGGGAAACTGCCCTGCCACGGCGCGATGGTGAGCCGGCGGCGCGCCTGGTCCCAGCTGAAGCGGCGCAGCGCATGCTCGCCCTGGGCATAGCCCGGGCCGTCGCCGCTGTCGTCATACCATTCGAAACTGCCGTCGCGGCCCGGATAGACGCGCAGTTCGACCGGCTCGGCGCTGGCCTGGTCGGCATATTTCCGCTGCGGCCCCAGCGGCAATATGCTGCCGGCCCGGGCGAACAGCGGAATGGTGGCGATATCGGCCTTGGCGGCAACCACCTTGCCGCCCGCGTAGCGCTGGCCGGTCCAGAAGTCGAACCATTCGCTGTTGGCCGGCAAATACACCGTGCGCACTGCCGTGTTGGGCGACGTGACGGGCGCCACCATCAGCGCCTTGCCAAACATGTACTGGTCGGCCGTGGCGACCGCCTGCGCATCGGTGCGGAAATCCATGGCCAGCGCGCGCATCATGGTGCCGTGGCGGCTGGTGACGTCCCACGATGCCGAATAGATGTAGGGCAGCAGGCGGTAGCGCAGCGCTGTCACGTCGCGCAGGATCTTCTGCGTGGCCGCCGGGAAGCGCCAGATCTCCTTGGACTCGCCGGTGCCATGCACGCGGAACATGGGATTGAACGCACCGAACTGGTACCAGCGCGTATAGAGCTCGGCATAAGCGGGATCGGCCGGATCGCCGCCGAAGAAGCCGCCAATGTCGGCCGACCAGTAGGGGATGCCGCTCAGCGTGAAGTTCAGCGCGGCGGGCAGCTGCGCGCGCAGCACCTCCCAGGTCCCCATGGTGTCGCCTGACCAGGTGATGGCGGCATTGCGCTGCTGGCCGCTGTAGGCCGAGCGGGTCAGGATGAACGGCCGCTTGGCCGGCGCATCCTTGGCGCTGCCCTCGAACACGGCCGTCGTGTGCAGCAGCGGATAGGCGTTGTACACCGCCGTGCCGGGACCGGCGGCCGTGGCGACCTCGCGCATCTGCCCCCACCAGCCGCCCAGCTCGGCTTCGCTGGCGTCCAGCCACCAGCCGTCCCAGCCGGACTGGCCCAGCGTGCGGCTGATCTGCTGCCAGTACAGCTGGCGGCCGCTGGCCGAATAGGCGTCGTACCAGCGGCCTTTACCGGCGGGATAGACGTTGTTGTACAGCTGGGGATACAGGGCGCCGGCCGCCTCCAGCGCGGCGGCGTTGCGGGTGCCGCCGTCAAACCGCGCCCACACGGAAATGATGGCGTGCACATGCTCGGCGTGCAGCTGGTCCAGCATGCCCTTGGGATCCGGATAGCGCGCCGGGTCCATCTGGTGCTCGCCCCAGGCGCCCGGGGTCCAGTACTGCCAGTCCTGCACCACCGCGTCCAGCGGCACCTGCAGCGCGCGGTAGCGCGCCGCGATGCCCAGCAGCTCATCCTGGCTGGCATAGTGCTCCTTGGATTGCCACAGGCCCCAGGTCCAGCGCGCCATCATGGGCGCACGCCCGGTCAGCTCGCGGTAGCCGGCCACCACCTGGTCCAGTTCCGGTCCCAGGATGAAATGGTAGTCGACGCCCGGCCCGGCCTCCGAGCGGAAGGCCAAGGGATAATGGCCGTTGGGCAGGCCCGCCTCCACCTCGGTGACGGCGGCATTGTTCCACAGGATGCCGAAGCCCGCCGGCGTCGCCAGCATGGGCACCGCCACATCGCGATTGGCCTGCTGCAAGCGCACCGTGCTGCCGCTGTAGTCGAGCTTGCCGTTTTGGTGCTGCCCCAGTCCGAACACCGGCCCGGCGTAATCGAACCCTTGCATGACACCGTTGCTGGCGATGTCGCGGCCGGACTCGGACAGCAGCAGCTTGCCCTGCGCATCGAGGAAGCTGACGGCCCCGCCTGCCTTGGCCACGCGCACCTGCAGCAGCGCGGTGCTGAGCTGGTAGTAGTCCGGCATTTCGCTGGCCGACCAGTCCACCGTGCCCGGCTGGGCGATCACGGCGGGATTGTAGTTGCCGTCCCAGTCCGTCGCCGGACCGACCAGTACATGCACGACGCGCTCACTCCACGGCTCGACGCGCACGGTGCCCTGCGCCGTCGCCACCACCAGGCCGCGCGCGCTCCGGGTCACCTCCGCATGGACCGGCAGCGCGGTCACGCCAAGGCAGGCCAGGACCAGGGCAGCGGGCAGCAATTTCTTCATCATTTTCCTCCTCGAATAAACGGACCTTTATTCTATCGAGCGATCCCTGCAACAAGCGTCTCCGTCGCCCTTCTTCTTCAATTATGTTCGGCCATTTGAGCGTTTTCGTAATTGTCTGAACCCAGCCCAGGTCGCACAATCCGGCCCAAACCCCATCGACAACCTCAACGAAAAAGCACCATGACGGAGACCACACGCTTTGCCGCGCCCCTGCTGGCGCTCGCCTTCGGCAGCCTGAGCCTGCCCGCACAGGCGGACCAACTTGCACTGGCCCGCCTGTTCTCCGACCACGCGGTCCTGCAGCGCGACCAGCCCATCACCATCTGGGGCACGGCCACCGCCGGGCACAGCGTGACCGTGACGCTGGGACAGCACAGCGCGCACGGCAACGCCGACGCGCAAGGCAAGTGGCGCCTCACGCTGCCGCCGCAGCCTGCGGGCGGCCCCTACCAGTTGAGCGCGCACGCGGACGGCCAGACCCTGCGCAGCGCCGACATCCTGGTCGGTGACGTCTACCTGTGTTCGGGCCAGTCCAATATGGAATTCGCCCAGCGCGCCTCGACCAACGCCCAGGGCGCCACCTACGGCGCCGGCAACCCGCAGCTGCGCTACCTGAACGTGCAGAAGCACAGCGCCATGACGCCACAGGACGAGCTCAAGGGCCCGGTGGCGTGGACCCCGCTGACCCCGGAGTCGGTCGGCGACGCCTCCGCCGTGTGCTACTACATGGCGCGCTCGCTGCAGGCCAGCTACCTGATTCCGGTCGGCTTCATTCACGCCAGCTGGGGCGGCACCACGATTCAAAGCTGGATCGGGGCCGAATCCTTGCGCACGTTCGGCGACTACCAGGCCGGCGTTGCCGCCGTCACCCAATACGGCGCCGATCCGGCTGCGGCCATGCAGGCCGAGGACGCCCGCAGCGAGGCCTGGTGGCGCGCGCACGATCCGGCCGCGGCCGCGCAACGCGCATGGGCCGCGCCGGACTTCGACGACAGCGCGTGGCCGTCCGTGACGCCGACCGGATCGTGGAAGAACAGCGGCCTGGCCGGCTTCAAGGACTTCGACGGCGTGGCCTGGTACCGCACCAGCATCACCCTGACGGAAGCCCAGGCCAGCGCGGCCAAGGCGCTGCGCCTGGGGCCGGTCGATACCAGCGACACCACCTGGGTCAACGGCGTGCGCGTAGGTGGCGCCAGCATCCCCTGGATCTGGCGCGAATACGCCGTGCCGGCGGGCCTGTTCCGGCCGGGCCGCAACGTGATCGCCCTGCGCGTGCTGAGCGGCGGCCAGGGCGGCGGCCTGTCGGGCCCGCCCGACCAGCGCAGCATCGCCACCGCCGACGGCCAGCAGATCGCGCTGCCGGCCGCGTGGAAGGTGCAGCGCGGCAGTGCGCTGCGCGGCCTCTCCGTGCCATCCGCGCCCTGGGACTGGCCGAACAGCCTCACCACGCTGTACAACGGCATGATCGCGCCGCTGGTCGGCTATCGCTTCAAGCTGGTGGCGTGGTACCAGGGCGAGGCCAACGCCGACGCGGCAACAGAATACCGCAGCTTGCTGCCCCTGCTGATGCGCGACTGGCGCGGGCGCTTCGGCCAGCCCGAACTGCCTTTCCTGGTCACCCAGCTGACTTCCTTCGGCGACGCGCCCCGCGCGCCCGGCAAGTCCGGCTGGGCCGAGCTGCGCGCGGCGCAGGCCGAGGCCGTGGCCCACGACGCCCACGCCGCCCTGGCCGTCACGCTGGACCTGGGCGACCGCTTCGACATCCACCCGACCCAGAAGACCATCGTCGGCGAACGGCTGGCGCGCGCCGCGCGCGCCGTGGCGTATGGCGAACCGGCCGCGCCCGGCAGCCCTTACCCGGTGTCGGCCAAGCGCAGCGGCAACGATATCGTGATCGCCTTCCGCGATGCGGGTGCCGGCCTGGTGACGTACTCCGGCGATCGCGCCCTGGGCTTTGAAGTGTGCACGGTCGCGGCTTGCCGTTACACCGCCGCGCGGGCGGCGGGCGCGACGGTGGTGCTGCCCGGCGCGGTCAAGGACGCCAAGTCTGGCATCACGCGCGTACGCTATGCCTGGGCCGACGCGCCGTTCATCAATCTGTTCAGCGCCGACGACCTGCCGGTCGGCAGCTTCCAGCTCGAGCTGCGCTGACACATGGCGCCGCGGCGCCGTTCATCACAATAGAAAAGGAGTTTTTGATGCAAGAGCAAGCAACCCCGGGCTGGCGAACACTGTTACCGTTATGCCTGGCCATGGCCACCGGCTACGCGGCCGCAGACCCGCTGACGCCCGTCGCCGGCTGGAGCGCCTACACGGCCGGCCAGGCAGCCACCCCACCGATGGGCTGGAACAGCTGGAACGCGTTCGCCACCAATATCGACGAGGCGAAGATCCTCGGCTCGGCCCAGCGCATCCTCGACAGCGGCCTGGCCGCCAAGGGCTATCGCTACATCAATCTGGACGATGGCTGGGTGGCGCACCGCCGCATCCCGGACGGCCGGCTGCTGATCCGCCCGGACCGCTTCCCCTCTTCCGTGACGGCCGGCGGCAGCAGCTTCCGCCCCTTCACCGACCAGTTGCACGCGATGGGCTTCAAGGCCGGCATCTACTCCGACCTGGGCCGCAACACCTGTTCCCAGGCCTTTTCCCCCGACTCGCCCGACCTGCCCAAGGGCAGCGTGCTGGAACGCGAAGTCGGCCTGTACGGCCGTATCGACCAGGATATCAAGCTCTACTTCGCCGACTGGGGCTTCGACTACATCAAGGTCGACGGCTGCGGCGTGCGCGCGTTCGGCGCCAACGACGCCAAGGTGCGCTCCGGCCAGTATCGCGCGCTGCCGCCGGTGCTGGACCTGGAGACGGTGACCCGCTCCGACATTCCGGCCGTGCAGGCCGAATTCACCCAGATCAACGCGGCGCTGCGGCGCTACCGGCCCAACGGCGACTTCCTGCTGTCGCTGTGCATCTGGGGCGCCGGCGATGTGCGTTCCTGGGGCAAGAACTACGGCAATGTCTCGCGCACCAGCGACGATATCACGCCGTCCTGGGCGCGCATGCTCAGCAATTTCGACAGCGCCGCCAAGCGCGAGCTCTATGCGCATCCCGGCAGCTGGAACGATCCCGACATGCTGTTCATCGGCAAAGGCGACTTCGATGCCGATCACCTGGTGGAAGCGCGCTCGCATTTCTCGCTGTGGGCCATGCTCAACGCGCCGCTGCTGATCGGCGCCGACCTCCGGACCACGCCGCAGGCCCTAATAGACATCCTGGGCAACGCCGACATCATCGCGCTCAACCAGGACGCCGCCGGCAACCAGGCCACGGTGGCCTATGACGCCAACGACCTGCAGATCCTGGTCAAGCAGCTGGCCTCGGGCCAGAAGGCGCTGGCCATCTTCAACCGCGGCGTCGCCGCCATCGACGTCGATCTGACGGCCGAGCACCTGAAGCTGCGCAAGGACGCGCCGATCACGCTGACCGATCTGTGGAGCAAGACCGACACCACGTTCACCAACGAGACCAAGCTGCGCGTGGCGCCGCGGGAGACGCGCATCTTCCGCGTCCAGGGTGCGCGGGAACTGGCCCACGGCCTGTATCTCTCGGAACAGCCTGGCAGCGTCAATCCGGCGGTCGATGGCGTCACCCAACCGCAGCCCGACCCCACCCTCTTCCGGTCCTCGGCCGCCTGGTCCGGCACCAAGGGCCCGGGCGAGCGGCCCATGTATGCGGGCTGGGGCGGCGCCCGCGCCGACAGCACGCCTTACGGCCAGATCCTGCAGATCGCCGGCACCCGCTACGCCGCCGGCATCGGCATCCTGGCCAATTCCCGGCTGGAGGTGCGCAATCACGGCTATCGCCACATCACCACACGAGTGGGCGTGGACGATACCGCCCAGGACCGCAAGCACGCCGTCACCTTCATGATCTACGGCGACGGCAAGCTGCTGGCAAAGAGCAAGGCCTTGCGCTGGGGACAGCCGGCGCAGGCGCTGGACGCCGATGTCTCCGGCGTCAAGAGCATAGAACTGGTGGCGCGCAGTGCCACGCCGGGCAATGCGCAGCAACCTGTCACCTGGGGCGACGCCGCCTTGCTGTCGTCCGCCCGGCCTGAGTAAACGAACTCATCGTCGTGCACGGCCCAGTTGCCG
>NZ_JBGLYQ010000079.1:0-17411 GCF_047304105.1 Duganella sp. Dugasp56
GGGGGGGGGCGGGGCGGGCGCACCCGGGCGCCGGCGGCGCTGCCCGCCCACCCCCCGCGCGCGGGCGGGGGCTGGCGCCCCGGCGCCCCGGGGCCGCGGGGGCGGCAGGGCGGCGCCGGACGGCGCGGCGAAGCTGCGGCCCTGGTCGCGGCTGAGCAGCACGTCGCCGCCCTGGCTGACCAGTACCAACGTGCCGTCGGCCAGTTCCGCGCCGCCGGCCAGCGAGGCCTGGATGCCGGTGTCGATCCTGCTCCAGCTGGCGCCCTGGTCGCCGGACCAGTAAGCGTTGCCGCGCAGGCCGAAGGCGACCAGCGCGCCGCCGCGCGCGGCCAGCAGGCCGAAATAGCTGCCCTTGTATGGCGTGGGGAGGGCGCTGAAGCTGGCCCCCTGGTCGGTCGAGCGCAGCAGCAGGCCCTGTTCCCCGGCCAGGTAGAGCGCGCCGCCGGCGCCGCGCATGCCGTACAGGTGCAGGCCCTTGGGGTTGGCGACGTGCTGCTGCCACGGCTGCCAGGTGGCGCCGCCGTCGCCGGTCTTGAACAGCAGGTTGTAGGCGCCCAGCACATAGCCGCTGCGCGCGCTGTCGAAGTACAGGTCGAGGAAGGGCTTGTCCGGGCCGTCGTCCACCAGGTGTTGGGCGTCGGCCTGGACGCGTGCCTGTTCAGGCCCGGCGATGTCGGCCGCCGCCTTGAGCGCCAGCGCCGCGGCCTGGATGCCATCCAGCTGCTTGTTCCAGGTGGCGCCGCCATCGGCGCTGTGCAGCACCACGCCCTGGTGGCCGACCGCCCAGCCCTGGCGCGCATCGACGAACTGCAATGCCGTCAGGCTGACGCTGACCGGCACGCGGGCCTGGCGCCAGGAGACGCCGGCATCGTCCGAGTACAGGATGGTGCCGCGCTCGCCGGCGGCGACCAGCCGCTGGCCGGCGGCCGCGATGGCCAGCATGGCCGCGTTCAAGGCCTTGGGCGTGACCAGCGCCGGCTGCGTCAACGCCGCCGGGATGGTCGGCGCGGCTGGGCTCTCGGCCAGCGCCGCCGGCGTCAGGGCCAGGGCGCAGCACGCCGCCAGCGCCGTCCGCGTGACGCAGCGGGCCGCGAGTGGATTCAATCCGTTCATCGAGCGCTCCTTCACTTAGCGCGAACCCTGGTTGGCCAGTTCCTCGGGGCCGAAGTAACTGGCCGGCAGGCGCGGAATGGTCTTGTACTGCGACGGCAGATCGTTGGACGCCTCGTTCAACAGATAAGCGCCGGTCTGCACGTTGTAGGTGCCCCACATGACGTTGCCCACCACGGCCGGCAGGTCCGGCGCCAGCAGCGTCAGCGTGTAGTTGCCACGCCAGATCTGGCCTTGCGCGTCGTAGCCGTCGACCAGGATGATCTGCCAGGTATCCTCGTCCAGGTAGTAGCGGCGCTTGGTCACCACGTGGCGCTTGCCGGGGATCAGGCTCGCTTCCACTTCCCATACGCGGTGCAGTTCCCAGCGCACCAGGTCGGGATTGAGGAACTGCGGGCCAACCAGGTCGCTGATCTTGGCGGAAGCGGCGCGGTTGTTGTTATAGGGGATGTACATCTCCTTCTTGCCGACCAGCTTGAGTTCATGGTGGTCGATGGGGCCGAACAGCATGAACGCTTCATCGAACAGGCCGATGCCGGAGGTGACCGAATCCGGCGTGTCGTAGGACACCGACGGCGCGCGCCGCACGCGGCGCTGGCCCACCAGGTACTGCCAGATCGCGCGCGGCTGCGCTTCGCTGATGCCGTCGTGGACCAGGATCCCTTCGCCGGCCTTGGAGGCGGGCGCGCGCGTGATCAGGCGGCCGAACTGGTAGATGCCGTCGAATTTTTCCAGGCTGCCGTCCTTGAAGTAGTAAGGCCGCATGATGGTCTGTTCGGCCTCGGTGGCGGTGGCGCGCTTGCCGTCCGGCGTGACGATGGTGGTCCGCAGCGGGAACACGGTGGTCTCGCCGGTCCAGGCCAGGCGGTGGTTCATCATGGCCTCGTAGCCGGTCTTGGGAATCGGGAACGGGATGCCTCCGAACGCACCCTCGACACCGAAACCGCCGTCGATGGACTTGGCTCGGGTGGCGTTCTTGAAGGTGTTCTCGTACACCCAGGCCGGGGCGCCGCCGGTGCGGTGGGTCGGGTAGACGTCGATGCGGTAGCCCGGATATTTTTTCAGCAGCGCCACGGTTGCGGCCGACAGCTTGGTCGCGTACTGGTCGACGTTCTTGCCGGTGATGGCCAAGGTCGGCTTTTCGCCGGCGAAGGGATCGGCGCGGAAGTCGCCCGGCTTGAAGCCGGCCGGCACCTTGGCGTAGGCGCCGTCCCAGGCCGGAATGGTGCCGTCCTTGTTGCCGGCTTTTTCGGCGCCCAGCGGCGTCAGGGTGGAGTGCAGCTTGGCCGCTTCGTCGGCGGTGACGGCGGCGCCGGCGTGCGGCAGCGCGAAAGCCAGTGCCAGCGCGGTGGCGGCGAAAGTCAGGGTCGTCTTCATTATAGTTTTGTCCTTAGAATGCGCGTTTGATGTTGAAGGAGATGTAATCGCGGTCCGCCAGCGACTGGGCGTAGCTCAGGATGGGTGTGTTGGTGGCCGGATTATTTTTCAGGAAGGTGCCCGCCGCGCCGAGGAAGCGCACATAGCTGATGCCGAACTTCCAGTCCTGGTGGTAGGTGGCGTTGACGCCGATATTGAAGTCGCCGCCGTGCGAGCTGCCGCCGTTGAAGTTGAACACGGCGCGCGAACGGCCGTCGATGTTGTAGCCGACGCCGATCGGGATCGACAGATCGAGGCCGTCGATCACCTGGTAGTAGGCCGGCTCGAAGATCATGCGGGCCGAGGTGGCGTCGCGCGTGGTGTTGGGGTCGAGCGAGCCTTGCCAGGTGACGCTGGTGGCGCGGTTCCACGCCAGTTCGCCCAGCAGCGACGCGCCCTGGAAGAACGGGTTGGTCGGCATCACGTAGATCGCCGACAGGTTGACGTGCGCCGTATTGCCGACCGCGTAGGCGGGATTGCCGCTGTTGTCGGCGAACACGCCGGTGCCGGCGCGGGACAGGAAGTTGGGCGTCGGATCGCTGACCAGCGGCGTATTGCGGCGCACCGAGACTTCGGCCGCCACGTTCGCGCCCAGCAGCACGGTGCTGGCGCTGGCGCCGAAGGTGCGGATGCCTTCCGCATACACGGCCTGCACGGTGGACGGCGCGCCGGGCGGGAAACCGGGCGTGAAGCCCAGGTAGAAGTAGGGCGTCTTGTCGTGATAGCGGGCCGCATAGAAACCGTATTCGACGTCGGAGCCGGCCGGCGAGAACTTCACCTGCAGACCGCCCTGGCCGGAATTCTTCGCCTTCATGTCCGGCACGGTGTAGAAGGCCGATGCGCCGCTGTTGGTCGGCGCCACCAGGAAGGCGGTGCTGCCGGCGCCGGCGGCGTCGTAGGAACTGAGGTAGCTGCCGACGCCAGGTATCTGGGTTGGACGCCATTCGAACTGGTAGTAGCCGCCGATCGACACGTTGGGCAGCACCTGCAACTGGCCCGAGACCTGGTTGACCGGACGCAGGATCTCCTTGAACTGCGCGCCGGGCACGCTGAGCAGCTTGACCAGGTCCACCGGTCCCTGCGCGTTGGCGATGCCGTTGGCGCCGAAGAACAGGCTTTCGCCATATTGCAGCGTGTGGCGGCCAACGCGCACGGTGCCCGGCAGTTCGCCCAACGCTCCCTTGGCGAAGACGAAGGCGTCCAGCAGCTCCGCGTTGCGGCCGTGGAGCAGGCGGGTGCCCTCGGCGAAGGTATTGCTGGCCTGGCCGGCCAGCGTGACGGCGTTGCTGGCGGCGGAGCCGTTGTCGTTGTTGCGGTTGTACGCGGTGTCGTACCAGGCGGCCGCGCTGACGCGCATGCCCAGGTTGCGGGTGCCGGCGTCGAACTCGGACAGCCAGTCGACACGGCTGGAGACGATGCCCTTGCGGCGGAAGTTCTGGTTGCCGTCGTCGATGTTGTAACCGGTGAAGTCGCCGGGGCCGGACGATGGATAGCCGCCCGCCAGCAGACGCGTATCGGCGTCCTTGAGGCGGTAGGCGCTGCTGTATTTGAAGGTGTTGTTCCAGCTGATCTTGAGATCGGGATTGTCGGTCTCGAACTCGAAGGCGTGGGCGGCCGGCATGGCGGCAGCCACGGCCAATGCCAACAGGGTTGGACTCAGGCGTTTGTTCGCTTGCATTGTCAGTCTCCTAGTTATAGTTGTATGGCCGCTGACGCGCGGCCGGGCGGATGGCGTGCATCAGATGAAGGTCGAAACCAGCCCTCCGTCGACAGGCAGGTTGACGCCGCTGATCCAGCGCGCGTCGTCGCTGCACAGGAAGCTGATGGCGGCGGCCACTTCGTCGGCGTAGGCCGGACGTTTCATGCGGTGGGCGTCGCGCTGTACACGCTCCTCGCCCAGCATCGATACGAAGTCGCCCAGGATGGGGGTGAAGACAGGGCCGGGCGCCACGCAGTTCATGCGCACCGAATGCTCCAGGAACCATGGCTGCGACTGGACGTAGGTCCAGACGATCAGCGCCTCCTTGAAGTACTGGTAGCAGGTGTCGGCGGGCACCGGATGCGTGTCCAGCCATGCCTGGCCTTCGACGCAGCCGCGGGCGGCGGCCAGCTGCTTGTGCAGGTCGAGGCGCTCCGGCCATTCCGCGCCCAGGATGGAGGCGACGTTGACGATGGAGCCGCCGGCCGGCATGCGCGGCAGCACGCCTTCCGTCAGATGGCGCAGCCCGAGGTAGTTGACCCGCGCCAGCAGCGCCGGATCGGCGGTGCCTGGCAAGCCGGCGACGTTGCACAGCGCGTCCACGCGTTGCGGCAGCTTGGCGATGGCGGAGTCGATGCTGGCCTGCTGGCCCAGGTCGACGGCCACGAAGCCGTCCAGCGTCAGGCCAGGTTCGTTGCGGTCCATGCCGATCACGGTGGCGCCTTCGAAGCGCGCCAGGCGCGCCACTTCGGCGCCGATGCCGGATGCGGCTCCGGTGACGACGATGGTCTTGTTACGTAACTTCATGTGGTCTCCTTGTTGGTGTTGTCGTTAGAAGGGATAGCGCGGTGCTTCGGTCTTCACCGTCAGCCATTGCCACTGGGTGAATTCGTCCCAGTCGGAACTGCCGCCATGACGGCCGCCGTTGCCCGAGGTGCCGCCGCCGCCGAACGGCGCGTGCGCTTCGGCCAGCACCGTCTGGTCGTTGATGTGGACATGCCCGGCCGGCACCCGGTCGACGATGTGCATGGCGCGCGCCAGCGTCGGCGTGATCACGCCCAGCGCCAGGCAGCCGGTGGTGGCGGAGGCCAGCGCGATGGCTTCCTGGTCGGTGTCGAACACGGTGATCGAGGCGACGGGGCCGAACAGCTCTTCCTCGAAGCAGCGCATGCCGGGACGCGCGCCGGTCAGCACGGTGGGCTGGTAGAACTGCTTGTCGTAGGTGCCGCCGGCCAGCAGGGTGGCGCCCGCGGCCACGCTGTCCTGCACGATGGCGTGCACGCGCTGCACCTGGCGCGCGTTGATCAGAGGCCCCAGCGCGACCTGGCCGCTCATCGGGTCGCCCACCGGCAGGTTCCTTGCCTTGGCCACCACGCGCTCGATCACGGCGTCGGCGATGCCGCGCTGGAGCAGGATGCGGCCGGAGGCCATGCAGATCTGGCCCTGATGCAGGTAGGCGCCCCAGGCCACGTTGGCGGCGGCGACGTCGGGATCCGCGTCGTCGAGGATGATCAGCGAGTTCTTGCCGCCCAATTCCAGCGACATCTTCTTCAGGTTGCGGCCGGCCAGTTCGCCGATGCTGCGGCCCACCGCGGTGGAACCGGTGAAGGCGATCATGGCGATGTCGGGATGGCTGCACATCGCCTGTCCCGCTTCGGCGCCGCCGGGCAGCACGTGCAGCACGCCCTTGGGCAGGCCTGCCGCCTCGAAGATGCGGGCGATCAGCACGCCGCCGCTGATCGGCGTCTGCAGGTCCGGCTTGTGCACCACGGCGTTGCCGGTGGCCAGCGCCGGCGCGATCGAGCGGATCGACAGGATCAGCGGGAAGTTGAACGGCGAGATCACGCCCACCACGCCGTGCGGCACGCGCCGCGCGATGCTCATCTGGCCGCTGGCGGAAGCGAGCAACTGGCCCTTGGGCTGGGTCAGCATCGCGGCCGCTTCCAGCAAGTGGGCGCCGGCCTCGCGCAATTCCAGATCCGCCTTGGGACGGATCGCGCCGGTCTCGCGCAGGATCCAGGTCGACAGCTCGTCATGGTGTTCGGCGATCAGGGCGGCGGCGCGGCGGAAGATGGCGGCGCGTTCCTTGTAGTCGCTGGCGGCCCACGCGGCCTGCGCGGCGCGCGCTTCGGTGGCGGCGCGGGCCACGTCGTCGGCATCGGCCAGGCCGACGCGGCCCAGTTGCTCACCCGTCGCGGGTTCGGTGAAGGTGTGGCTGCCGCCGTGGGCCGGGATCCAGTCGCCGTTGAAAACCAGGTCCTGCCAGATCGATGGACGCAAAAGCGCATTCGCGTTGGTCATGCTGTCTCCTGTTGAAGGTTGAATGGTGGGGAAGTCAGCCTGCTAGCACGCTAGTTGCATGAAGGTCTGCTTGCCGCTCTTGCCTTAGCTATTACAAGTTGTGTGCCAGCTCGTTGTGGCGCGGTGTTATTGCGGCGCACCAAGCGATGTCCGCGCCGGGCGTCAAGCCGATTTTTGCGGGCCTTGCGTGGCGCAGCGCAGCAAAAAAGAACAGGTGCCGGCGATTGATGAAATGATCAAATGGGAGAAGTGCCGATGTATGATTTGGTAAAAGACGATGAAAGCGGAGACATGAGCAAACCCCCTCGCGTATCGCTGGCGGAGATGTCGCGCGTCAGCGGCAAGATGCTGCAGCATGGCGACAGCCAGCACCTGAAGGCCGGCGCCGCGCCCACGCTGGACGACCTGACTCAAAGCCTGCACTTCTCGCCGGGCGACGGCCGCATCTGGCTCAATGGCCAGCGCATGCAGCTGCTGCATATCACGTCGCTCGGTTCATTGCGGCGCGAACTGCTCGAGAGCATAGGCCCGGAGCGCACGCGCGGCCTGCTGACGCGGGTCGGCTATTCGGCCGGCGCGCGCGATGCGCAGCTGCTGCGTGAACGCTGGCCCGACGCGGAGCCGGGCTCGCTGTTCGCGGCGGGACCGCGCATGCATTCGCTGGAAGGCGCGGTGAAGGTCGAACCGCTGCATTTCGAATTCGACTTCGAGCGCGGCACCTATCACGGCGAATTCCTGTGGCACCATTCGAGCGAGGCCGAGGTGCACAGCGCCGATTTCGGCATCGGCACCGAGCCGGCCTGCTGGATGCAGACCGGCTACGCCATCGGCTACACCAGCGCGATGATCGGACGGCTGACCATCTATCGCGAGGTCGAGTGCACGTCGATGGGCCACAAGCACTGCCGCCTGATCGGCAAGCCGGCCGACGAATGGGACAACGTGGAAGAGGACCTGCGCTTCCTGAACGCGGAATCGTTCGTCAGCACCACGGCCTACGGCGGCCCGGGGCAGCACCAGCAGGCGGCGGTGCTGCCGGGCGACGACGGACGTTCGTACGGCGAAAAGGAAATGGTGGGCGTGTCGTCGGCCTTCAACGCGGCTTGCCATATGCTCAAGCGCGTGGCGCCGACCGCCGCCACGGTGCTGTTCACCGGCGAGTCTGGCGTCGGCAAGGAGCTGTTCGCCTACATGCTGCACCAGATCGGCGCCCGCAAGGAGCAGCCCTTCGTGGCGGTCAATTGCGCGGCGATCCCGGAGACGCTGATCGAGTCCGAACTGTTCGGCGTGGAGCGCGGCGCCTTCACCGGCGCCAGCCAGTCGCGGCCCGGCCGCTTCGAGCGCGCCTCCGGCGGCACGCTGTTCCTCGACGAGATCGGGACCCTGAGCCTGGTCGCGCAGGGCAAGCTGCTGCGCGCGCTGCAGGAAGGCGAGATCGAACGGGTAGGGGGCGTGCGCAGCGTCAAGGTCGACGTGCGGCTGGTGGCTGCCACCAATGTCGACCTGCGCGAGGAGATCCGACAGGGGCGCTTCCGCGAAGACCTGTTCTTCCGCCTGAACGTCTTTCCCATCCACCTGCCGCCGCTGCGTGACCGGCGCGACGACATACCGCTGTTGATGGGCTACTTCATGCGGCACTACGGCCAGAAGCATCAGCGCCGTGTGACCGGCTTCACGGCGCGCGCGGTCGATGCGCTGCTCAACTACCACTTCCCTGGGAATATCCGCGAGCTGCAAAACCTGGTCGAGCGCGGCGTCATCTTCGCCGACGAGGATGGGCCGATCGACCTGCCGCACCTGTTCACCAGTGGCGAGGAGTCGCAGACCTCGTATTTTTCGCTGGCGCAGACGGGACGCCTGACCAGCCACGGCGCAACCGCGCCGGAGTCGCAACCCAGCGGTGCGCTGCTCGATGTGCTGCCCGACATGTTGCGGCGGCAGGCGTCGGCACAGGAGCAGGACTGGTCGCTGGACCATCTGGAAAGCACGCTGATATTGGCGGCGGTGAAGCGGGCCGACGGCAACCTGTCGGCGGCGGCGCGCATGCTGGGCCTGACGCGGCCGCAGCTGTCCTACCGGATGAAGAAGCTCCAGCAGGGCGAACCCTGATCACTCCATGTAGATCTTCTGTAGCAGCTTGATGAGCTGCGCGCGCTCGGCGTCGGTCAGCGCGGCCGTCGCATCCACTTCCAGATCGCTGGCGGTCTTTTCCGCCTTGGTGCACATGCTCAGGCCAGCGGGCGTCAGCACCAGCGTCTGCGAGCGGCGGTCCAGCGGACTGCGTTGGCGCAGCAGCAGACCGCGCTCCTGCAGCCTGTCGAGCAGGATGGCCAGATTGGGCGGCGACACGTTGACCGCATCCGACAGCCGCTTCTGGTTGATGTTGGGATTGGCCTTGAGCAGGCTTAGCACGCTGAAATCCACCGGTCGCAGCTGGTACTTCGCCATGCGCTTTTCGAACACCGGCATGATGTTGATGTAGGCGCGGCGGCAGTTATATCCCACCAGCCCCAGTAGCGTGCTCTGGTCCAGCGGCTGCTCAGCCGCCTCGTGGACGGCGTCGATCAATTCCGGTTTCCTGTTCTTGGGCTTATTGGTCATGCTTCGATTCTAACAAAGAAGCGGCGCCGCGGCCATCCTGCCGCTTGCAATCTTTTGAAAATGCGTATAGTCTATAATCATTATAAAACATAACTAGTTGTTCTAAAACCATCCATCGAGGAGACACGATGAAACGCAGCGTACTTATCACTGTACTGGCGGCCGGCTTGCATCTGGCCGCCGGTTCGGTCCAGGCCCAGGAACCCATCCGCATCGGCGTCATAGCCGCGCTCACCGGGCCGTTCGCCAACACCGGCAAGCCGTTCGAGGACGGCATCAAGACCTATCTGCAGCAATACGGCGACCAGGTGGCCGGCAGGAAGATCGAGATCATCTACCGCGACGACGGCGGCACCAATGTCGACCAGTCCAAACGGGCGGCCCAGGAGCTGATCACGCGCGAGCATGTCAGCTTCCTGATCGGTTTCTCGCTGACGCCGAGCGCCATGGCGGTGGCGCCCATCGCCACCCAGGCGAAGATGCCGATGATCGTGATGAACGCGGTCACCAACGGCATCACCGCCAAGTCGCCGTACATGCTGCGCACCAGCATGACGATGCACCAGATGACCGGGCCGTTCGGTGCCTGGACCGCCAAGAACAAGATCGGCAAGGTCTATACGCTGGTCAGCGACTACAGCACCGGGCTGGATGCGGAGGCGCGCTTCACCAAGGAGTTCAGCGCCGGCGGCGGCAAGGTGGTGGGCTCGGCGCGGGCGCCGCTGGCCAATCCTGATTATTCGCCCTTCATCCAGCGCATCAAGGATGAAAAGCCGGACGCGTTGTTCTTCTTCGCGCCCGGTGTGGAAGACGGCATCGGCCTGTTGAAAGCCTTCAGCGACAAGGGCCTGGACAAGGCCGGCATCAAGTTCCTCGGGGTAGGCGACATGACCAGCGAAACGCCGACGCTGGAGGCGCTGGGCGACCGCGCGCTGGGCGCGGTGACGGTGCTGAACTACGCGGCCACGCTGGACAACGACGCCAACAAGGCCTTCCTGAAGGCCTACGCGACGGCCAGTCCGGGCCGCCCGCCCGCCACTTTCGTCACGGTGGCGGCGTACGACACCATGGGCATGATCTACGAAACCGTCCGCAAGCTGGGCGGCGCCGTCACCGGCGACAAGGCGATGCAGGTGCTGGCGGGTATGAAGCGCGACAGTCCGCGCGGACCGATCAGCATCGATCCGGCCACGCGCGACATCGTACAGAACATGTACATCCGCGAAGTGAAGAAGGTCAACGGCAAGCTGGTGAACGAGCCTATCGCAGTGCTGCGCGACGTCAGCCCTAACTAAGGAGATCAGTGATGACAATCAAACGACGTGTCTTGAACGGCGCGCCGCTGGCGGCGCTTTGCCTGTCGACGGCGGTCCTGAATGCCTGCGGCGGCGACGGCGGTGCCATACCCGGCGGTACGGCGACGCTGCCGCAGCTGACCGCGGCCAGCGGCGCCAAGCTTGCCTCCTGCACCGACCTGGCCAGCCGGATCTCTTACCCCAACACGACGATCGCCAGCGCGGCCTCGGTGGCTGCCGGCGTGCTGACGGTCGCCGGCAAGCCGGTGCCTGCGCATTGCCTGGTTAAGGGATCGATGTACCAGCGTGTCGGCCCGGTCGACGGTCAAAACTACGCGATCGGCTTCGAGATGCGGTTGCCGGTGGATTGGAACGGTCGCTTCTTCTACCAGGCCAACGGCGGCCTTGACGGCTCGGTCGTCACGGCCACGGGCGACGTCGGCGGCGGCGGACAGCTGGACAACGCGCTGAACCAGGGCTTTGCCGTGATCAGTTCCGACGCCGGCCACGGCGCGGCGACGCCGCTGTTCGGCCTCGATCCACAGGCGCGGCTGGACTACGGCTACCAGGCCTCGGGCAAGCTGGCGCCGATGGCCAAGAGCGCGATTCAGACCGCCTATGGCAAGGGACCGGATCGTTCCTACTTCGGCGGCTGCTCCAACGGCGGCCGCCACACCATGGTGGCCGCGGCGCGCTACGGCGAGCAGTTCGACGGCTACCTGGTCGGCGATCCGGGCTTCCGGCTGCCGCTGGCGGCCATCGCCAACATCGCCGGAGGCCAGGCCTATGCGGCGCTGGCGACCACTCAGGGCGACCTGTCGACCGGCTTCACGCCGGCGGAACGCGCGCTGGTGTCGAACGCGGTGCTGGACAAGTGCGACGCGCTGGATGGCGTCAAGGATGGCCTGGTGCAGGATACCGGCGCCTGCCAGGCCGCCTTCAGCCTCGATCGCGACGTGCCGTCCTGCGGCGCACAGGGCCGCGACGGCACCTGTCTCAGCGCGGCGCAGAAGACGTCGATCGGGCAGCTGTTCACGGGCGCGGTCACCAGCACCAAGACCAAGTTCTATTCGAGCTTCCCATACGATGCGGGCGTTGCCGCTCCCAACTGGGCGTTCTGGAAGTTCTTCAGTCCCCTGCAGCTGGATTCGGGCGCCGTGGCGATGATCTGGAAGGTGCCGCCGGTGAACCCGGCCACCTTCAATGGCGCCAACTTCGCGCTGACCTCCAACATCGATACGCTGCTGGCGCAGGTCGCCGCGACGGACGCCACCTACACCGAAAGCGCGATGTCCTTCATGCTGCCACCGCACCTGACCGACTACAGCACGGTAAAGAACCGCGGCGCCAAGATGATGCTGTACCACGGCACCAGCGATCCGATCTTCTCCAGCGACGACACCACGGCCTGGTACGATAATCTGCGTGCCGCGAACGGTGGCGATGCCTCCGGCTTCGCGCGCTTCTTCCGGGTGCCTGGCATGACCCATTGCTCGGGCGGGCCGGCCACCGACCAATTCGACATGCTGACGCCATTGGTCAACTGGGTCGAGAAAGGGCAGGCGCCTGAACGGGTGGTGGCCAGCGCACGGGGGGCGGGCAACGCCGGCGGTGCCAATGCCGACGTGCCGGCGTCATGGTCGGCCACCCGTACCCGGCCGCTGTGTCCCTATCCGCAGGTGGCCAAGTACAACGGCAGCGGCAGCGTCGAGGATGCGGCAAACTTCAGCTGCAAATAGTGTATTTTTCGTCGCGCAGCGGGCGGTGAGCTGCCGCTCGCGCGCCGAACACGGATGCCAATTTGGTCAATGCCTGGGGCATCGCCTTCAATCCGGCCGGTTACGTGCGGTTGCCAGCACCGGCACCCACACCTCCACGCTTTACGGCGCCAACTATATCTACGCCACCGATTTCGCCAATAACCGCATCTACGTGATCTTTGCCAAGCATGCCGGGAACTTCGAAGAGTTGAAGCCCGGCTCCGGCGTGCTCGACATGTTCGACACGGCGGGCAAGCTGATCAAGCAGCTGGTGGTCGGCGGCACCCTGAACGCGCCATGGGGCATCGCGATGGCGCCGGCCAATTTCGGCACGTATAGCGGCAAGCTGTTGGTGGGGAATTTCGGCGATGGCCTGGTGCAGGCCTACGATCCGAACACCGGCGCGTCGGCCGGCCTGCCGAAGAAGGTGGACGGCAGCCATCGACGGACTGTGGGGCCGGGCCTTCGGTAACGGCGTTCAGGGACCGGCAGATATAGCAAAACCGTCATGTCTGCTTTCCTGAGTGCGGCCTTACCGGGCTTCGTCACGTCTCCTAAGATGCGTTGCATGGAACAACTCGCAACCGGAGGCAAGATGGCTAAGTATCGCAAGCAAGACGCGCGCGCCTGGGCGCGCCAACACCTGGTGGGCTGCAGCGGCGTCACCATTCCCAGCTACAGCGCGGACCTGAAGCGGCTCAATGAACAAGGCATCCGCCACGACATCGGGCTGGCCATGGAATACGGCTACAGCTATACCCTGCTATGTTCGGAAGTGGCGATCACGCCGGAAGAAAATGCCCAATTCACCGCCTGGGCCAGGGACACGGCGGGCGACCGCATGGGCTTGTTCTTCCACGCCGCCTTCGGCACCCTGCAGGAAAACATCGAGGCGGTCAAGCTGGCCGAAAAGGCCGGCGCCGACATCGTGCTGCTGTCCTATCCGCCGCAGTTCTGGCCGACGACCTTGCAGGAGATCTACGACTACACCAAGGCCTTTTGCGACGCCACCGACCTGGCGGTGATGCTGTTCCCGATCCCGCTGTGGGGTTTCGAGCGGATGCACCCGGCCGGGATGCCGGTCGAATTCGTGCGCAGGCTGCTGGACGATATCCCCAACATCGTGGCGATCAAGTCGGAGCAAGGCTTCCCGCTGGTATCCGGCCTGTGCGAGATGTGGCACCATTTCCGCGACGAAGTCGTGATCAGCTGCCCGATCGAGGGCGACGCGATTCCGATGATGAGCCTCATGAACCTGCAATTCTCCGGCACCAGCAATACGCAATGGATGGGCGGCTACTATCCCAAGGCTTTCGAGCTGGCGCGCAAGGGCAGCTGGGAGGAAGCGATGCAGCTGTTCTGGCAGATGGCGCCGGCGCGCAACGCGAACGGCGCGGCGGCCCAGACCTATGCCGGCGGCACCGGCGTGCTCAATCGCAGCATGTGGAAATACCAGGACTGGCTGGCCGGCTTCAACGGCGGCCCGCTGCGGGCGCCTGCCATGCGGGTGCCGGACCGCCTGATGAAGATGCTGCGCCAGGGCCTTGCCGCCTCCGGCGTCACGCCGACCAGCGATGCGGACAGCCAGTTCCTCATCGGCCGCCATCCATCCTGACGCCATCACCGAGGACGCCCCATGTCATATCCTGAAGTCAGCAAGGTCCCCAAGGGCTTGTACATCAACGGCGCCTGGCGCCAGGCCGCCGACGGCGCCACCTTTGACGTCGCCGATCCGGCCACCGAAGAGGTGCTGGCCAGCGTGGCCAGCGCCACCGTCGACGACGCGCTGGACGCGGTGGCCGCCGCGCACGCGGCAGGCAAGGCGTGGGCCGCCACGCCGCCACGCCAGCGCGGCGAAGTTCTGAGAAAATCCTTCGAACTGCTGATCGAGCGCAGGGAGGAATTCGCGCGCCTGATCGTGCTGGAAAGCGGCAAGGCCTTGGCCGAGGCGCGCGGTGAAGTCAGCTACGCCGCCGAGTTCCTGCGCTGGTACGCGGAAGAGGCGGTGCGCATCAGCGGCGAAATCTCCACCGCGCCGGGCGGCGCCAACCGCATCGTGGTGCTGCGACAGCCGATCGGCGTGGCGGTCTTCGTCACGCCATGGAATTTTCCGGCGGCGATGGCGACCCGCAAGATCGGACCTGCGCTGGCCGCCGGCTGCACGGTGGTGCTGAAACCCGCGTCGGAAACGCCGCTGACCGCGCTGGCCATGGCCGCGCTGTTCGCGGAGGCCGGCGTGCCGCCAGGCGTGATCAACGTGGTCCCGTCGCGCCAGTCGGGCCGGATCGTCAACGCGATGCTGCACGACCCCAGGGTGCGCAAGCTGTCGTTCACCGGCTCGACCGAAATCGGCCGCACGCTGCTGGCGCAGGCGGCGGACAATGTGGTCAAGTGCTCGATGGAGTTGGGCGGCAATGCGCCGTTTATTGTGCTGGCCGATGCGGATCTCGACGTGGCGGTGGCTTCCGCCATGGTCGCCAAGCTGCGCAACGGCGGCGAATCGTGCACCGCGGCCAACCGGTTCTATGTGGCCAGGCCGGTGGCGGAGGAATTCTGCAGGCGCTTTGCCGCGGCGATGGCTGCGGTCAGCCTCGGTTCCGGCCTGGACGAAAACGTGCAACTGGGTCCCCTGGTCAATCGCGCCACGCTGGACAAGGTGGCGCGGCTGGTCGGGGAGGCGGTCGAACAGGGCGCCACCGTGCTGACTGGCGGACGGGCCAGGGAAGGGCGGGGCTACTTCTACGAGCCGACGCTGCTGGCTGGCGTACGGCCGGATGCCAGCATCCTGCGGCAGGAAATCTTCGGGCCGGTGGCGCCGGTGTGCGTGTTCGACACGGTGGAAGAGGCGATTGCGCTGGCCAACGATACCGAGTTCGGTCTGGTGGCCTTTGTGCACTCGCGCGACCTGGGCCAGGCGCTGGCGGTGTCGGAACGCATCGAGGCCGGCATGGTCGGCATCAACCGGGGCGTGGTGTCCGACCCGGCGGCGCCGTTCGGCGGCTGGAAGCAAAGCGGCGTCGGACGCGAAGGCGGACATGATGGCTTGCTGGAGTACCTGGAATCCAAGTATATTTGTGTATCCTGGTAAATCGCTTCCCCATGCTGCCGATACTCGACCCCCGCTGGCACCTGTTTGCAACCGTTGCCCAGCTGGGCAGCCTGACCCGTGCCGCCGACGCGCTGAACGCGCCGCAATCGGTCATCAGCCGCCAGATCGCGCAGCTGGAAACGCAATGCGGCGGCAAGCTGTTCCGGCGCACGGGGCGCGGCGTGGTGCTGACCGAATTCGGCCAGATTGTTCACGCCCGCATCCTGCCCCTGATCGCCGATTCCGACCGGCTGGCCGACGAGATCCTGACCACCAACGGCATTCCCATCGGCGAGGTGCATGTCGGCCTGCTGCCTTCATCGGTGCCGGCGTTTGCCGGCCGGCTGTTCCGCGCCGCCCGCGAGCAGTTCCCCCGCATCCGCCTGCACCTTGCGGAAGGCTCCAGCGCCCAGCTGGAAGAGTGGCTCGACGCCGGGCGGCTGGATCTGGCGCTGCTGCTGCGCGAAGGGCCGGTGGCCGCCGCCGGCGCCACCTGCCTGCGCAGCATGGCGCTCGACCTGATCGGCCCCGCCGGCGATCCCTTGCTCGCCGATGACCGCATCGCCTTCGCCGAGCTGGCCGGGATGCCGCTGATCCTGCCGGCCGAACCGCATGTGCTGCGCAAGCGCCTGGACGCGCTGGCCCGCGAGCGCGGCCTGCGGCTGACGGTCGCGATGGAGGCCGACACCATCGCGTTGCAGAGGGAACTTGCGATCGCCGGCGCGGGGTACGCCATCGTCGCCTCGATGGCGGAGACGGTATCCGGCGACGACAGGCTGTGCGCGGCGCGCATCGTCCAGCCGGAACTGGAGCGCAGCATCGTGCTGGGCACCACGCAGCATCGTCCCCACACCCTGGCCACGCGCGCCGTCTCGCAGTTGATCGCCTCCCTGTTTGCCGGCTGAACGCGGCGCGCGGCGGCCGGTATTCGGATTTGCCAATGCTGCTATGCCGCCACCGCGCTTCCCCGGCGTGGCGCCCGCCGCTAAGGTATGCCTGTCATTCAACCGATAGGAGTCCTACCCCATGTCCACCTTGTTTTTAACCGACCGCGATGTCAGCGCGCTGCATGACTGGAGAGCGGCCATCGAGGCGCTGCGTGCCGCCTATGCGGCGCCGATGAAGGCACAGATGGTGCCGCCCCGTTCGATGGCGCGCGGCGACGGCATATGGCTGCGCGGCCTGAGCGCGGTGTCGCCGACCGGCGGTCATATGGGCAGCAAGCAGATTGCCGCCTCGCCCCGCGCCGGCTGCGCCAGCTATCTGGTGTCGCTGTTCGACGCCCATACGATGGCGCTGGCGGCGCTCATCGACGGCAACCAGATCACCGCCATCCGCACCGCGGCCACGGCGGCGCTGGCGGTGGACGCGCTGGCGCCGCGACGTCCGCTGCGGGTGGCGATGATTGGTTCCGGCTTCGAGGCGCGCTCGCAGCTGCAGGCGCTGCATGCGGCGCGCGAGATCCGCTCGGTCGCGGTCTTCAGTCCGACACCGGCCAGCCGCCAGCGCTTCGCCGATGATTTCAAGGCGACGCTTGGATTGGACGTGCACGCGGCCGGCACGCCGCAGCAGGCGCTCGAAGGCGCCGACGTGGTGATTTGCGCCGCGCGCTCGCGCGACGAATTGCCGGTGCTTTTGGGCGAATGGCTGGAGCCGGGCATGACGGTGGTGTCAATTGGATCGACGCTGCCGGAACAGCGCGAGGTCGATGTGGAGGTGATACGCCGCGCCGCGCTGATCGTGGCGGACATGGTCGAGGAGGTGGTCCATGATACGGGCGACCTGATCGCCGCGACACGCGGCGGCGTCGAATTCGGCCACAAGCTGCACGCGCTGGCGGACCTGATCGGCCAGCGCGTGCCGGGCCGGCGTTCGGCGGACGATATCGTCGTCTATAAATCGGTGGGCTCGGCCTTGCAGGATGTCGCGACGGCGGAAATGCTGCTCACTCGCGCGCGCGCCCAAGGATTGGGCACCGAGCTGCCGGTGAGCATAGCGCCGGTGAAGAAGTGAAGCGCGGGGGGGCCGGGGGGGCCCGGGCCCCCGCGCCCCCCGGGGGGGATTTTTAAAAAAAGAGGCCCCCCCACCCAAAGGGGCGGGGGGGGGGGGGGGGGGGGGGGGTTGAAAAAAATATTTGGGGG
>NZ_JBGLYQ010000007.1:0-211001 GCF_047304105.1 Duganella sp. Dugasp56
TCCATGGCTATCCTCCCGAGGCATGCTGACCTCTGTTAGAGTGTCCATGAAACCCGGGGTTCCTCAATCTGACCCCGAAGTGACGTGGTGATTTGACAAACCATCAACAAAACATGAAAACGCTTAACTGGTTCCAACTTGGTGCAAAGAGGGTGGAAATGTTTATAAAAGCGTCTCTTTCGTGCACCAATTGCTCTGCTGCGGTGCAGCAATGTTTGACGTGATACAGTAAAGACACATATAATCCCGTGTCTTTGGGTTTTATCGGCTTTTTGGGAGCTCGCCAAGTGAGTGATTCGACGAGTATTTCCAAGCCGATTTTTAAAGTCGTCGCCCTCCAGTTGGCCATCGTCACTGGATTCGCCTTGCTCGCCTGGAACTTGGGCGGAGTACTCAAAGCTTGGTCGGCCGCCTATGGCGGAGCAATCGCAGTCATCGGGAGTCTGATGTACGCGATGATTGTTGCGGGCGGAACAAATGACGCCAAAAAAGCTTTCCGGGCGCATGTGCGCGCCGAAGTAGTGAAAATATTTATCACGGTAGTGCTGTTCGTGTTGGCACTAGCGCTGTTTCAGTCGGCCTCATGGTTATGGCTGATCTTGGGTTTCGCGGTGGCAACCTTGGCTTACTGGTTCTCACTGCTCGCAGTTTAATCACCAAAATCTAATACTTTTATGACCACAGAAAACGCTGTTGAGGCAGTCCACGAGGCGCCGACTTCCATCGAGTACATCCAGCACCACTTGAGCCATCTCAAAAATGCTGACGCAACCTTCAACCTGGACACGTTCTGGGTTTCGGCCATTCTGGGCCTGATCTTCCTCGGCGTGTTCTACATGGCGTCGCGCAAGGCGACCGCCGGCGTGCCGGGCAAGCTGCAAAACTTCGTCGAAGCCGTCATGGAGCTGGTCAACGAGGTGGTCAATTCCGCATTCCACGCCAAGAGCAAGGTCATCGCGCCGCTGGCCATCACGATCTTCTGCTGGGTTTGGCTGATGAACGCGATGGACTTCCTGCCGGTCGATCTGCTGCCCAAGCTGCTTGGCTACTTTGGCGTCCACAAGCTGCGAGTCGTGCCGACCGCGGACGTCAACCACACTTTCGGCATGTCGTTCGGCGTCATGCTGTGCATTATTGGTTTCTCGATCAAAGCCAAAGGTCTCGGCGGCTGGGGTAAAGAGTTGCTGACCGCCCCCTTCCACGCCCATGGCTTCATGGCCGTCGTGCTGGCTCCGGTCAACTTCATCTTCCAGATGATCGAGTTGCTGGCTAAGCCACTGTCGCTGTCGCTGCGACTCTTCGGCAATATGTACGCCGGTGAGCTGCTGTTCATTCTGATCGCTCTGCTGCCATGGTGGGCGCAGTGGCTGCTGGGTGGTCCTTGGGTCATCTTCCACATCCTGGTGGTGACCCTGCAAGCGTTTGTGTTTATGGCGTTGACTGTCGTGTATCTGAGCCTCGCGGTTGAGAAGCACTAAGCAACAAATCGTTTTTAACTTTTCAGTATCGTAGTCTTTTTTAAAATCTTAGGAGAAATTCAATGCAAGCTCTGATCGCACAAGTACAAGGCATGACCGTTCTGGCCGCAGCAATCATCATCGGCCTGGCCGCAATCGGCACCGCACTCGGTTTCGCAATTCTGGGCGGCAAATTCCTGGAAGCCTCGGCTCGTCAACCAGAACTGATGCCACAACTGCAAACCAAGCTGTTCGTTATCGCTGGTCTGCTGGACGCGATCTCGATGATCGGCGTCGGTGTTGCTCTGCTGTACACCTTCAGCAACCCATTCCTGGCCGCCGTTATCGCTGCTGCTGGCAAGTAATTCGCTCCCTTCTAGGAGAAACTTTTAGTTAGGAGCAAAGGTATGGACATCAATATGTCTCTCATCGGTCAGATGATCACCTTCGCGGTGTTGGTCTGGGTTTCGATGAAGTTCGTATTTCCATCGCTGAATGCAGCGTTGGATGAGCGTGCCAAGCGTATCGCTGACGGTCTGGCTGCGGCCGACCAAGGCCAGCAAGCGATGGTGGTCGCTGAGAAGCGCGCCAGCGAAGCGCTGGCAGGTGCACGCGAAGAAGCTTCGCAACGCGTTGCCGACGCTGAAAAGCGCGCGCAACTGGTCGCCGAAGAAATCAAAGCTAATGCACAAGCCGAAGCGAACCGCATCATTGCGCAAGCCAAGGCCGACGCCGATCAGCAACTGGCCAAGGCGCGCGAAGCGCTGCGCGCTCAGGTGGCTGACCTGGCTGTGAAGGGCGCCGAGCAAATCCTCAAGCGCGAAGTCAACGCCTCGGCCCACGCCGATCTGTTGTCGCGCCTGTCTGTCGAGCTGTAATCATGGCAGAAAACGCAACCGTCGCCCGTCCCTACGCGGAAGCTTTGTTCCGCGTAGCCCAAGCAGGTAAGGAATCGTTCAACCTCGCGGCGTGGTCCGAACTGGTGGCCGAACTGGCCCAGATCGGTGCCCACCCCGAGGTGCAAGCATTCGCCCGCAACCCGAAAGCTTCGGCTAGCGATGTGAGCGCCGCCATTACGGCATTGGTCAAGTCGCCGTTGAACACGGAAGCGAAAAACTTCCTGGCGATGCTGGTCGACAACGGCCGCATCAGTCTGCTGCCGGAAATCGGCACGCAATTCCAGGCGTTGAAAAACGCCAAGGAAGGTGCGGCAGACGCCGAGATCACCAGCGCCTTCGACCTGAGCGCGGCTCAAGTGAGCGAGCTGGTCGCCACGCTGGAAAAGAAATTCAGCCGTAAGCTGAACCCGGTAGTGACCGTGGATCCAGCGTTGATCGGTGGCGTGCGCGTGGTCGTTGGCGATGAAGTGCTGGACACTTCGGTCCGCGCCAAGCTGCAGCAAATGCGTGTCGCACTGGTCGCATAAGCGTCGCTTAGAACAGATTCTTCATCTCGCGCAAGCTGAGAGAAACACTTTTAGGAGTTAGTATGCAACTCAACCCATCTGAAATCAGCGAGCTGATCAAGAGCCGTATCGAAGGCCTTGATGGCGGCGCTGAAGTACGCAACCAAGGCACGGTTATTTCCGTCGCCGACGGTATCGTCCGCATTCACGGCCTGTCGGAAGTGATGCAGGGCGAAATGCTGGAATTCCCTGGCAACACCTTTGGTCTGGCGATGAACCTGGAGCGTGACTCCGTCGGCGCCGTGATCCTGGGCGCTTACGAGCACATCTCCGAAGGCGACACGGTCAAGTGCACCGGCCGCATCCTGGAAGTGCCGGTCGGTCCTGAACTGCGTGGCCGCGTGGTCAACGCCCTGGGCCAGCCGATCGACGGCAAAGGCGCCATCGACGCCAAGCTGACCTCGCCTATCGAAAAGATCGCTCCAGGCGTTATCGCCCGTGAGTCCGTCTCGCAGCCGATGCAGACCGGTCTGAAATCGATCGACGCGATGGTGCCGATCGGCCGTGGTCAGCGCGAGCTGATCATTGGCGACCGTCAAACCGGTAAGTCCGCCGTGGCGGTTGATGCGATCATCAACCAAAAAGGCCAGGGCATGACCTGCATCTACGTGGCTATCGGTCAGAAAGCCTCGACGATCAAGAACATCGTGCGTTCGCTGGAACAGCACGGCGCGCTGGAGTACACCATCGTTGTTGCCGCATCGGCCGCCGAATCGGCAGCGATGCAGTACATCTCGGCCTACTCGGGCTGCACCATGGGCGAATACTTCCGCGACCGCGGCGAAGACGCGCTGATCGTCTACGATGACCTGTCCAAGCAAGCCGTCGCCTACCGTCAGATCTCGCTGCTGCTGCGCCGCCCACCAGGCCGCGAAGCGTATCCAGGCGACGTGTTCTACCTGCACAGCCGCCTGCTGGAACGCGCAGCCCGCGTGAACGCCGACTACGTGTCCGCCTTCACCAACGGCGCCGTCACCGGCAAGACCGGTTCGCTGACCGCACTGCCGATCATCGAAACCCAGGCTGGCGACGTTTCGGCGTTCGTGCCGACCAACGTGATTTCGATTACCGACGGTCAAATCTTCCTGGAAACCTCGCTGTTCAACTCGGGCATCCGTCCTGCGATCAACGCCGGTATTTCGGTGTCGCGCGTCGGTGGCGCCGCTCAGACCAAGGTCATCAAAAACCTGTCCGGCGGTATCCGTACCGACTTGGCGCAGTACCGTGAACTGGCTGCGTTCGCGCAGTTCGCTTCCGACCTGGACGAGTCGACCCGCAAGCAGCTGGACCGCGGTGCCCGCGTGACCGAACTGCTGAAGCAGGCTCAGTACTCGCCACTGTCGATCTCGCTGATGGCCGCTTCGCTGTTCGCCGTGAACAAAGGCTTCCTGGATGATGTGCCAGTCAAGAAGGTACTGCCGTTCGAAGCCGGTCTGCACGCTTACCTGAAGACCAAGCAAGCCGACCTGCTGTCCAAGATTGAATCGTCGAAGCAACTGGACAAAGACGGCGAAGCAACGCTGTCGGCCGCCGTTGCTGACTTCAAGAAATCCGGCGCATTTTAAGCACAACGGCGACCCGGGTTCATTCCCGGGCCGCCTTCCGCGCAGAAGGAGTAAGGACTCATGGCAGTAGGCAAAGAGATACGTGGCAAGATCAAGAGCGTAGAGAATACGAAGAAGATCACCAAGGCGATGGAAATGGTCGCCGCATCGAAAATGCGCAAAGCGCAGGATCGCATGCGCGCCGCCCGTCCCTACAGTGAAAAGATTCGCAATATCGCCGCCAATCTGGCTACCGCAAATCCGGAATACACCCACCCGTTCCTGGCAACAGAGCAAAAGGATACGGCGAAGGCAGTTGGCTTCGTGATCGTCACCACCGACAAAGGTCTGTGCGGCGGCATGAACACCAACATCCTGCGCATGGTGACGGCGAAAACCCGTGAGCTGGAAACGGCCGGCAACAAGATTGCCGCGGTAGCTATCGGTAACAAAGGTTTGGGGTTTTTGAATCGCGTAGGCGTCCCTGTCGTTGCGCAAGTAACGCAGATCGGCGACACGCCGCACCTGGAAAAACTGATCGGACCGGTCAAGGTCATGCTCGAGAAATTCCAGAACGGCGAGGTCGACGCAGTCTACCTGTGCTACACCAAGTTCATTAACACGATGAAGCAAGAGCCGGTAGTGGAGCAACTGTTGCCACTGCCAGCCGCCAAGACGCAGGCCGACGCGGGTAATCACAACTGGGATTACATCTACGAGCCGGATGCTGCGACCGTGATTGATGAGCTGCTGGAGCGCTATGTTGAAGCGCTGGTGTACCAGTCGGTGGCGGAAAACCTGGCGTCCGAGCAATCGGCGCGCATGGTGGCGATGAAGTCGGCAAGCGACAACGCCGGCAGTGTGATCGGCGAATTGAAGCTGATCTACAACAAGACCCGTCAAGCTGCGATTACCAAAGAACTCTCCGAAATCGTCGCCGGTGCGGCAGCGGTTTAAACGAATTTAACTATATTTGAAGGAACGAACATGGCTGATGGCAAAATCGTTCAGTGTATCGGCGCTGTGGTGGACGTAGAGTTTCCACGCAACGCGATGCCTAAGGTATTTGATGCCTTGAAAATGGAAGGCTCCGAGCTGACCCTGGAAGTACAACAACAGCTGGGCGACGGCGTAGTCCGTACCATTGCGCTGGGCTCGTCCGACGGCCTGCGCCGCGGCATGATGATCCAGAACACCGGCAAGCCGATCATGGTGCCAGTGGGTAAAGCTACCCTGGGTCGCATCATGGACGTGCTGGGCAACCCGATCGACGAATGCGGCCCGGTCGCTCACGACCAGATCGCCTCGATCCACCGCACTCCTCCTGCCTACGACGAACTGTCGCCATCGCAGGACCTGCTGGAAACCGGCATCAAGGTGATTGACCTGGTCTGCCCGTTTGCAAAAGGCGGTAAGGTCGGTCTGTTCGGCGGTGCAGGTGTGGGCAAGACCGTGAACATGATGGAACTGATCAACAACATCGCCAAGGCGCACTCGGGTCTGTCCGTGTTCGCCGGCGTTGGTGAGCGTACCCGCGAAGGTAACGACTTCTACCACGAAATGGCTGACGCTAAAGTGGTTGACCTGGAAAACCCGGCCAACTCGAAAGTAGCGATGGTCTACGGCCAGATGAATGAACCACCAGGCAACCGTCTGCGCGTCGCGCTGACCGGCCTGACCATCGCGGAATCGTTCCGTGACGAAGGCAAGGACGTTCTGTTCTTCGTGGATAACATCTACCGCTTCACGCTGGCCGGTACCGAAGTCTCCGCACTGCTGGGCCGTATGCCTTCCGCAGTGGGTTACCAGCCTACCCTGGCCGAAGAAATGGGCCGTCTGCAAGAGCGCATCACCTCGACCAAGACCGGTTCGATCACCTCGATCCAGGCCGTCTACGTTCCAGCGGATGACTTGACCGACCCATCGCCAGCGACCACCTTCGGTCACCTGGATTCGACCGTCGTGCTGTCGCGTGACATCGCCTCGCTGGGTATCTACCCTGCGGTGGACCCGCTGGACTCGACCTCGCGTCAGCTGGATCCGCTGGTCGTCGGCCAGGAGCACTACGACACCGCGCGCGCCGTTCAGGGTACGCTGCAGCGTTACAAGGAACTGCGCGACATTATCGCGATTCTGGGTATGGACGAGCTGGCACCGGAAGACAAGCTGCTGGTGGCGCGCGCACGTAAGATGCAGCGTTTCCTGTCGCAGCCGTTCCACGTTGCTGAAGTGTTTACCGGTTCGCCAGGTAAATACGTTTCGCTGAAGGACACGATCAAGGGCTTCAAAATGATCGCTTCCGGCGAACTCGATCACCTGCCGGAACAAGCGTTCTACATGGTTGGCACGATCGACGAAGCCATCGAAAAAGCCAAGAAACTCAACTAATTGTTGAGACCGCTCCTGCCGTGAGGCGGGAGCGTTCCACCCGACAGGACACACATGGCAAATACTATTCACGTTGACGTGGTTTCCGCCGAGGAGTTGATCTACTCCGGCGAAGCCGAATTCGTCGCGTTGCCGGGCGAGCAGGGCGAGCTGGGGATCTATCCCAAGCACACGCCGCTGATCACCCGCATCCGTCCGGGCGCGGTGCGCATCCAGGTACCAGGTCAAGCTGAGGAAGAATTTGTCTTCGTCGCTGGCGGCCTGCTGGAAGTGCAGCCGAACGCCGTGACGGTGCTGGCGGACACCGCGATTCGCGGCAAGGATCTGGACGAAGCCAAAGCGGCAGCGGCCAAGAAACGTGCCGAAGAAGCGCTGGCCAACAACAGCTCCGGCATCGACTACGCGAAAGCGCAAGCCGAACTGGCAGCGGCCATCGGCCAGCTGGCGGCCATCGCCAAACTGCGCGCGAAGCACTAAGCAACGCAAGGCATCACAGCAAAAAGGCAGCTTCGGCTGCCTTTTTTATACGCTACCCATGCAAACAGAAACTGTTGCCTCGATTTACAAGACGGCCGAACGCGCCTGCCTGGCCGTAGTGGCGCTGCTCGTGCTGTATCTGTTGTGGGCGGTCTTTTCGTCGCCGTTCTCCGGTGCGGATTTTGACGAAAAACGGTGGGCCGACGCCGGCGGACACGATGACACGTGCGTCCGGGGATCAATGGTCAACGACTTGCTGAAAAAGCGTGTCCAGATCGGTATGCCAAGGAGCAGTCTGGTCGCCATTATCGGCAAACCTGACCACGGTGATGGCGCTGAGATTTCCTACTATTTGGGCTTTTGCCAGACCCCTGTCGACCCCGACACATTGGATTTTTATTTCGACAGTCGCGGCGCGCTGACAAGTCACGAAATCAGAAATCATTGAACAGGACCGCATCGCCGGCGGACTTTATTTTTGCGCCGCTTCGTCAGTGCGGGCTTTGACGGCTAGCAGGGCTTGTGGGTTTTCGCGAGCGATGGCCAGCAGCGTCAAGGCGGCGCCGCTCGGCCGTCTCCTTTCCTGCTCCCAGTCGCGCAAGGTGCGGACAGACACGCCTAAGAGTTCGGCGAACTCCGCGTGTGACAAACCTGTGTTTTTTCGCGCTGCGATAATTGGTGAATAGACCACCCTGACTCGTCCAGCCTGTATGTCGCGCGCAGCCTGCTTGAGCTCAGCATACAAGTCGCGCATGGTTGTCGGCTAGTTGACCTGCAAGCTGCAACGCAGCAATCGCGGCCTCTCTGGAAACGGATGGGTATTGGTCGATGAACGTCTCAATTGACTCACCCGCTTTCAAATAGTCAAACATGAAAGATAGCGGCACACGGGTACCAACAAAAACAGTAGCGCCGCTATAAATCTCCGGATCACGATGTATGACTTGCTTGCTCATATGTCCGATTCCATCGATCGACTATAAAGGCAGTATAGTCGATCTGGTTCTACTGGCTGCCGTTCGCCCTGCGGAAGTGCCGTTCATCATTTTCCCATCGCTATTGTCGGCGCGCGGGATTATTCTGGCTGCGGATCTTTGATCGGGGGAACGCATGAACTCAGCGATGCAAACTTGTTTGTCCGTGGGCGCCAGCATGGTCGCCGCGCTGCTGGTCCTGGCGCTGCCGGCGCGGGCGGCTACCGGCCCGCTGCCGGCCGCAACGCCGCAGATCTTTGCGCCGGGCGTCATTTCCGGTCCGGCCAACGATGCCGACCCGGCTTTTGCGCCCGACGGCAATACAGTCGTTTTCTCCCGCAACAACACCATCCTGATCGCGCAACGCAGCGGCGACGGCTGGGGCCAACCGCATATCGCTCCGTTTTCCGGCCTGTGGATGGACCAGCAGCCCAGCATGGCGCCGGACGGCTCCTTCCTGGTGTTTGTCTCGAACCGGCCGGTGCTTCCGGGCGAGTCGAAGGGGCCTTCGGGCAACCTGTGGCGCGTCGACCGTCAAGGAGACGGGTGGGGTGCGGCAGTACATCTGCCGGCCAACGTCAATCGCGGCGACAGCACATGGGCGCCAAGCGTGGCCGGCGACGGCAGCCTGTATTTCATCGAGCGCACCAGCGCGGAATCCCCGTTCCGTCTGTGGCGCTCGCAGTTCCGTGACGGCCAGTATCTGGCGCCGGTGGCGCAATCGTTCGGCGACAGCCGTACCCAGGATGTCGATCCCGCCGTGGCGCCGGATGAATCATTCATCGTTTTCGGCTCGATGCTGCCGGGGCCGAACGCGCACGAGCGATTGTTCATCGCGTTTCGCCACGGCACCGGCTGGGGCACGCCGATCGATCTGGGCAAGGCGGTCAACGGTAGCGGCGCCACCGATACCAATGAGGCGCGTCTAGGTCCGGACCATCGTACCTTGTATTTCAGCACAGACCGCAGCGAACCTGTCCCCTTCCCGCGCACTCTTGCGCAAGCGGAAGCCGATCTGGCAAGGAGCCAACGCTGGGACAACGGCAGCCAGAATATCTGGAGCGTTTCCTTGTTGCCGTGGCTGAATGCGGAGCGTGCGCAATGACGGCTCCTTTGCTTGCGTCGGTCGAGCAGCTGAACGCTGTGTTGGCGGAAGCCGCGTTCCTGGCGCCGTATGGATTTTCGGTGCGTTCGTGCGAGGAGGGGGTATGCACCCTCGTCGTCCCGTTCAGCGCGACGCTCGAGCGGCCGGGCGGCATCGTCAGCGGCATGACGATCATGGGGGCCGCCGACGTCGCCATGTGGCTGGCCATCATGACCCAACGCGGCACCAGCGAGCGCTGGGTGACGTCGGACATGAAAACGGCATTTCTTCGCAGCGCCCGCCAGGAGGATATCGTGTGCGTGGCGCGGGTACTGAAGCTTGGAAAGCGGACCGTCTACGGCACAGCCGAATGTTTCAACGAGCAGTCGGAACTGCTCGCCCATCACGTCATCAGCTACGCGCGTATCGTTGAATAAGCCGGTGCGATGATTTACGGCTAACGTCGTTTGTCCCTGGACCGGACAGCGGCTGCACGATTCAGGATTTTCCATTTGGCGACTTCGGCGATGCGGTCCAGCGGGGTTTGCTGGCTGCGGCGGGCTTCGCGCAGCAGCTTGTGATAGTTCTGCAGCCGGTCGTCGTCGACCGCTCCGCGTACCGCGCAACCGGGCTCGCTGTTGTGGCGGCAGTCGCGGAACTGGCAGTGTGCCGCCAGCGCGTCGATATCTTCGAAGGCGGCGGTGAGGCTCGCTTCGTCGGCGTCGGGCTGCCAGCTGCGCAGGCCCGGCGTGTCGATGATGCAGGCGCCGCCGGCGCATTGGTGCAGCGTGCGCGACGTGGTCGTATGCCGGCCGCGTCCGTCGCCCTTGCGCACGCCGCCGGTTTGCTGGGCGGCCAGCGTCAGCGTGTTGGTCAGCGTGGACTTGCCGGCGCCTGAAGAGCCCAGCAACACCAGCGTCTGGCCGATGCCCAGCCACGGCACCAGTTGGGCCGCGTCGTCGCCGCTGAGCGTGTTGATGGCCAGCAGCGGAATGCCGGCTGGCAGGCGCTGCCGCAGCAGCTCCATGCGCTGTTCCACCTCGCCGCCGATGTCGGCCTTGCTCATCACCACTACCGGCTCCACGCCCGCTGTCTTGACGATGGCGAGATAGCGCTCCAGGCGGCGCGGGTTGAAGTCGTGATCCAGTCCCATCACCAGCAGCGCGGTGTCGACGTTGCTGACCAGGCTGTGATGCCGGCCATCGTTGCCGCGCCGGGCGATGTGCGTGGTGGGCGGCAGCAGGGCGCTGAGCCAGCGTTCGTCGTGCGCCAGCGTGGTGCTGAGTACCCAGTCGCCGACGGCCAGCGCTTCGTCGTGCAGCGCCGGCAGCACGCGTGCGCGGAACTCGGCGTGGCCGTCGTGGACGGTGAGCCAGTCGCGCTGGATCTCGGTGATGCGGACCAGCCGGGCGTCGGCTTGGGCGTCGTGCAACAGGTGTAGCTGGCTGGCGATGGTTTGCGTCAAGCCGATAAGGCGCAGCGATTCAAAATCGATGTCGATCATGATGTGTGTGATTCCTGATTTCGTTAGGGCGAACGATGCCCTTCGCGGTGTCGCGACGGGCGGCGAAATACGGGAAGTCAGCTGCGCGAGAACGCGCGGATCAACACACTACAGAGGGAGTCCCGACGTAGTCAGGCAGCCGACAGGAGGTCAATGTCTGGATGGCGCATTTTTTAGTCTCCTGTGGATTGGTAGGGCGTTCAGTGTCTCATCGGATGTTGGCGCCGTCAATAGTGCAGGCTGCCGTCGATGACGGTGACTACGTTGCCGCCTATCCATGGCTCGCCTTCGCTGTAGGTGACGGCGACCCGGCCGTCGCGGCCCAGCGCCGTGCCCTGGCGTGCCACGTAGGGCCGGTCCGATGGCAGCAGGCGGGCGATGCAGGCGTTGGCGCTGCCGGTGACGGGATCCTCGATCATCACATCGTGTTCCTTGAACAGCGCGCGCACTTCGTAGTCCGCCGGGCCGCCGGACGGATGCGGGCCGTAGACCGCCACACCGTTGCTCGACGTGCACCGCATCAACTCCTGCAACGCGGCGGCGTCCGGCGCCAGCGCCATGCAATCTGCCGCCGTGCCGAGCCGTGCAACCAGCCAGCAGATGCCCATGTTGACCGCAACCGGCGGCTGGCTCTCGGTCAGCGCCTCGCTGCCCAGCGCGGTGCGCAGCAGCGGCAGCAGGCCGGCGTCCAGCGTCTCGAACGTCGCCGGCGGTGCCCGGAACGCCAGTTCGCCGCCGGCGGCTATCCGCACCGGCACCAGGCCGACGCCGCATTCCTGCATCAGCATGCCCGGTGTCTTGGGCTGCAGTCCCGCCTCCAGCAGCGCGTGGGCGGTGCCCAGCGTCGGATGGCCGGCGAATAAAAACTCTTCCGCCGTCGTGAAGATGCGCACGCGGTAGTCGGCGGCGGGATCGGTGGCCGGCAGCACGAAGGTGGTTTCCGACAGATTGGTCCAGCGGGCGATGGCCTGCATCTGCTCATCGCTGAGACCTTCGGCGTCGAGTATCACAGCCAGCGGATTGCCTTTGAACGGCGTGGTGGTGAAGACGTCCACCTGTTTGAAACGACGGATCATGCTTGCTCCTTGCAGCTGCGGCGGTAGTCGGCGGGCGGCTTGCCCACCAGTTTTTCGAAATCGGTGGTGAAGTGGGACTGGTCGTAATAACCCAGCGCCTGCGCCAGCGAGGCGAGGTCGACCTCGGTGCCGGTGGCCAGCTGGTCGGCCGCGTCGAGCAGCCGGTTGCGGCGGATGACCCATTTGGGCGTCGCGCCCACGTATTCCTTGAACAGTATCTGCAGCCGCCGCACGCTGATGCCGGTGACGTCCGCCAGTTGCTGCACCTGGGTGATGTCGGCATGCTGCTGGACGGTCTGCATGATGGTGCCGATGCGCTCGATTTCCGCATCCGGCGGCGGCAGCGCGCGGCGGATCACGGTGCTGGCCGCCGCCACCATGCCTGCGTCGTCCGGCGCCTCCAGCACACTGCGCTCGGCTTCAACGTCATCGCAGTGGAACAGCGACGACAGCGACAACTCACGGTTGGTGATGGACTGTACCGGCTGTCCGAGGAAGCTGCGAAACGCGCCCGGCCGGAAGCGCACGCCCAGCACGCGTCCGCTGTTTTGCAGCGTGTATTCGAACGAGCCCGTCATGACGCCAAACACCGCCGTCTTTCCCGCATCGAACACCAGGTGGATGCAGGGCGAGGGCAGCGTGCGCTGCACGTGCGTCACGCCGTCGGGCAGCTGCCACGCGACCAGCCAGAAATACTCGATGAACGGCGCCAGGTCGGACGCGGGCGCGAAGCGCTCCAGCCGGAAGACCTTGCCCACCGCCGAGGGATTGACCACGCCTTTGTAACTATCCGCCATAGTGTGTTCGCGTTTTTACAAGACCGTCATCATAGCAAGAGATATCGTGGCCTTTCCTCACCAACTCAAGGAGACCCACCATGGCACCACAATTGACGCTGTACCACTGCCCGCATTCCCGCTCGACCGGCGTGCTGACCTTGCTGGAAGAACTGCACGCGCCCTACGAGCTGCACGTGATGAACATGAAAAAGGGCGAGAACCGCGAGGCCGCCTACCTGGCCGTCAACCCGATGGGCAAGGTGCCGGCGCTCCGCCACGGCGACGCCGTCATCACCGAGCAGGTGGCGATCTACCTGTACCTGGCCGACCTGTTCCCGGACGCCAAACTGGCGCCGCCGCTGGGCGATCCGGAGCGCGGCCCCTACCTGCGCTGGATGGCTTTCTACGGCAGCTGCTTCGAGCCCGCGGTGATCGACCGGTGGATGAAGCGCGAGCCGGTCGACAAGTCCGCCTGCGGCTACGGCGATTTCGACGACATGTTCAGCACCATGACGGCGCAGCTGTCCAAGGGACCGTATCTTTTGGGCGACAGGTTCAGCGCCGTCGATGTGCTGTGGGGCGCGTCGCTGGGCTGGATGAGCGCGTTCGATCTGCTGCCCAAACGCCCGGAAATCGCCGATTACGTGGCCCGCGTCCAGGGCCGGCCGGCCGCCGTCGCCGCCGGTGAAAAGGATAGCCAGTTGGCCGCCGCCCAAGCGGCCTGATGATTTTTTTGTGTTTAGTGCCCCGCTGGGTTATTGTGTTAAGACTATTGCGATTGGTAAAACAATAATTCATAGGGGTAACGCATGAGCAGGGTAGTCGCTTTGTTGGGCGCCATGGCGCTGACCGGTTGCGCCTCGGTGATCGGCGAGAAGATGCAGCCGCTGGCGTTGCAGACCGTTTTGGACGGCAAGGAAATCGCCGGCCTGGGCTGCACCTTGAGCAACGACGCCGGCAGCTGGACGCTGACCAGCCCGGCCAGCGTCATGGTGCACAAGAGCACCGGCGACCTGGCCGTGGACTGCAAGAAGGACAGCTATGTCGGCAACGCCACCGTCGTGTCGAAGTCGAACAAGGCGGTCTGGGGCAACTTGTTGCTGGGTGGTGGCATCGGCTACATCGTCGACCGCAACACCGGCGCCGGCTTCGACTACCCGCCGAATATCACCGTCACGCTGCGCCACGTGGATATGGCCGGCATTCCATCCACGGCCGCACTGGCGCCGGTGGAGGTCCCGCTGAAGCCCATGTCGCCCAGCCAGGCCGCTGCGCGGGTTTATTGAGGCGGCGCGCGCTTGATCGTATTGATCTGGCTGGAAGCCGGTTTCAAGGCCATTTCAATGATAGCAAGCGCTAACTCCGGCTGGGCGCTGCCGCACATGAAAATGTCGGCGGCGGCAAAGCCGCACTCCGGCCAAGTATGAATCGAGATATGCGATTCGGCCAGCAGCACCACTCCCGTCACACCCAATCCCTCGCCAAAGCCGTGAAAATGGCTGAACAGCACCTGCGCATGCGCGGCTTGGGCGGCGGTGCGCAGCAGTTGTTCCAGCTGGCCGCAGCTGCCTAATATTTCGGCAGCGATGCCGCTCAGGTCGGCCAGCACGTGGGTGCCGGACGGCGCATGGACGACCGCGGCCGCGCCGCCGGGAAGCGCTTCGCGTTTCACTTGTGGCCCCCGCCGCCGGAGCCGCCGCCATAGCTGCCGCCCCCGCCGCCGGTATGCGAGCTCCACGTGCTTCCGCGGTAGCCGCTGTTGTAGTTGCTGCCGCCGCTCATGGCACGCATCCAGCTGCTGCCCGAGGTGACGACGCTGACGATGATCGCGTAGATGAAGAATTTGCTCATGATTTGCTGTCGTTATCCATAAACCACGCGGGCAGGTAGATCGCCGCCGCGCCGATCAGGCTGAGGAACCAGGTGCCGGAAAAATTCATCAGCAGCGGGATCGCATTAATCGCCAGCATGAACCAGATGATGTACTTGGCGGCGTTGCGGTAGCGGCGATTGTCGTTGCCGCCCTTGGCTGCGGACGGCGCGACACGGCCCTTGAACTGGTTGCCGAACCAGGCCTTCAGTTGGTCGGCCGGCACCGGCGAAGAGCGCGACCACGTCATTTCCTGCGCAGTGGTCTCGGACGCGAGCCGCAGCTGGCCGGCCGAAAATTCCTCGACCCGGGTGCGGTCGCCAACCGCCACGCGCCAGTTGAAGGCGCCCGCAGCGAAGGTCACCACCGAGCCGTAGTCATAGAGGCGGTTAAACTGCACCTTGTCCACCGTTACCCGCTCCGAACCGGGGGCATACCAGAGCGGCCATTCGGACATCACGTTGGCGCCGGACCAGCCTTCGTCCGTCTCCACCAGCCACGAGAAGCCCGCGCGGGTGCCGTACATCAGGTACTCGGTCCATTCCGTGCCTTCGTCGTCGGCGCGCCGCATCATGCCGATGATGGTGAAGTCCTGGTTGTTGATCTTGGCGGTCGCGCCCAGCTCCAGCGAGGATTCGTAGCGCGTCACGCGTTCGCCCGCCGCCAGCACTTGCGCTTCCGGACTGGCCGCGTCGATCTGCGTCTGGCAGGCCGGGCACACCAGCGTCGCCGTCACGCCCGGCAGGTATTTGATGGCGCTGCCGCAGGAAGGGCAGTCGAGCGCATCGAGCTTGCCGCGATAGCGGCCGGCCGCGCGCTGGATCGCGTCGGCGTCGCGCAGCAGCTGGCATTGCATGCTCTCCAGCGTGACGGCCAGGCCGGTGTAGACTACGGGGCGGGGCGCATCGGAATAATCGAGCGTGATGAATTCCACGCCGCGGCGGAAGTCGGCCACCCTGGCCTGGTAGCCTTCGCCGACCTTGAACGGCAGCTCGCCCTGGCCGCCGATGCAATCGGCGACGCGGATCTCGGCGGCGGTGTAGGGCGCGCCGAAGATGCCGTAGTTGCGGCCCGGCTGCAACTGCTCGAAGGCCGGCAGTTCGCCTTCGCCCTTGTACTCGGCGGTGATGGTGTACATGCCGGACGAGTCGCCCAGCCACGAAGTCTTGCCGTCGTCGAACAGCAGATACCACTCGTTCCACATGCCGGCCGAATAGCGCAGCTGGATGCGGCCGACCACGTTGTACGGCCGTCCGCCCAACACGCCGGACGTGCCGATCTGGATCGGCGAGTAGTCCTCCAGCACGGACGACATCTTGCCCAGATCCTTGACCGAGTCGGCGTCCTTGAGCACGCTGGTGCTGCAATACTCGCAGACGGCCATGACCGAGGCATGCGAGCGGAATTTGACTTCCGCACCGCAGCTGGGACAGGAAACGATTTGCATGTAGCGCGCTTAGCCGATCAGTTTTTTCAGCAGTTCGGCCTTGGTGCTGTCGTAGTCGGCGGCCGAGATCAGGCCTTTGTCCATCAGCCCTTTCAGTTTTTCCAGGCGGGCTTCAATCGAATCTTCCGCCGGCGCTGCTGGTGCCGCAGCCGGCGCGGCTTGCGGCGCCAGCGTCGAGCCGAGCGCCTGGCCCATCACCTGTCCCAGCGTGACGCCGGCACCCAGGCCGGCGCCGATGCCGGCCATGCCGCCTTCGTTCTGCGCCGCCAGCGGAATCGCGCTGGCCACCTGGTACTTGGTGAAGCCGGCCATCTTGTCGGCGCTCATGCCGCCTTTCATGCCGGCGGAGATGCGCTCGTCCAGCGCGGCCTGCAGTTCTTCCGGCAGGCTGACGCTGGCGACGTTGAATTCGTCAAGGCCGATGCCGTAGCGGCCGAACGCCGCCGCCAGGTCGCCCTTGACCTGCTGCGCCATCAGCGCCTGGTTGGCCGCCATGTCGAGGAAAGGCACCTGCGCGCTGCCCAGCGAGCTGGCCATGGTCGCCATCAGGATGCCGCGCAGCTGGTCTTCGACCTGGTCGCGGGTGTAGCTTTCGCGGGTGCCGCTGATCTCCTTGAAGAACAGGCGCGGATCGGCCACGCGGTACGAGTACATGCCGAAGGCGCGCACGCGCACCATGTCGAAGTCCTTGTCGCGGATGGTGATCGGTTGCTGCGTGCCCCATTTGCGGCCGGTCTGCACGCGGGTGCTGAAATAATAGACATCCGACTTGAACGGCGAGTCGAACAGCTTGTCCCAGTTTTTCAGGTTGGTCAGCACCGGCAGGGTTTGCGTGGTCAGCTTGTGGGTGCCGGGGCCGAACACGTCGGCGATCTGGCCCTCGTTGACGAACACCGCCATCTGCGATTCGCGCACCACCAGCACGCCGCCGTTCTGGATCTCCTGGTCCTGCATCGGATAACGCCAGGCCAGTACGCCGTCGACTTCCTCGTTCCACTGCAGTACGTCGATAAACTGCTTCTTGATAAAGCTGCCGAGACTCATGATGTGATCCTCATTGAATTAGGAAACGCAAATTAGGAAATGCAGGCGCCGTTGATGACGCCGATGGAAATGGAGATCGCGCCCAGCAGGCCGCCGAACGCTGCGTTGTTGCCCTCGATCTGGTCTTTCGACATATTCAGCACCCGGGTCGTGATCGCATACGCCAGCATCTGCACCACCATCGCGCCGAAGGCCCAGGCGGAGAACTCGCGGTAATCGGCAGTATGCACCAGTGCCGAACCGATGGTGATGGAAAAACCTATCAACGCCCCGCCCAGCGATAGCGCCGCCGCGAAATTCCCCTGGCGTATCAGCAAAACCTCGTCAAAAGGCGTCATCCATGTGTAGGCTTTGAAAAACACGGCCAGCAACACGGCGGCCAGTAAAAGATGAATCAGATAGTTTAGGATGGCGGGCACGGCGCACCTTCAGTTAAAGTGGTGAACTTGGCAATGATTCGTTGATAATAGTTCAAAAAAGCGCAAATGACCAAAAAGATTCTGATCCTGTCCGTGTTCGTGGTTGCTTCCTGTGGGCTGGCCTATGAATTGATCGCCGGCGCGCTGTCCAGCTACCTGCTGGGCGACTCCATCCTGCAGTTTTCCACCATCATCGGTTGCTATTTGTTCGCGATGGGCGTCGGCGCGCATTTTTCCAAGTATGTACGGGATGAGGATGTGCTGTCGCGCTTTGTCGATATCGAACTGGCGGTCGGCCTGATCGGCGGCGTGTCGGCCGCGATCCTGTTCCTGACCTTTTCGTGGATGGCCGCGCCGTTCCGCACGCTGCTTTACGTGATGGTGTTCCTGATCGGCGCCTTCGTCGGCATGGAGGTGCCGCTGGTGATGCGCGCGCTGAACGCCCGCCAGACCGAATTCAATGAACTGGTCAGCCGCGTGCTGACCTTCGACTATCTCGGCGCGCTGGCCGTGTCGCTGCTGTTTCCGCTGGTGCTGGCGCCGTACCTGGGACTGGTGCGCACCGGCTTCCTGTTCGGCATGCTCAACGTCGGCGTCGCCCTGTGGACAATTACCGCGTTTCGCACAGAGCTGAAAAACGTCAGCGGCCGCATGCTGCGCGCGGCCAGCGTGATGTGCGTGCTGGTGTTCGGCTTCGCCTTCGCCGACAAGCTCACCTACTGGGGCGAGCATGGCCTGTTCGGCGACGAGATCGTGTTCGCCACCACCACGCCGTACCAGCGGCTGGTGATCACGCGCTGGAAGGACGACCTGCGCCTGTACATCAACGGCAACCTGCAGTTCTCCTCGCGCGACGAATACCGCTATCACGAGGCGCTGGTGCACCCGGTGCTGCAACCGCTGCCCTGGGCGAAGCATGTGCTGGTGCTGGGCGGCGGCGACGGATTGGCGCTGCGCGAGATCCTGCGCTATCCGAACATCGAGCAGGTCACGCTGGTCGACCTGGACCCGGCCATGACGGGCGCCTTCACCAAGCGCGAGGAGCTGGTCAAGCTGAATGGCGGCTCGTTCAGCGACAAGCGCGTGCGCGTCATCAACGCCGACGCGGCGATCTGGCTGCAGCACAACGACGACATGTTCGACGCCGTCATCGTGGACTTCCCCGATCCGTCCAGCTTCGCGCTGGGCAAGCTGTATTCGGTGCCGTTCTACGGCATGGTGAGGAAGCACCTGGCCGCCAATGGTTTGATGGTGGTGCAGTCGACGTCGCCGTTCTTTGCGCCGCATGCCTACTGGACCATCGACGCCACGCTGCGCGAGGTGGGCATGAAGACCTGGCCATATCACGCCTACGTGCCGTCGTTCGGCGAATGGGGCTTCATCCTGGCCTCGCCGCAGGCGGACTACAAGCCGCCGGTGAACTACCGCCTGCCGATGCGCTACCTGAACGCCGACACCACGCGCGAGATGTTCATCTTCCCGCCGGATATGAAGCCGCTGCCGATGGAACCCAACCGGCTCAACACGCAGTCGCTGGTGCACGAGTTCGAGCAGGACTGGCGCCGGGTGATACGCTGATGCTGCGTCGTTCCTTCCTCGTGTGGGCCGGCGCCAGCGGCGTGGTGGCGGCCGGCAGCGTGGCCGGCTTCCAGCGCTGGCAGGAGATCACGCCGACGGTCCGCTATCCGGGCCGCGACGAAGGCCACTATCTGCGCGACCGCCGCCCGTTGCCGCCGCCGTCAAAAGTTATCCACATCGATATCGCGATACTCGGCTCCGGCATCGCCGGCCTGACCGCCGCGTGGAAGCTGAAAAAACTCGGCCAGTCCGACGTGCTGATGATCGACGGCCCGCAGCCGTACGGCAACGCGGCCGGCGGCGCCTTCGACGATCTCGAATATCCGACCGGTGCGCACTACCTGCCGCTGCCGTCGCCGGAGTCGGTGCACGTGCGCGAGATCCTGGCCGACCTGGGCATCATTCAAAAAGACGCGATGGCGGAGAAGCCCTACTACGACGAGCGCTACATCCTGCACGGGCCGGAGGAGCGGCTGCTGTTCAACGGCCATTGGCAGGACGGCTTCATCCCGACGGACGGCGTGCCGCAATGGGAGCGCGACGAGCATGCGCGCTTCTTCGCCGAAGTGACCAGGCTGCGCCAGACCAAGGGCGCCGATGGCCGCCGCGTGTTCGTGTTCCCGACCGTGATGTCGTCGGAAGACCCGCAGTGGCAGGCGCTGGACCGCATCACGCTCAAGCAGTGGCTGGAACAGAGCGGCTACAAATCGCCGACCTTGCACTGGTATCTGAACTACTGCTGCCGCGACGACTACGGCACCCGCTACGACCAGGTGTCGGCGTGGGCCGGCCTGCATTACTACTGCAGCCGCTGGGGTCAGGCCGCCAACGCCGGCAACGGCGCCTGGCTGACGTGGCCGGGAGGCTTGCAGCCGCTGGCCAAAGGCATGGAACGCGCGGCCGGCGTGCCGCGCCTGGCCGGCACCGTGGTGTCGCTGAAAAAAACGGCGAACGGGGTCGAAGCGCTGTGCTTCGCGCTGGAAGCCGGCAAGCCCAGCACCTATCTGGTCCGCGCCCGCAAGGCGATCTGCGCCATGCCAGTCAACATCGCCGCGCGGGTTGTGGATAACATCGCCGAATACGGCTTCGATCCGGCCAAGCACATCCCCGAATACGCGCCGTGGATGGTGGCGAACTTCCTGCTCAAGCGCTTTCCGGAAGAGCGGCCCAGCCAGCCGCTGTCGTGGGATAACGTGGTGTACAGCGAGCCGGGGCTGGGCTTCGTGGTCTCCACCCACCAGGACATCCGCGTGCGGCCGCCGGAAAAGACGGTGTTCAGCGCCTATGTCGCGCTGTCGGACCGCAAGCCCCTCGCCGCGCGCCGCTGGTTGGCGGCGGCCAGCCCGGAGGAACTGCTGGCGCTGGCCAGCGCCGATTTGAAGGAGGCCTACGGCGCGCAGTTCGCGTCTTGCGTCGAGCGGGTCGACATCACCTTGCGCGGCCACGCGATGGCGTCGCCGTGGCCCAACTTCCGCAGCAACGCCGGCACGAAGGCGCTGCGCGAGGCGGACGGCAGCATCCTGTTCGCGCATGCCGACCTGTCGGGTTTCTCGGTGTTCGAGGAGGCGGCGTGGTGGGGTTATCGTGCCGCCACGCTGGCCGTAAAGTGATAAGCTTGCCTCATGACACATGACGCCCGCCAGCGCTTCCGCGCCACCGCCAAGCAGAAACTGCATGAAAAATATGCGGATGACGATGCTTTTTCCAGCCGCTCCGCCAATCCGGAACTGAGCAAGTCCAAAGGCAAGGCGCTCGACATCAAGCGCACTGTCGCGCTGATCGACCGCATCTCGGCCTTGCAGGACAAGCTGTACGCGCAGCACAATCAAAAAGTGCTGCTGATCCTGCAGGGCATGGACACCTCCGGCAAGGACGGCACGATACGCGTCATGTTCAGCGGCATCAGCCCGATGGGGGTGAAGGCGGTCGCCTTCAAGGCGCCGACCGACAACGAACTGGCCCACGACTACCTGTGGCGCGTGCACCAGCAGGTGCCCGTCAAGGGTGAAATCGCCATCTTCAACCGCAGTCATTACGAAGACGTGTTGATCACCAAGGTGCAGGGCATGATCGACGCCAAGGAATGCGAGCGCCGCTACGCGCAGATCCGTGATTTCGAACGCATGCTGAGCGAGACCGGGACCACCATCATCAAGGTCTTCCTGCACATCTCGAAGGAAGAGCAGCGCCAGCGCCTGCAGGAGCGCCTGGACGATCCGGACAAGCAGTGGAAATTCAATCCGACCGACGTCGAGCAGCGCAAGAAGTGGGACGATTACCAGCGCGCATACGAGAAGGCCATCCGCGAAACCAACGCGCCGCACGCGCCGTGGTACATCGTGCCGGCCAATTCCAAGACGCACCGCAACCTGGTGGTCGCCAGCCTGCTGCTGGAGACGCTGGAAAGCATGGATCTGGCCTATCCGGAACCGCATCCCGACCTGTCCTCGTTCACCGTGGAGTAAAACGCGCCGCCGCGGTCTGTGGCATAGTGATCCTTTGCGCAATGAAGGAGATCACCCATGCTGCAACTGAAAGATCCGACGCTGCTGCGCCAGCAAGCCTACATCAACGGCCAGTGGAGCGACGCCGACAACGGCGCCACGCTGGCCGTCACCAATCCCGCCACCGGCGAACAACTCGGCACCATTCCGCTGATGGGCGCCGCCGAAACCAAACGCGCGATCGCGGCCGCCAACGCGGCCTGGCCGGCCTGGCGCAAGAAGAGCGCCCGCGAGCGCGCCATCATCCTGCGCAAGTGGAATGACCTGATCCTGGAAAACACCGAAGACCTGGCGCAGCTGATGACGGCCGAGCAGGGCAAGCCGCTGGCCGAGTCGCGTGGCGAAGTCGCCTACGGCGCCTCCTTCATCGAATGGTTCGGCGAGGAAGCCAAGCGCGTCGCCGGCGAAACGCTGGCCTCGCCGTGGCAGGACCGCCGCCTGCTGGTGACCAAGGAACCGATCGGCGTCTGCGCCGCCATCACGCCGTGGAACTTCCCGATCGCGATGATCACCCGCAAGGCCGGCCCGGCGCTGGCCGCCGGCTGTCCGATGGTGCTCAAGCCCGCGGAAGCGACGCCGTATTGCGCGCTGGCGCTGGCGGTATTGGCTGAGCGTGCCGGCGTGCCGGCCGGCGTGTTCAGCGTGGTGACCGGCACGCCGAAGGACATCGGCGCCGAGATGACCTCCAACCCGACCGTGCGCAAGCTGACCTTCACCGGCTCCACAGCCGTCGGCCGCCTGCTGATGGAGCAGAGCGCCAAGACGATCAAGAAACTGTCACTGGAACTGGGTGGCAACGCGCCCTTCATCGTGTTCGACGACGCCGACCTCGATGCCGCTGTCGAAGGCGCGCTGGCGTCCAAGTATCGCAACGCCGGCCAGACCTGCGTCTGCGCCAACCGCATCTACGTGCAGGATGGCGTCTACGAACAGTTCGCGGAAAAACTGGTGGCGGCCGTGGGCAAGCTCAAGGTCGGCAACGGCGTCGAGCCTGGCGTCACGCAAGGACCATTGATCGACGAGAAGGCGGTGCAGAAGGTCGAGCAGCACGTGGCCGACGCGCTGGCCAAGGGCGGTCGCCTGCTGACGGGCGGCAAGCGCCACGAGCTGGGCCACAGTTTCTTCCAGCCTACCGTGATCGCCGACGTCAGCAACGACATGATCGTGGCGACCGAGGAAACCTTCGGCCCGCTGGCGCCGCTGTTCCGCTTCAAGACCGACGAGGAAGCCATAGCCCTGGCCAACGACACCGAGTTCGGCCTGGCCAGCTACTTCTATTCGCGCGACATCGGCCGCATCTGGCGCGTGGCGGAGGGACTGGAGAGCGGCATGGTGGGTGTCAACACCGGCCTGATCTCCACCGAAATCGCGCCGTTCGGCGGCGTCAAGCAGTCCGGCCTGGGACGCGAGGGTTCGCACTACGGGCTCGATGAGTTCCTGGTCATCAAGTACATCTGCCTGGGCGGCATCTAGGCACTTCGCGCACCAGCACGGTGACCGGCGAGACGCCCGTCAGCCGGTCGACCATGCGCTTGACGGCCGCCATCTGGTGGCCGTTTTTCTGTGCGTAGCGCGTGTCGTCATAGGCAAACCAGTCCCAGCATGCGTTGGGATTGGGGTAGGGAAAAATCGCAGTCGCCTGCGGATACAGGATCACTATTTTGTTGGTGTCGGCCCAGGCGTTGTAGCCGGCGCGCTCGATGAAGGTGGTGCCGATATCGTCGAGGTCCTGCAGGCAGCCGTGGAAGGCCACATGCAGCCGGCAGCCGGCGCCGGCGTCCGTGTCGCAGGCCGGTGGCACGTACAGATAGCCGGTGTCGGCCATGCCGTGCCATCCCGGCAGCGGGATGAACTCCGACTGGTCGAAGGCGATGAAGCGCCCGCTGCGGTTGCCGGTGTTGCGCGGGAACAGCGGGCCGTAGATCCACTTCAGCAGCTCGCCCGCCGCATCGTAGCCGCAGTTGTTGATGTAGGGGCTGCCCAGCGTCTTGCAGCTGCTGCCGTAGCGGTCGGTGGGCATCGCATGCTCGGCCTCCAGGTCGCGCGTGTAGGAAATCCGGTTGGCGTCGACGTAGTGGCGCAGATAGGCGTACAGGTCGTGCATCACCGGCTGCGGCACGACGCTGTCGGCGCTGCCCGAAAACATCCATATCTTGTGGGCGGCCAGCGCGGAGGTCGGATCGATGCTGCCGCCTTCGGCAAACCAGTCGGTAAAGGCGATCAGGTCCGGCACGTGGGTCGAGCCTTGCCGCACGCGGCAGGAAAACAGTTCGGTGGTGCAGCTGCAGCTGGTGGTGGCGGTGAACACGCTGCCCTGCGAGCAGAAGTACGGGCCGCCGGCGATGATGCCAGCGCCCGTGACGACGCTGGAAAACGCCACCTCGAACTGCACCGCCATGAAGGCGCCGGACGACAGGCCGGATACGCTGACCTGGGTGGTGTTCATCGCCGGCAACGAGACGGTCTGCGCGCGGACCAAGCCGGTTATCAGCAGACATAACAACCAAAGAATTCGCATGATGGCCTCCATGCTGGCGCGATCGGATTCCCAGTGTGCGGCAGGCTTTTGGATTTTGCTTAATCCCGCTCAATCGTGTGGAGGACCAGGGCCGGAAATTTCGGGCCTCCCGGCAATTTTGTCGGGTTTGGCATAGAATGATTTCCCCTTCCTTTTTCGGCCGATAACCATGTCCAAGTCCCTTGCCCAGTTGTGCCTGATTTCCTCGCTGACCATGCTGGCCAGCGCTTCGGCGTTTGCCCAAGCGCCAGCGGCGACCGCGCCTGCGGCGGCGCCTGTCGCCGCGCCGGGCAGCTGCCCCGCGATCCTGAAGCAAACCTTCAAGCGCCTGCAGGACGAGGCGCCGCAAGACCTGTGCCAGTATTCCGGCAAGGTGATTCTGGTCGTTAACACCGCCAGCTATTGTGGTTTTACTAACCAGTACGAAGGCCTGGAAGCGATGTATGCCAAGTACGGCAGCAAGGGCCTGGTGGTGCTGGGCTTTCCGTCGAACGACTTCGGCCAGCAGGAGCCGGGCAGCAGCAAGGAAATCGCCGATTTCTGCTACAACACCTACGGCGTGAAGTTCCCGATGTTCGCCAAATCGGTGGTGTCGGGCAAGGAACCTAACCCGCTGTTCGCCAACCTGATCAAGATCACCGGCAAGGCGCCGGCCTGGAACTTCCACAAATACCTGATCGACCGCAACGGCAAGGTGGTGGACAACTTCGGCAGCAAGGTAACGCCTACCGACAAGCAACTGGTCGGCGCCGTGGAAAAAGCGCTGGCGATGTAATCCTGCCTGAACTTTTGAGCTTGCCCCGGGTCTGACAGACATGGCCGCCCCGGCGGCTCAATGTTCAGCGGAGGATGCAATGGCGCGCAGTGGCAAGAAAGTCCGAGTCAGTGGAATCGTAGTCCGAGCATCGCCCGACCGCCCCGAGTGCAACCGCGCCGCCACCGCGCTGGCCGATGCACTCGATCCCGATACCCCCGTTTTCAGCGTCGATCCGCAAGATCCCGACCTGGTGATCCGCGAACTCGACGGCTATGCTGTCCGTGGTTATTTCAAGCGCGGAAAATTCATCGAAATTTTATGATCCCGTGGCCAGGGCGAAACCTTCGTCCAGCCAGCCCGTGATACCACCCGGCATGACTTTGACGGGACGGCCCAGTTGCGCCAGTCGTACGGCGGCGCGGGCGGCGCCGTTGCAGTGCGGACCGGCGCAATAGACGACGAACAAGGTATCCGCCGGGAACTCGGCGATCTTCGAGCCGATGATCTTGCGGTGCGCCAGATCGAGCGCGCCAGGCACGTGGCCGGCAGCGTATTTTTCCGTGCCGCGCACATCGAGCAGGACGAAATCCTGCTGGCCGCCGGTCAGCGCGTCGTGCACGTCCCAGCAGTCGGTTTCATAGCTGAAACTCGCTTCGAAGTGGGCGAGAGCGGCGGCGCTGGGGGCGGCGGGTATGGCGCTGACGAGGGATTTGGCGGACATCTTGATCTCCTTCAATGAGTGGACAGTGACGCCATTGTGCGGCCGCGCCGTCGTCGTCGGCAGTGGCGCATAAGCCATTCTGCGTTAAGATTGCGCCATGAAAAAACATCTTGTCGTCGCACTGGCCTACGACCGCCTGTGCACCTTCGAGTTCGGCTGCACGGTCGAACTGTTCGCGCTGGAGCGTCCCGAGCTGGACGTGGACTGGTACGATTTTGCCGTCTGCGCCGTCGAGCCCGGGCCGATACGCGCAGCCGGCGGCATCATCGTGCAGGCGCCGTACACGCCGGAATTGCTGGAGCGGGCCGACACCATCATCATTCCCGGCTGGCGCGATGCCGACGAATTGCCGCCGCCCGCGCTGCTGGACATGATCCGCGCCGCCCACCGGCGCGGCACCCGCTTGTGCTCGATCTGCTCCGGCGTGTTCGTGCTGGCCGCCGCCGGCGTGCTGGACGGCCAGCGCGCCACCACCCACTGGCGTTATGCCGACCGGCTGGCGCAACGTTATCCACAGATCGCGGTCCAGCCCGACGATTTGTATGTGGATAACGGCCAGGTGATCACCGCCGCCGGATCGGCCGCCGGCCTCGACATGCTGTTGCATCTGGTACGGCGCGACTACGGCGCCAAGGTCGGCAACCTGGTGGCGCAGCGGCTGGTGGTGGCGCCGCATCGCGAGGGCGGACAGGCGCAGTTCCTGCCGCGTCCGATGGCGCAGGGGGAGCAGGGGCGGCTGTCGCGGCTGATGGATTGGCTGCGCAGCAATCCGGCGCAGCAGCACACCGTCAACAGCATGGCCGAGCGCGCCGCGATGAGCCCGCGCACCTTGCAGCGGCAGTTCCAGCAGGCGACCGGCCTCGGCCCGGTGGAATGGCTGATCCGCGAGCGCGTGGCGATCGTCAAGGAGATGCTGGAAGTGCTCGACGTGCCGCTGGCGCAGATCGCCGAGCGCGCCGGCTTCGGTTCGGAGGAATCATTGCGCCACCATTTCCGCCGCCTGGCCGCGACCACGCCGGGCGCCTATCGCCGCCGCTTCGCCAACACGATCTAGGTCTAGGGTGCGCCGCTTGTCATTTTTGTCAACCTTGGCTAATCTGAATCGCTCAACACAACCAAGGAGACGGACATGCCATACGTAGACGGTTTTGTGATTCCAGTACCCAAGGACAAGGTGGAGGAGTACAAGAAGATGTCGCTCGAGTGCGGCAAGGTGTGGAAGGAATTCGGCGCGCTGGAATTCCGCGAATGCATAGGCGACGATGTCCCGCCCGGCAAGATCACTTCCTTCCCGCTCAGCGTGGAGTTGAAGGAAGACGAGGCGGTGGTGTTTTCATGGATCGTCTACGAATCCCGCGCCGCGCGCGACGCCATCAACGACAAGGTGATGAAGGATCCGCGCATCGCCGCCTACATGGATCCGAAGAACATGCCCTTCGACGGCAAGCGCATGATCTTTGGCGGCTTCGAGATGATGATCGACATGTGAGGCCGGGCCTCAGGCCAGCGTCGCCCTCATCGCACCGCGCAACGCGTTGCAGACGACGATCTCGTCGGCCGTTTCCAGCATCGCGCGGGTGATGACCGCCTCGCTGGCGTTCCATTGCGGATCGTCCAGCATCACGGCGCGCATCACGCCGGGCAGGATGCCGCTGCTTAAAGGCGGCGTGAGCCAGCGGCCGGCTACGCGCACGAACACATTGCTGCGGCCGCCCTCGGTCAATTCTCCGCGCTCGTTGAAGAACAGCGTATCGAACGCGCCCTTCGCTTCGGCCTCGCGCCAGGCGGCGTCGTAGCGGGTGCGGATGCTGGTCTTATGGCGCAGGAACAGGTCGCCCGAATGCGTCGTGTCCGGCGCCAGCAGCACGCGCACCGGTTCGGCCAGCGGCGCCAGCGGCGCGTGCTGCACCGAGAACGCGCCCGATGGGCTCAGCGCCAGGCGCAGGCGGTAGTCGATGCCGGCATCCAGCATCGCGCAGGCGGTGTCCAGGTAGGCATCGGCCGCCGCCGCATCCCAGGAAAAACCGAAGTACTTCGCCGATGCGGCCAGCCGCGCCAGATGGCGTTGGCGATGGCGCGCGCCATCGCGGGTGGCACGCATGGTTTCGAAAATCTCGAAGTCGTTTTTCAGGCCGGTGAGGAAGCGCGCCTTGAGCTGGCATTCGGCGTATTCCTCCAGCGGGTCGCTGTCGAAGACGATGCCGGCGCCGACGCCCATCTCGCCTTTGCGCAAGCCGTGGGGGCTGTCCGGCGCCCGCAGCGTCAGCGTGCGGATCGGCACCGACATGCAGAAGTCGCCGACCTTGCCGTCCGCGCGCGGATCGAACCAGCCGATGGCGCCGGTGTAGACGCCGCGCGGGTCCGGCTCCAGTTCGCGGATGATCTCCATGGTGCGCCGCTTCGGTGCGCCGGTGATCGAGCCGCACGGGTAGAGCGCGTTGAAGATATCGGCCAGCGTGGCATCCTCGCGCAGCCTGGCGGTGATGGTCGAGGTCATCTGCAGCACGCTGCTGTAGCGGTGCACTTCGAACAGTGCCGGCACTTCCACCGAGCCGGTCTGCGCGATGCGGGCGATGTCGTTGCGCAGCAGGTCGACGATCATCAGGTTCTCGGCGCGGTTCTTCGGATCGGCAGCCAGCACGGTGGCGCGCTGGATGTTGTCGGCGGCCTGCGCAGACGGCGCGGCGGGCGCCGTGCCTTTCATCGGCCGCGCGGTGATCACGCCGTTCTCGTGGCGCGCAAACAGCTCGGGCGACAGCGACAGGATGGCAGTGCCGTCGTCCAGCCGCACCAGAGCGCCGTAAGGAACCGGCTGGCGGCCGCGCAGGCGGGCGTACAGCGCGTGGATGCTGCCAAACGCGTCAAAACGCAGCCTGTAGGTGTAATTGACCTGGTAGGTGTCGCCGGCCTCGATGTAGTCGCGGATGCGCGCCAGCGCGCCGGTGAAGGCTTCCTGGTCGATGTTGGCGCGGATGTTGGCGATGCCGGCCGGTCGCTCGATCGGGAAGGAGCGCGCCGCCAGCCAATCGCCGACTTCGGATGCGGACAGCTGCGTGCAATCCTTGAACAGCAGGACTTGCGCCAGCGGCAATGGCAAGGCCGGATCGGCAGGCGCCGGCGCCGCGCCGAGTTCGAGCAGCTCGGCACCCAGTTCGTAGCTGCACACGGTGACCGCGTATTCGCCGCGCGTCAGCGCCGCCTGCATTTGCGCCAGCAGTTGCGGCCACTGGCCGATGTCGTCGCAGCGCAACGTGGCGGTGTGGCCGGTGTACAGGCGTGAGCGCGCGTCCGGGGCTTGCGTGCCTTCGGGGCTGGCGTCATCGAGCAGTGCGAAAACTTCGTCGTTCATGTTCAACTTACGAAAGCAGCAGGGCGATTTGCAGCGGTGCGTCCTGCGACGGGTTGTTCTTGAAGCCGCTCTTGGCGTAGCGGTGCCAGCGGCCGATGACGAAGCTGGCCAGCATGCCGGCGCGCGCGTTCACGTCCGCTTCATGTCCATGGCCTTCGGTGACGGCCAGCCGCAAGGCCTGCTTCAGCGCCAGCTCGACGCGATCGTAAAACTGGTTCATGCGCGCCTGCAGCCGCTCGTCCTCGTTGACCAGCGCGTCGCCGATCAGCACCCGCGTCATGCCCGGGTTCTGGCTGGCGAAATGCAGCAGCATGCCGACGATATCACGCGCCTGGGCGGCGCCGTCGCTCTGGCGGTCGGCGATCTGGTTGATCAGGCCGAACACCGTCGACTCGATGAACTCGATCAGCCCCTCGAACATCTGCGCCTTGCTGGCGAAGTGCCGGTACAGCGCGGCTTCGGAAAACTCCAGCTTGCGCGCCAGCGCGGCGGTGGTGATCTTGTCGCCCTTGGGCTGTTCCAGCATCTCCGCCAGCGCCTGCAGGATTTGCATGCGGCGCTGGCCCGGCGGTGTGCTTGCCATGTGATCTCGCGAGTAAATGGATGGGTTGGTTAATGCAGGTGACGCAGGTAATGCAGGCGTGCCGGTAAATTCCTGACAGATTTTACTTTGACATCGACATAAGCGGGGCGATTTAGCCTTTTTTGCGGATGGGCCAGGCCGATGGCGTCGCCCACCTCCAGGTATTGCGTGACCCACGCCGTGCGCATGCCCAGCTCGTGCGCGCTGCGCAGGTTGGCCAGCGTGTCCTCGACCAGGATGCAGCGGCCGGGCGCCAGCCCATGGCGGCGCATCAGTTTGCGCAGCAGCAGCTTCGACGGCTTGGGCCGCATCTGCCGGTGCACCGTCATCGCCTCCACCGATATGTGGTGGCTGAATTCGCGCTGCAGTCCCAGGTGGCGCAGCACCTGCGTCGAGTAGCGGTGCGGCGCGTTGGTCAGCAGGATCTTGCGGCCGGGCAGGCGGCGCAGCAGCTGGCGCAGGCCGCGCTCGGCGCGGATCATCGCCGTCAGGCCGGCGATCGCATGGGTTTCGCGCAGAAAGTGCTCGGCCCGCACGCCGTGGTGCTTGACCAGTCCCAGCATGGTGGCGCCGTAGCGCCGCCAGTACATGGTGCGCGCCGCGTTGACGGCGTCCTCGCCGGCCGGCGTCACGCCGTCGCCCAGCACATTGGCGATGTAGACGTTCATGTTGGCCATGATCGTCGGGAAGATCGCGTGCGAGGCGTTGTGCAGGGTGTTATCGAGATCGAACAGCCACACCGGGGAGTTGCGAGTAATATTCACTTCAGAGCCATCTTTAAAGGAAACCATGCTGCGCCAGATTATAGTGATGTTCTGCGGTTTGTTCTGGTTTGTCCTCAGTCCGGCCTGGGCGATCGACAAGCACGGCGCGCTGTTCAAGGTGGAGCACGGCGGACACACGCTGTACCTGTTCGGCACCATCCACGTCGGCGCCGCGGATTTCTATCCGCTGGAGCCGCGCGTGGCGGAGGTGATAGCCAGGGCGCCGGTGCTGGCGCTGGAGATCGATCCGCTGGGCGACCAGCAGCAGCTGACGCGCGCCGTGCAACGGCACGGCATGGTGATGCGCGGCGGGCCGGCGGGGCCGGCGCTGTCGGCGTCGTGGCGGCTGCGGCTGGAGCGCTTGCTGAAGCAGTACGGCATCGAGCCGGAGACGGTGGCGCCGATGAAGCCGTGGCTGCTGGCCAGCCTGCTGACGGTGAGCGAATTCTCGGCGCAGGGCTACGATGCGGCGCTGGCGGTGGACGGCTACCTGTCCAGGCAGGCGCACGCGCGCGGCCAGAAGATCGTCGAGCTGGAATCGGCGGACAGCCAGATGGCGCTGTTCGACAAGATGAGCGCCGCCGACCAGTTGAAGTTTTTGGAGGAGGCCATCGCCGGCATCGAGGACAAGGAGCAGGCCAACCAGGCGCGTGAGATCGCCGACGCCTGGCGCAAGGCCGATATCGCCGGGCTGGACGCGCTGGCGGCCAAGGCGGCGAGGGACGACAGCTTCTCCGGCCGCTTCGTGCAGAGGGTGCTGCTGGACGGCCGCAATCCGGCGCTGGCCGACGGCATGGTCAAGTTGATGGCGCGCGAAAACAACAGCCTGGCGGCGATCGGCATTTTGCACCTGATCGGCAATGGAAGCGTGCCGGAACTGCTGCGCAAGCGCGGGCTCAAGGTGGAGCGGATTTACTAGTCGGGGAGGGTACTGCAGAGGTGAAGCCGAAAGATGGTGCCCTTTACGTGGATTGAACACGTGGCCTCTCCCTTACCAAGGGAGTGCTCTACCACTGAGCTAAAAGGGCGTACTGGTATGGCGATGCACTTGAAATCGCGGCAAAATGTGCATCGCCGTTTTTTCAGTGAGACCGGATCATAGTGCCAAAAGCCTGTTCGGTCAACACCTCGAGCAATAAACTGTGTTCAATTCGCCCGTCGATGATGTGAACGGTGTTGACGCCGGACTTCGCCGCATCCAGTGCTGATGAAATTTTAGGCAGCATGCCGCCCGAAATCGTACCGTCGGCGAACATCTCGTCGATCTCGCGCGCCGACAGGTCGGTCACCAGATTGCCCTGCTTGTCCTGCACGCCGGCGATGTTGGTCATCATGATCAGCTTTTCAGCCTTCAGGATTTCCGCGATCTTGCCGGCGACGACGTCGGCGTTGATGTTGTAGGCCTGGCCATCCTGGCCGAAGCCGATCGGCGAAATGATCGGGATGAAGGCGTCGTCCTGCAGCGCCTTGACCACGGCCGGGTTGATCGCGTCGATCTCGCCGACGAAGCCGATGTCGAGGAACTGGCCCGGATTGTCCTTGTCCGGCATGGACATCTTCTTGGCGCGTATCAGGCCGCCGTCCTTGCCGGTCAGGCCCACCGCCTGGCCGCCGTAGTGATTGATCAGCATGACGATGTCCTGCTGGACTTCGCCGCCCAGCACCCACTCCACCACTTCCATGGTTTCTTCGTCGGTGATCCGCATGCCCTGCACGAAGGTGCCCTGCTTGCCGATTTTTTTCAGCGCGTTGTCGATCTGCGGACCGCCGCCGTGCACCACGACCGGGTTCATGCCCACCAGCTTGAGCAAAATGACATCGCGGGCGAAGCCGTGTTTCAGGCGCTCGTCGGTCATCGCGTTGCCGCCGTATTTGATGACAATCGTCTTGCCGTGGAAGTTACGGATATAGGGCAGGGCCTCGGCCAGGATCTGCGCCTTGATCTGCGGTGCCACCGCGGTCAAGTCGTCAGTCATGCCTAAGTTAAGGTTAGCAAGTTGGGTCATGGCGAGTCCGGTTTGGAAAATTGGTGCAATTTTACAGCCTGATGCTGCAATCAACCATGCATTATAGGGCCATCCGGTTGTATTTTCCCGGAACCTCCGATACGCTGCCCGACTATGACCGCCACCAACACCCTCCACCGCCAGCTAGAAGTCATGCGTCCACTGCTTGTCCGTTTTGCACAATTGCAAATTCGGAATCAGGCATTGGCGGAGGACGCCGTGCAGGATGCGCTGATCGCGGTGCTGGAAAAGCCCGAGCGCTTTGCCGGCCAATCGTCGCTGCGCACCTATGTGACGGGCATCCTGAAGTACAAGATCATCGACTGCCTGCGCGCCAGCTCGCGCGAGCGCCAGATCGACACCCACGACGACCAGTCCGAGGACGACGCCATCGACGCCTTGTTCATCGCCGACGGCCACACGCGCGAGCAGCCGATGGCCTGGGGCGACCCCGACGCCACGCTGGAGCAGAAGGATTTCTTCAAGGTGCTGGAGATCTGCCTGGAGAAGCTGCCGGCCAAGACCGCCCGGATTTTCATGATGCGGGAGTGGCTGGAGCTGGAAACCGACGAAATTTGTAAGGAATTGGCGATTACCACGTCTAATGCATGGGTGCTCCTGTACCGGGCGCGCATGCGCTTGCGTGAATGCCTGGACTTGAACTGGTTTGGCAACCGCCAGGCCACGTGACCGCATCATTGATTGTCTGCGACTATGGAATCTCATAAAACCGGCTTGAAGCCGACCTGCCGGGAAGTCCACCGGCTGGTGTCGGAAGGGATGGACCGCGATTTGTCATTCGTCGAGCGCACCCGCATGCGGCTGCACTTGATGGTGTGCGACGCCTGCACCCGGTTCAACGGCCAGATGTCGATGCTGCGTTCGGCCATGCGCCGCTTTCCGCTCGATTTTGAGCCCGACAGCCCGCCGCCGCTGGACGACGACGAAGCGGAACACCGCCACACGTAGCCCGCCATGAGCACCTGCTCGCGCTGCGGCGCCGAATTCAGTTGCGCGATGGCGGACGCCGATCCGTCGGCCCCGCCGCAGCCCTGCTGGTGCACCTATTTGCCGGCCTCGCTGCCGGTACCGTCCACGCCGGGCGCCAGCTGCTGGTGCCCGGACTGTTTGAAGAAACACATCGCCGACCACCCGAAGCCGGCCGGCTAGCCACAAGGAAGCAAGCATGCGTCGTTTTAGCGACATGGGTATCCGCGCGCGTATCAGCAGCGGCTACATCATCCTGATCCTGCTGCTGATCGGCGTGATACTGGTCGGCGTCAGCCGCATCTATGCCATCCGCGCCGAGAGCGACCATATCCTGCACCAGGACTGGGCCGCCAGCGCCGCCATCAACACCATCGACACGCAGTCGCGCGAGGCGGCGACCCGCATCGTCACGCTGATCATCCAGAAGGAAAAGCACCGCCGCATCGACAGCTACAGCCGCATCGACAAGATCAAGATCGACATCGACGCCCAGCTGGAACTGCTGGCCAGGCTGGATGCGGCGCCGGAGGCGCGGGCGCAGATCGAAAAGGTCAAGCAGGCGCGTGCCGCCTACTACGACAGCTTCATCGCCGTGGCCGACATGGTCGAAGGCGAGGACCGCGAGGCCGCCGAGGAGAAGATGAACTCGATGGCCTTGCCGGCGCTGGAGCGCCTGCAGGAAGAGATCAAGAAGCTGGGCCAGCTGCAGCAGGCGCAGGTGATGACCAGCGCCGAACAGGCGCGCGCCGACATCAATATGTCGCTGATGGAGATTTCCGCGATGGGCGCGCTGGCGGTGATCGTCGGCATAGCCTTCGGCTTCTCGGCGCGCTCGATCACGCGTCCGCTGGAGGCGGCGATCGCGATCGCCAAGCGGGTCGGGCAGGGCGACCTGAGCTCCGTCATCGAGGTGACGTCGCAGGACGAGACGGGCGAGCTGCTGCATGCGCTGAAGCTGATGACGGCCAGCCTGGCCGCCGAGCAGGAGTTGCGCAAGGCGGTGACGGTGGCCGAGGATGCGACCAAGATGAAGTCCGACTTCCTGGCCAATATGTCGCACGAAATCCGCACGCCGATGAACGGCATCATCGGCATGACGCACCTGGCGCTGCAAACCGACCTGACGCCTAAGCAGCGCAACTACCTGGAGAAGGTCGAAGGCGCGGCCAAGAACCTGCTGGGCATCATCAACGATATCCTGGACTTCTCGAAGATCGAGGCCGGCAAGCTGGCTTTCGAGCAGGTCGATTTTTATGTGGAAGACGTGATGGCGAACATCGCCGACCTGTCCATCATGCGCGCGCAGGACAAGGGACTGGAACTGCTTTTCGATATCGCGCCGGAAGTGCCGCAGGCGCTGGTCGGCGATCCGCTGCGCTTCGGCCAAGTGATGATCAACCTGACCAACAACGCCATCAAGTTCACCCAGCACGGCGAGATCGTCGTGACGATACGCGTGGCCGAGCGCCTGGCGGACCAGCGCGTGCGCCTGCGCGTCGACGTGCGCGACACCGGTCCGGGCATGACGCCGGAGCAGCAATCGCGCCTGTTCCAGGCCTTTTCGCAGGCGGACACCTCGACCACGCGCCATCACGGCGGCACCGGCCTGGGCCTGACCATCAGCAAACGCCTGGTCGAATTGATGAACGGCGAGATCGGCCTGGAAAGTCAGCCCGGCGTCGGCAGCACGTTCCATTTCACCGCCGAATTCGGCGTCGCCGACATCGAGGCGCCGCAGCCGATGCCCGACATCTCCGGCCTGCGCGTGCTGGTGGTGGACGACAACGCCAGTGCCCGCGAAATCTTCATGGGCATGCTGTCGGCCATGCAGTTCGCCGCCGCCTCGGCCGACAACGGCCGGCGTGCCGTCGACATGGTGACGCAGGCACGCAGCGAAGGCCGTCCGTTCAACATCGTGCTGCTGGATTGGCAGATGCCCGGCATGAACGGCATAGAAACGCTGCAGGCGATGCGCGAGCAGGCCGCGGCCGCCGGCGCCGAGGCACCCGCCGTCATCATGGTCACCGCCTACAACCGCGACGTGCTGCTCGACGAAACGCGCGGCATCGCCATCGACGCCATGCTGAACAAGCCGGTCAGCTCGTCGACGCTGCTCGATTCGATTTCCACCGTGTTCGGCAAGGACTTGAGCAGCTGCCGCCGCACGCGCCGCCGCGCCGACTACATGGCGGCCGAGGAATCGGTGCGCGGCGCGTACCTGCTGCTGGTGGAGGACAACGAAGTCAATCAGGAAGTGGCGCAGCAGATCCTCAGCGACGCCGGCATCCGCGTCGACATCGCCAGCAACGGCGCCATGGCGCTGGCCAAGATCGCCGTGGCCGACTATGACGGCGTGTTGATGGACTGCCAGATGCCGGTGATGGACGGCTACGACGCCACCCGCAAGCTGCGGGAGGATCCGCGCCACGCGAGCCTGCCGGTGATCGCCATGACCGCCAACGCCATGGTCGGTGACAAGGAAAAATGCCTCGCCGCCGGTATGAACGATTTCATCGCCAAGCCGATCGACGTGGCGCAGCTGTTCACGACGCTGTCGCGCTGGGTCAAGGTGAAGAACCCTGTGGCGCTCGACGCGGCAGAAGCCCAGCCGGCCGGCGACAGCCGCGACGAAGCGCTGCCCATCATCGCCGGCCTGCGCATGGAGGCGGCGCTGCAGCGCGTCGGCGGCAACGTCAAGCTGATGCGCAAGCTGTTGTCGCGCTTTGTGGAAACCCAGATCGACGCCATGACGCGCATCGCCAACGCCATCGAAAACAACGACCTGGCCGGCGCCACGCGCGAGGCGCATACTGTGAAAGGCCTGGCCGGAAATATCGGCGCAACCGGCATGGCCGATGCCGCCGGCAAGGTGGAACAGATGCTGGCCATGGGCGCCACCAAAGGCCGCGACGAAGCCATCGCCGCCATGGCGCAGGAGCTGGGCGACCTGGTGGCCCGCATCGCCATGGCGATGAACGACAAGCCGGGCGCCGGCGCCGCGATTGAATCGCCGCAGCAGATCGACCTCGGCGAACTGGCCGCCATGGCGAAGGAGCTTGCGTTGCTGCTGGCGCAGGACGACAGCGCCGCCGTCAAGCTGCTGGACCGTATCTGTCCGCTGTTGACCGCGGCAGGGCAGGCCGAGCATGGCCGCCAGCTGCGCCGCCTGCTGGGGCAGTATGATTTCGAAGGCGCGCTGGATGAATTGAAGTCCGCCGCCGCAGCGCTGGATATCTCGCTGAATGCCGATTTATAAGAAGGAAAAACCGATGAACGCCAAGCCAACCATCCTCGTGGTCGACGACACGCCCGATAACATCGACCTGCTGTGCGCGGTGCTGGAAGAGGACTACCGCACCAAGATCGCCGTCAACGGCGAGCGCGCGCTGAAAATCGCCAACGGCGAAGCCAAGCCGGACCTGATCCTGCTGGACGTGATGATGCCGGGCATGAGCGGCTACGATGTCTGCAAGGCGCTCAAGGCCAATCCCGATACGCGCGACATTCCGGTCATCTTCGTCACCGCGATGAGCGAGACGGTGGACGAGCAGCTGGGCCTGGGCCTCGGCGCGGCGGACTACATCACCAAGCCGATCTCCGCGCCCATCGTCCTGGCGCGCATCAAGACCCAGCTGTCGATGAAGCGCGTGCACGACTTCCTGCGCGACCAGAACAACTTCCTCGAAACGGAAATCGAGAAGCGCACGCGCGAGATCGTCGCGCTGCAGGACGTCACCATCCACACTATGGCCTCGCTGGCCGAAACGCGCGACAGTGAAACCGGCAACCATATCCGCCGCACCGCGCACTACGTCAAGACGCTGGCCGAAAAGCTGCGTGCCAATCCGCGCTTCAGTGACTTCTTGACCGACAAGACGATTGAGCTGCTGTTCAAGTCCGCGCCGTTGCACGACATCGGCAAGGTCGGCATCCCCGACCGCATCCTGCTCAAGCCTGGCCGCTTCGAGGGCAACGAATTCGAGATCATGAAGACCCACACCACGCTGGGCCGCGACGCGATCCGCCAGGCCGAGCGCGAGCTGGGCCTGGAAGTGGAGTTCCTCAAGTACGCCAAGGAGATCGCCTACGGTCACCAGGAAAAGTGGGACGGCAGCGGTTATCCCGAAGGCCTGGCCGGCGACGATATCCCGATCTCGGCGCGGCTGATGGCGGTAGCCGACGTGTACGATGCGCTGATCAGCCGCCGCGTCTACAAGGACGGCATGTCGCACGAGGCTGCGGTGGCGATCATGGTCGAAGGCCGCGGCTCGCACTTCGATCCCGACATGCTGGATGCCTTCCTCGAACTGCAGCCGGAGTTCATCGAGATCGCCAAACGCTACGCGGACTCCGATCACGACATGGAGCACACACGCGCGAAGATCGAGCGCTTTACCAGCTGATGCTTTGCCAGTGGATCCTTGGGCGTAGTCGCTCAAACTCGACCTGACGTGAATTGTCAGATGGATTAGAGTTCTCATGCGTCTGTTACCGGCCAGGAGCGATCGCTGGCGAAAGCCAATTACCAGTGTTCCGAAGAAGAAAAGCAGGTTATGGAGAGCCAATGTCAGAAATTAGTGAAGTTGCAGGAAATAATATCCTTATCATTACGTCGAATAGTGTTGAAAATGATGCTTTGGTGACCCAACTACGTAGCAAGGGTGTCTCGCTAACAAAGCAACCGCAACTTTCAGGGAGAGTGAAAGCAGGCGGTCTAAGTGGGTATCCGATTTTCGTTCTTAATGCGGAACGTGGTAGCTTAAAACCCGAGTCCGTCGGGGCCCTGCTGCCAAAACTTCTTTTAAGTATCAAACCAAAGCTAGTAGTTTTGGTTGGGTTTTCATATGGAAGAAAAGGCCGAGTTGAACTTCATGATGTGGTTATCACCAATGAGGTAGTTTCGCTTGGAGATTTTGAAGGCACTGATTCCGGTATAGGTTTTCGTACTTTTCCTCGGTTAACTTCTTTGTTAAGTGGCGAGTCATTTCAGGCGGTTTTCGATAAGGCAAAAAATGATCTCAAAACCGACTTTAAGCGACTTAATTTAGAATCAAAGTTGATACAGGGTGTAAGCGTTAGCGGTGAGGTTTTCGCTAATGGATTTCAATTCACTGAACGTTTATTTGCGAATGTGACGGATGCGGTTGCAGGCGACATGGAGGGACATGTTGTCGCGTTAAATTGTAGAAACCTCGAAATCCCGTGGTTGGTTGTGAAATCTCCTAGCGATTTCGGAGATGGAACGGCGGGAACTCGCAATGCACAAGCGCATTCCGCTTCGTTATCGGCGATGGCTGCAGTTCACTTAATTCAAGCCTTCCTTTCAGAGAATAAACTCCGCTCCGCTGAGCCTTTGCCGGAGTTCCTAGAATCTGCTATTCCTGTGCCGTATGAATCAATTCAGGTTCAAGGCAGTTCAAAGTATCCTGCCTATATCAGAAAATTTGTGGCCAGTCTAGCACTTGGAGATAGGTACGACAAAGACTTTCATGATCACCTGATTGGAGTGCTAAAAGAGCATGCCGAAAACGCGGCAAAGCACGCTCCAGGGGCTGAAGTTTGCCTTCGGGGAGATACTAACGCCATTGTTCTTGAATACGGCGGCGGTGTTTTTAACCCACTTAAGGAATATCCAAAAATGAAATCGGCTGGAGGTGGAAAGCGTGAATTAACCTCCTTCATGTCGAGCTACGTTGAGTCTGAGAAGATTGTTTCTATCGACTGGACGCATGAAGACGCAAAGAACTTCTTGAGAGTTGTATTTATTGAAGCAAACGCGAATCTTCGAAAAAATTTTAGTTGTTCACTAACACTAACTACAGAAGAGATGCGCGAATACTACCTATTTGGCAACAGAAATCTTACTGAATTTTCTAGCTGTGAGACTCTTTGGATTCATGTTGACGATCAAGTAATCAGTGACTCCGATGGGATGCTATTGCACAATCTTGTTGGGAAGGTGCCGAAAACTGTACAACGGATTGTGGTTAAAGGATGGCCTAAGAGATTGATAGCTGAACACACCAGGATGTTTAGTTATGATGGCCGTTTGGAGTTTGCATAAGTCAACTGATTTATCATGTAGGTCCCTTATATTTTCTGAACAATGCAAAAGCCGTAGCAGAGGAGCTGGCTGTTCCTTTGCGAAGGAATACGCTCGTTGCCGCTACTGTTCTAGTTCCTTAACCACTGCAGTGGGTCGGAAGCGGTCGCCGTTGAAGGGCCGCAACCCAAAGCAGTCATTGAGATTTTATTATTTATTAGTATGAATTTGCATGACATAATTACTCCTCGCTCCCAATCTATCGGGCCTACTTTTGGTCTTGGCTCTGGACTGTCTACTCAGTCATAAGGAATAGAATGACAAAACCTCGTGTGTTCATTGGTTCGTCTGTTGAAGGCCTGAATATTGCTTATCCCGTGCAGCAAAATCTTTGTCATGTTGCTGAGGTGACGGTTTGGCCTCAAGGCATATTTGAATTATCAGGCACTACAATTGAATCTTTAACAAAAGCACTCGATGAAACCGATTTTGCAATCTTTGTGTTTTCAGGTGACGACCTGGCAACGATTAGAAAAGAAACTGCGAATGTTGTCAGAGATAACGTGCTTTTTGAATTTGGTTTGTTTATAGGGAAGTTGGGGCGTCAGCGGGTATTTTTTTTAATCCCGTCCGATGCCGAACTTCACCTTCCAACTGACTTATTAGGCATCACACCAGGAAAATATGAGTCTGCACGCCAGGATAAAAATATGATTGCTGCAACAGGTGCTGTCTGTCATCAGATTCACCAGCAAATGAAGGTTGTAGGAATTCTACCAAATAGAACCACAACCGACATAGGTAAGGATAAAGTCGAAGAAGAAAAACCATTAGATTGGATTTCCGAAATAGAGAATAAAAAATACGCTAGTGCGAAGGTTATTCTTGAAAATAATCTGAAGAGTATGTCTGGCGATGATGCTTTGGAAGCTACTGCGCTTATTTTGTATTGTGAAATCAAGGATAAGAAATCTTCGGATTTCTCAGGATTGATTGAGTATGCCACGAAAAACCAGAACTGTTCCCGTGTTCAATCGGCGATAGGGATGGTTTTGCGGTTAGAAGGATATATGGGGGACGCAATTAAAGTGCTATCCTTTGCAATTGAAAAATTCCCCGAGAACTTTGATGTCTTGAGCCAACTTTTCTATACTTTACGAGAAAATGCTGATGACGAGGTTGCTGTCCAGAGATTGCAGAGTTTCGGTTTAGAAAAAAGTCCGGAAGCAACTCTCCTACTTGCAGAACACCTTGAACGAATCGAAAAAACGGAAGAGGCAATGTCGGTTGTGCAACGATGCTTTGCGAACAATCCTAAACACATCGGTTTGCAATTTAAGTATGCGCGCCTCGCGCAGGAGATGGATAAGTTACCAATCGCCGCGTATCTGTTTAACGCTCTGACGCGCGAGGAGCCGACGAATGATGGATATTGGGGCTACCTTGGAAATTTATGTGTCTCAATGAATCTATACGACATGGCACTCGGAGCTTATCGCGAGGCAGAAAAGCTTTCTCCTAATTCTGGATGGATAACTGCTAATATTGGAAACGTATTTTTAAATAATGGTTTGCCAAAAGAAGCGTGTCATTACTTTGAGCGTGCTATATTGGTTGACAAACATGATGAGTATAGCCTCGAAAAACTATCTGGTGTGATTAAAAAAATGTCTGAAAATCAGAAAGCTTTCGACAAACAGTGCGCGGAGGGAAAGCGGCTGCTATATGAGGCAATGAAGGATATTATCTCGGAAAATGCTCCGGCACTCGCATCCCCCGCACCCACTCCTCTCAGCAAATAGCCAATGATGGCGTAGAAATTTGTCGCGTTCTAATATGCAAGTCTGGTTTGGGGCGGCGGCCGGCAGTCATCAGGCACACTGAGTCAGCTCAAGTCCGAGCTAGCACACCTTAGCTGACCGTGCGGAAGAAGCGCAGCATCTCGCGGCTGGCGTCCGGACCTTTGGCGTCGGTGTAGGTGCCGTTGGAGCTGCCGCCGAACCATGCGTGGCCGGCGCCGTGCACCACCCAGTGTTCGCCCACCGGCGTACCATCCGCCTTGGTGTGCGTGGTCTGCGTGTAGCGGTGGCCGTTCGGCACCGATCCCGATTGCGTCAGCGACGCACCCTTGTGGCTGTGCAGCCGCTGCTCGATCACCTGCTCGCCGTTGCGCGGATTGACTGTGGTGTCGCTGTCGCCATGGAAGACGATGATGGGCTGCGAACCGTCGCTGGTCTTGAGCGACGCGGCGCCGCGCTTCATGGCCGTCAGCGCCGACGGCAGGTCCTGCGCCGAGGCGAACGGCAAGCCCGAATGCACGCCCACGGCGGCAAACATTTCCGGATACAGCGTGGCGACAATCGCCGCCATCGCGCCGCCGGCCGACAGGCCCGCCACGAACACCCGGCGCTCGTTGACCGGATACTCGTCGATGATCTGCTGCGTGATGCCGGCGATGATCGAAGGCTCGCCCTGGCCGCGCGTCTGGTCGATGGCGTTGAACCAGTTCCAGCACTTGGAGTGGTTGGCGCTGGCGTTCTGCTCCGGATAGGCGACCAGGCATTCCATCTCTTCCGCCACCTGGTTCATCTGCGTACCGGCGGCGAAATCGTCGGGATCCTGCGTGCAGCCGTGCAGCATCACCAGCAGCGGCATCGCCTGGCCACGGTAGGTGGACGGGATGTACAGCTTGTAGTTGCGGGTGCCGGCGTGATTCGTGTAGCTGCCCTTGATGAACTGCGCGCCTTCCGGCAGCGGGGCGGGCGCCGATGGATGCGTGAAGCTGCCGGCGTCGATGGCGCGGTCGATATTCGCCTGCAGGTCGATCTGGATGCCCATGCGGTTCAGCATGTCCTGCGCGAACTCGGTCGGATTGGTGGCCGGGTTCGGCGTTGCGGCTGGCGCGGTCTCCGGCGCCGTGCTGGATGGCGCGGATTTTGGCTGTGCGTGGCCAGGCGGCGGATTCAGGTCGCGCATCGCCGGTTGTGCGGAAGCCGGCGCCGCCGGCTGGTGCGCGCGCATGGCTTCCTGAACGGTCGCCATCGCCTGCTGCATGGCGGCGGTGGAATTTCGGTTCAATAGTCTTTGCGCGGCTTCGCGCATCTGGGATAGCAGGGGTAGTTTCATGTTGGTGTCCTTTAGTGGATCCGTTTGGCCAGCGCGGTTTTCAGCACGGCGCTGGCGTGCAGGGAGCCTAATACGAAGATTGATTCGATTGTTGCCAGTGCCAGTTCGACCGATACGTCGCTGGCGATGCTGGCCAAGCCCAGTACCTGTATCTGCAGCCGCTGTCCCGCCGCCTGGATGGCCTCCAGGTCGGCGCGCGAGTAATGCTGCATACCGAGCACAAGGCTTTTGCGCGCCACCGTCTGCTTGACGACGTCGGCGTGCTGGTTCAACTGATTGCGGATCGCTGTGCGGATCAAGTCGGTACGGTTCGAGTAGAACCCTTCCTGTACCAGCAAGTCTATCTGTCCTAGGTCTATGGGACCGAGGTTGATGGTGATTTTTTCCGATTCAGCGGTCTTCAGTTTTAATTCTTGCTTTGCCATAGTCTCCATCCGGTTACCATCTACATGGATGGTATTATGGAGATGAAACTCCCTAAGTCAAGGGTGTTCGAGGCATAATGGGCATATGAGTGAGCCAACTAACTTAATTCCCGCCGAGGGATCTGAAAATTCGCCCGAATTGGCAACACCGGTGCCGTCGCCTTGCGTCAGCCTGTGCAAAATGGATGAGGATCGCATGTATTGTATGGGCTGCATGCGCACCATTCCGGAGATCATCGCGTGGTCGAAGGCGGATGACGATTACAAGCGCGGCGTGTGGGCGGAGATCCGCCGCCGTGAACAATTAATCAACTTTGACGATCAATGAACGGGTTGCCCGATTCGATCCAGGTATTTGAACGGGGCTGGCTGTCGTCCAACAACGTGATGCTGCTGGGCCGCCATGACACGGCGATCATCGATACCGGCTACGTGACGCACGCGCCGCAAACGCTGGCGCTGGTGCGTCATGCGCTGCACGGGCGCCATCTCGACCAGATCGTCAACACCCATCTGCATTCCGATCATTGCGGCGGCAACGCCACGCTGCAGGCGCATTTCGGCGCGCGCACGTCGATCCCGGCGGCCGAGGCGGACAAGGTGCGTCACTGGGACGTGGAGGCGCTCAGCTTCAAGGCCACCGGCCAGCGCTGCGATCGTTTCACTTTCGACGCCACCATCGCCCCCGGCGACGTGCTGCGGCTGGCCGATATGGAATGGCAGGCGCTCGGCGCGCCCGGCCACGATCCGCATTCGCTGATCTTTTACTGTCCGCAGGAGCGGGTGCTGATCTCGGCGGACGCGCTGTGGGAGAACGGCTTCGGCGTCATCTTCCCGGAGCTGGACGGCTTGTCCGGCTTTGCCGAGGAACGCGCTACGCTGGACGTGATCGAGGGGCTGGACGTGCGGCTGGTGATCCCCGGCCACGGCAAGCCGTTCGAGGACGTGGCCGGCGCGCTGGCGCGGGCCCGCTCGCGGCTCGATTACCTGCAAGCCGATCCGGTGCGCAATGCGCAGAACGCGCTGAAGGTGCTGCTGAAGTTCCTGCTGCTGGAGCGCCAGCGCATCCTGCTGGCCGAGGTGCCGCAGCTTTTGCTGGCGATGCCGGTGTTCGCGTCCGCCAATGCCAACTTCCTGAAGCAGACGCCGGAGCAGCTGGGTTCCTGGGCTACCAGCCAGCTGGTGCGCGCAGCTGCGGCACGTATTGAGGGTGAGTACTTACTTAATGAGTAAGGGCAGGGCGAATATAGAGGGACTTGCCTAGTTTCTGCACGATCGTACTTTTTTGGATCTATAATCGGTTTTCCGATAACTTCCGTCAGTGAGTTCGCCATGGCCCTGCCTGCAGCGTTGCAAAACCTCTCCCTTCCCGTCATCGCCTCCCCGATGTTCATCGCCAGCGGCCCGGCCCTGGTGGCGGCGCAGTGCAAGGCCGGCATCGTCGGCTCGTTCCCGGCTCTGAACGCGCGCCCGGCGGAAACACTGGATGTGTGGCTGACCGACCTGCAAAAGGAACTGGCCGACTTCCAGATGGCCAATCCGGACAAGCGCGTCGGCCCGATCGCCGTCAACCAGATCGTGCACCAGTCGAACGACCGCCTGGCGCATGACGTCGAAGTCTGCGTCAAGCACCAGATCCCCATCATCATCTCGTCGCTGCGCGCGCCGCCGAAAGAGATGCTGGACGCGATCCACAGCTACGGCGGCATCGTCATGCACGACGTGATCTCGATCCGCCACGCCGAGAAGGCGCTGGAAGCGGGCGTCGATGGCCTGATCCTGGTGGCCAGCGGCGCCGGCGGCCATGCAGGCACCCTGTCGCCGTTCGCGCTGGTGGGCGAGATACGTAAGTTCTTCAAGGGCCCGATCGCGCTGTCCGGCTCCATCGCGACCGGCGACGCGATCCTGGCGGCGCAGGCGATGGGCGCGGACTTCGCGTACATCGGCTCGCGCTGGCTGGCGACGCAGGAGTCGAACGTCAGCGACGATTATCGCAATGCGATCGTGGAATCGACGGCGGCGGACATCGTGTATTCGAACCTGTTCACCGGCGTTCACGGCAACTACCTGAAGAAGTCCATCATGGCCGCCGGCCTGGATCCGGACGCGCTGCCGCAGGCCGACAAGAGCTCGATGAACTTCGGTTCCAGCAGCGCCAAGGCCTGGCGCGACATCTGGGGCGCCGGCCAGGGCGTGGGCCTGATGGACGACGTGCCGACCACCGCCGAGATGGTGGCACGCCTGAAGCGCGAGTACGACGCGGCCCGCGCGCGCCTGGCGCTGTAATTACTGTTTGACCGCCAGGCTGCCGCGCGCAGCCTGTTTGCCGCGCACCCAGACCGTGTCCACGCTGTCGTAGGCGCGGATGTCGGCCAGCGGCGACATCTTCATCAGCACCAGGTTCGCCACCTTGCCCGCCTCGATGGTGCCGACCTGCGCATCGATCTTGAAGGTACGGGCGTTGTTGATGGTGGCCGACTTGAACACCTGCGCCAGCGACATGCCGGCCTTGTGCATGTCCTGCATTTCCAGATAGCCGTTCAGGCCGGGGATGTTGCCGTAGGTCGGCGACGACGGCGTATCGGTGCCGAACACGAAGTTGGCGTCCTTGCTGGCCAGGTAGGCCACCACCTGCGCCTGGCGGCGCAGCGGCGCTTCCATTCCCCTCAGGATCACGGCGTCGGTTTCATCCTCGGCGATCTCCTGCTTGAACCATGCGCCCTCCGGCGTCTTCAGCCACGCCAGCATCGCAGGCGGCAGCAGCTTGGCCAGCGCCGGGTTGTTCAGGTACGCCGGGTCGAAATAGGCGCCCAGGCCGTACAGCACCTGCATCGTCGGCTGGAAGCCGATCTTGCGTTCGACGATCTTGTCGAGCAGCTGCTTGATCTCGGCCGGCAGTTCCTTTTCCTTGTCCAGCGCACCCCAGTGCCACATGCCGTGCGCCAGCACGTCGACGCCGCCGTTGACGGCGAAGGTCTGCGCCTCGAACGAATTGCCGTGGGTGACCAGCACCACGCCTTCTTTGGTCGCGGCCGAGCGCACTTCGGCGTACACGGCGGGGCTCATCACCGGCAGGTTGTGCATGGCGCCGAAGCCGTGTTCGAAGTGGGTTTTGACGCAGATGGCGTTGTCGGCCTTGACCCGCGCCACGCCCTTGGCCGGGGTGTAGTCCTCCGGCTTGAACCGGGCCGGGATCTTGTCGGCCTGCGCCGGATCGTAGATGAAGTTGGAGAAGGTATCGAAGCGCGTCTCGGGCGAGGCGTACGCCGACGGGTAGCCGTTGGCGAACACCAGCGGCGCGCCGCAGTCGTAGATGTCCGGGTGCAGCGGCGAGGCCTTGACCCGGTCAATGAAGGTGCGGCTGCCGGCGGCCAGGTCGATCACCGTGGTGTAGCCGTAGTAGAGGAAGGAGCGCGGCATCTGCGCGAAATAGTCGGCGGCCATGGTCTTCATTTTGTCGGCCTGCTCGAAGCTCATGCCGGGCACCGCATACAGGTGCACGTGCGAGTCGATCAGGCCGGGCGTCAGGTAGCCGCCTTTGCCGTCGATGGTGCGGGCGCCTTTCGGGGCCTTGTGGCCGGCGCCGCGTTCGACGCGCACGATGCGGTCGTCTTCAATCAGCACGCTGCCGGTGACGATGCTGTCCAGTTTTTCCGGCGACACCAGCTTGACGTTGGTGATCCAGGTCTGCGGCGCGGCGCAGGCCTGGGCGCAGATCAGGAGGGACAGGCTGGCGATCAGTTTGGTGGTTTTCATACTAGGCTCCGTGTTGTGATGAGCCCAGTTTGCAGCCCGGGACGGGGTTTTGCGTCCCAAATGATGATTTGGCACTCGCTACGCGGGCGTTTCGGCCTGGCTGCGGAACTCGCCGGGCGTCATGCCGGTGGACTTTTTAAATACGCGGTTCATCGCGCTTTTGCTATTAAATCCGGCCAACATCGCCAGGTCCAGGATGCTGGCACTGCTCTGTTGCGGGTCGAGCAAGGCGAATTTGAGCGCCTCGACGCGGTATCGGTTCAGGTAATCGGCGAAATTGGTGCCGCAGCTTTCGTTGATCAGCTGGGACAGTTCGTGCGGCGTCATCGCGAGCTGTCCGGCCAGTTCTTCCAGCTTCAACTCGCCGTTGCGGTAGGGCTGGTCCTGTTCCATGCAGGCGGTCAGCCGTGCCAGGAAGGCGCCGCTGTCGGCTGTGGATAACTTGTTGCTGGCGTAGCGAGGTTTCGGTGGCGGCAGCGTTTGAGGGCGATAGCCCAGCGGCAGCCGCATCGCCGTGAAGGCGGTCGCGAACACGAACAGCATCAGCGCGATGCCGTCCACGGCATCGGCGGACACCGGCAGCTCGACGTCCAGCAGCGCCATCGCTAGCGCGGCGATACTCAGCGCGGCGCTGGCCAGCCAGACGCGCATCAGCCGCCGCAGGCCATGCACCAGGCCGGAACCGGCCGGCACCCGCTGCACCAGCCGGTAGCTGGCGTAGATATAAGACAGCAGGATCGCCAGCTTGACCACTCCGCCCAGCGCCAGATACCACGGCAGGCCGTCCCACTGCCGCATCCACGTCAGTTTTTCAGCGGCCGGGCGCAGGTAGAACGGCATCATCGCCAGCGTGGCGGCGCCGAACGGCACAAAATGCAGCAGCGCGCGGCGGCCCAGCGGCTGGTTGGACAGCATCGCATGCAGGTAGAGATACAGCAGCGGCCCGACGGCCAATCCCAGCGTGACGATGGACAGCGCGCTGTGCGGATACTGCGGGTAGAGATGATTGATCCCCAGCCAGCCGTGACCCATGATGGCCGCGAACATCAGCAGCAGCGCGGACAGCAGCCGGTTGGCGGTGCGCATTTCCGGCTGGCGGGTGCTCAGCAGCGTGGCGCTGAGGAAGAAGGCCTGGCCGATCGCCAGCAGGTATAAGCCCGAGAGTATCTGTATCAACATGATACAAATCCTGACAGTATCGGCCGATGAAAGCAATTACAATAAATCCAACATTATTAAAAAATGAAAGCGCGGCCGATGAAGAAACTGCTTGCTGTATCGATGATGCTGGCGCTGGCCGGCGCGGCCCATGCCGCCGTGATGCCCAACCCTGCCGCCGAGGCGCTGGTCAAGGAAGCCAATGTGCTGGCCGCGCAAAACAAGTACCAGGAAGCGATCAACAAATATTCCGAAGCGATGAAGGCCGATCCTTCGTCGTCGACGCCGCTGTCGCATATCGCCCACGTGTTGCTGATGGTGTCGCTGAAAAACACGCCGGAGAACGCGGCCAAGTTGAAACAGCAGGCCGAAGGCGCTGCGCGCCAGGCATTGAAGATTGCATCGGACGACCCGTTGGCACAGGAAGTGCTGCGCACGCTGTTGGACGATAAGCCGGTGCCGCTGCACGCTCCGACAGAGGCGGCGTGGAAGCTGGCGCAGGAAGGCGAGGTGCTGTTCCAGTCGCAGAAGCCCGACGAGGCGCGGGCAAAATACGAACAGGCGGCACAACTGGATCCGCTGTATTCGAGTGCCTGGGTCTATGCCGGCGATTGCTACTACACGCAGAAGAACTGGCCGGAGGCGGAGGCGCACTTCCGCAAAGCGACCGAGATCGAGCCGCTGAACAGCCAGGCCTGGCGCTTCCTGTCCGACGCGCTGGCCCAGCAGGGTAAGCGGCCGGCGGCCGAGGCGGCGCTGTTGAGCGGCATCGCGGCGCAACCGAGCCAGCAGCCGAACTGGGACAAGCTGGCGGCCCTGCGCAGCGCGGCCGGTTTCCCGCTGACGTCCCTGCATCTGGTGCGCAAGGGTAGCGGCAGGGTGGATCCCGATACCGGCAAGCCGGTCGTCAATCTCGACCCATCGCTGAACGGCGCGGCCGAGCAAAAGAGTCCGGACGGCGCCCTCTGGATGATGGTGGGCATGACACAGGCTAACCTGCTCTTGAAGAACCGCGAGGCCAAGGTGGCCGACAAGCCGTTCGCCATCGAACTGGCGGCATGGGAGGGCGCGATGAAGGTGGCCGATGAAATCGCCGGCAACGGCGGCGGCGAGGTCACCGATCCGGCGCTGAAATCCATGCGCATGCTGGCCAAGGCCGGCCAGCTGGAAACGGCGCTGCTGCTGTTGCAGTACAAGGAATCCTGGCGCCCCGAGTTCGAGGCGTGGAAGAAGGAGAACCCGAACGGTATCCGAAAATTCATCGATACCTACGGGCTGCGTCCCTGATCAGCTCTCCGTCTGGATGGCCCACAGGCCCGGCAGATTGCGCCAGTAGCCATAGGCGTCCATGCCGAAGCCGACGACGAAGCGGTTCGGAATGGTGATGCCGACGATGTCCGCCTTGACCGGCTTGGCCTTGCCGATCGCCTTGTCGGCGAAGACGGCCAGCACCACCTCGGCGGCGCCCATGTCCAGCAGGCGCTGTTTGACGTGGGCCAGCGTTTCGCCTTCGTCCAGGATATCGTCCAGCACGATGACCACGCGGCCTGCCACGTTCGAACGCGGCACCACTTTCCACACGACCTGGCCACCCCGGTCTTCGTCGCCGTAGCGGCTGACGTGGATGTAGTCGAATTCGAGCGGGAAGGTCAGCTGCGGCAGCAGGTTGCCGGTGAAGACCACCGCGCCGCCCATCACGCCCAGCACCAGCGGGAATTCCTCGCTGTCCGGCCGGTCGAAACGGGCGTTAAGGGTATCGGCCATCGCGGTGACTGCGTTGTCGACGGTCTCTTTGCTGAACAGCTCTTCCGCGTTCTCCAGCAGGGCGCGGGCGCGGTTGTGGTGGAAGTCTTGCATGATCTTCTTCGGCTTCTAAAAACAGGTGGGAAGTTCGCTATTATCCGCCATATCCCGGCCCTACGCTTGGCGTTGGATTTATGCCACAAACGTTGTCCTACTTATAATCACGCACGTCGTCGATCACCTTGCCGTCGTTGGGGAGGCTGCCGATGCCGGCAAATTGCACCTCGCCCCGCAGCTTGGTCAGGTCTCGTATCGATTCGACAATGGCGCCGGCGCTTGCGGAACCGGGATCGGCCACCTCGCAGTGCAGCGTCATCACATCCTGCGCCATCTGGCCGGAGACCACCAGCCGCGCCTTGACGATTTCCGGATGCCGCTGCGTGACGGCATGCACTTGCGACGGGTGGACGAACATCGCGCGCACCTTGGTGGTCTGGTCGGCGCGGCCCATCCAGCCTTTGATGCGGGTGTTGGTGCGGCCGCAAGGCGAGTCCGGCACGCCGGTCAGCACCGCCGACAGGTCGCCGGTGGCAAAGCGTATCAGCGGATAGTCGGGGTTGAAAACGGTGAGCACCACTTCGCCGATCTCGCCCGGCGGCACGGGATCGCCGCTGCCGGGGCGGACGATTTCCAGTATCACGTCCTCGTCGAGCACCATGCCCGGATGGCGCACATCGCCGCTGCGGGTTTCGTAGGCGATGCTGCCGATATCGGCCGACGCATACGCCTGCAGCACGTGCGGCACACCGTTCTCGGCGAACCAGGTGCGCAGCGATTCGGGCAGCGCCTCCGCGCTCATCAGCGCCTGCCTGATGCTGCTGACGTCCGCGCCCAGTTCCCGCGCCTTCTCGATGATGATCTTCAGGAAGGACGGCGTGCCGATGTAGGTATCGGGGCGCAGCGCGCTGATGGCCTGCACCTGCATTTCGGTCTGGCCGGCGCCGGCCGGTATCACGGCGCAGCCGATGCGGGCGGCGCCGCCTTCCACCATGAAGGCGGCCGGCGTGAAGTGATAGGAGAAGCAGTTCTGCAGCAGGCCGCCGGGACGCACGCCGGCCGCATACATCGGCCGCGCGAAACGCCACCAGTCCTGGCTGCGGCCTTCGGGATCGAAGATCGGGCCGGGCGACATGTACACCCGCGCCAGCTGACCGGCCGGGGTTGTATTCAGGCCGCCGAACGGCGCCTGTTTTTTTTGCAGCGCGTGCAGATCCGATTTGCGCGTGACCGGCAGCGTGGCCAGCGCGGCGCGGCTGTTGATGCTGGCGGCGTCCACGTTTTCGAGTATGCGCGACCAGCCGGCGGCGGCCTTCGCGCGCGCCACCAACTGCGGCAGGCGCGCCATCAGTTCGCGCTCGCGTTGTTCCGGCGGGCGCACTTCCAGGCTATCGAGGGTATCGGCCATGTGCTTATCCTTGTATTTCGCGTTGCAGCTTCTTGGTCAGTTTGGCGAACACCAGCTCGTAGGAACGCTTCAGCAGTTCCGCGGCTTCGGCATCGCTGACTGACTTCAGGTCCTCGATATAGACCCATTTCGCGCGCGCCAGGTACGGCGCGGGAATGATGCCGGGGCGGTCGGTCAGTTCGAGAAAACGATCGTCGTCCACCTTGAAGCTGATGCCCTTGGCGTTGTCGTCGAGCGAGGTGACGGCGAACATTTTTTCGCCGACCGAGAAGACGAGGTCGGCGCCCCACTTGGTGTCTTCGGTGGCGCCGGCAAAGCTGCGGCACAAGGCTTTGGCCTTCTTGATATTCATTCGTTGCTGTCCTTAGTCCTTATGCCAGCCAGCGTTTGCGGCGGCGGTAAAATTTCATGTCGCGGAAGCTCTTGCGGCCGGCGCCTGAAACGCCGAGGTAGAACTCCTTGACGTCTTCGTTGCTGGCCAATTCGGAAGCCGCGCCTTCCATCACCACGCGGCCGTTTTCCAGGATGTAGCCGAAATCGGCGTAGCGCAGCGCGATGCTGGTGTTCTGCTCGGCCAGCAGGAAGGAGACGTTCTCCTTGCTGTTCAAGTCCTTCACGATGCCGAAGATCTCATCGACGATCTGCGGCGCGATGCCCATCGACGGCTCGTCCAGCAGGATCATCGACGGCTTGGCCATCAGCGCGCGGCCGATGGCGCACATCTGCTGCTCGCCACCCGAGGTGTAGCCGGCCTGGCTGCCACGGCGTTCCCGCAGCCGCGGGAAGTAGTGGTAGACCTTTTCCAGCGATTCCTTCAGCTCCGCGCGCGATGCGCTGCGCGTGTAGGCGCCGGTGAGCAGGTTTTCCTCGATGGTCAGGTGGCCGAAGCAGTGGCGGCCTTCCATCACCTGCGACAGGCCGCGCTTGACCAGTTCATTCGGCGTCAGCTGGTCGATGCGCTCGCCCTTGAACTGGACTTCGCCCTTGGTGACGTCGCCCCGTTCGCCGCGCAGCAGCGTGGAGATGGTCTTCAGCGTGGTGGACTTGCCGGCGCCGTTGGCGCCCAGCAGGGCCACGATCTTCCCTTGCGGGACCTGCAGCGACACGCCTTTGAGCACCAGGATAACGTGGTCGTAGATGACTTCCACGTTATTCACCGAGAGATAAGGTGTCGTCATTTTGCGCAGGCCGGCGTGATTTTCTTCTCGGCGGCATAGGCTGCGGAGCTTTCCTCCAGCAGCTTGCGCGTCAAGGCCTTGTCGCCGACGATCCAGTTCGGCGTGATGGCGTTCCACTTCTTGCCGTCCCATTGCTGGACCTTGACCGCGCCTGAGCCTTCATGATCGTCGCAGCTGGTTTTAACCACCGGCAGCATGCCGAACGCGCCGATGGCTTTCTGGCGCGCCTCGTCGACGTTCAGGTGTTCCAGGCCCCAACGCATTTGCTCGCCGGTGACCGGTTTGCCCTTGCCGAATTTTTCCTGCGCGGTGCGCATCGCCTCGACCCACAGGATCGCCGCGCTGACGCCGCGCATGTGGTACACGGAGCCGATGCGGCTGCGGTCGGCCAGGTTGCCCTTGCCGGCGTCGTAGATTTTCTTGTGGATCTCATCCATCACGGGGTAGTTGCCCGGCGTGTTGAAGGTCATCGCGCTGTAGCCCTTGGCCGCATCGCCCGTAGGTACGGTATCTTCTTCCGATCCGGCCCACCATACGCCGAGCATTTTCTCGCGCGGGAAGCCGTTGCGCTGCGCGGTCTTGATGGCGACCGCGTTCATCGAACCCCATCCCCACAGGATCACGTAGTCCGGATTGGCCTGGCGGATCTGCAGCCACTGCGACTGCTGTTCGCTGCCCGGCGGCGTGACGGGAATCTTGATCAGGTCGAAGCCGTACTGCTTGGACAAGGCTTCCAGCACCGGCAAGGGTTCCTTGCCGAACGCCGAGTCGTGGTACAGGTGGACGATCTTCTTGCCCTTCAGCTTGTCCATGCCGCCGCTTTTATCACCAAGGTATTTGATCATAGCGGCCGCCTGATTCCAGTAGCTGGTGATCAGCGGGAAGACGTAGGGGAAGACCTTGCCGTTGGCGGCGTCCGAGCGGCCGTAGCCGATCATCGTCATCGGAATCTTGTCGTTGGCCAGGCGATCGAGCACGCCGTAGGCGACGCCGGTCGACAGCGGCTCGACCAGCGTGGCGCCGCCGTTCTTGGTCTTCAGCCGTTCGTAGCATTCGACGCCGCGCGACGGGTTGTATTCGGTCTCGCATTCTTCCCACGAGATCTTCACGCCGTTGACGCCGCCCGACAGGTTGACCAGGTTGAAGTAGTCGATGATGCCGCCGTAGAAGCCGGAACCACCGGCCGCGTAAGGACCGACGCGATAGGAGGGCAGGGCGACGTACTGGTCTTGCGCCCATGCGGTACCGGCGGATGCCAGTGTGAGTCCGAGTGCGATGATGGATGCGATGCGCTTCATAATCTTCTCCTCAAGTTATAGTTTTATGCGTTCAGTGCGGGAACGGCCACAGACGCAACTTCTCTTTACCGATTTGCCACAAACGCGCCAGGCCGTGAGGCTCGACGATCAGGAAAAATATGATCAGCGCGCCAAACACCATCAACTCCAGGTTCGACGCCACGCTGGTCGGCAGCGCCAGGCTGTGCGCGAAAATATTCAGGAACACCGGCAGCAGCACGATGAACGCCGCGCCGAGGAAGGATCCCAGCACCGAACCGACGCCGCCGATGATGACCATGAACAGGATGCGGAACGACAGGTCGAGGTTGTAGGCTTCCGGCTCCACGGTGCCGAGGTAGGCGTACGCGTACAGCGCGCCGGCCACGCCGCAGTAGAACGAGCTGACGGCGAAGGCCAGCAGCTTGGTGCGCATCAGGCGGAAGCCGATCACCTCGGCCGCCACGTCCATGTCGCGCACCGCCATCCACGAGCGGCCGACGTTGGAGCGGATCATGTTCTTGGCCAGCAGCGCCATCACGGCCACCACGCCCAGCACCAGCAGGTATTTGCGGTCCGGCGTGTCGAACTGGTAGCCGAGGATGACGATCTTCTGCGCGGTGATGACGCCGGAGCTGCTGTAGTTGGTGAGGTAGGGGATCTTGGTCAGGCACCAGACCACGAAGAACTGCGTGGCCAGCGTCGACGCGGCCAGGTAGAAGCCGCGTATCCGCAGCGACGGCAGGCCGAAGGCGATGCCGACCAGCGCCGCGCTCAAGCCGCCCAGCACGAACGCCAGCAGCACCGGCAGGCCGGGCAGCCGGGCCAGGAAGTTATACGAGGCGAAGGCGCCGACCGCCATGAAGGCGGCCGTGCCCAGCGACAGCTGGCCGGCATAGCCGGTCAGGATGTTCAGGCCCAGCGCTGCCAGCGAGAAGATCAGGAAGGGGATCAGGATCGCCGACAGCGTGTACGGCGATGCGAACAGCGGCACGACCACAATCGCCACGGCCAGCAGCGCGAACAGCGCGATGCGGTCCTGCAGGATGGGGAAGATCTGGCTGTCGGCCTGATAGCTGGTTTTAAATTGTCCTGCTTCGCGGTAGAGCATTCTGGCCTCTCAGATTCTGCGGATGATTTTTTCGCCGAACAGGCCTTCCGGCCGCACCAGCAGGAACAACAGGGCCAGCACATACGGGAACCAGCCCTCGATGCCGCCGCCGACCAGCGGGCCGATATACACCTCGGCCAACTTCTCGGAGGCGCCGATAATCAGACCGCCGACGATGGCGCCCGGCATCGAGGTAAAGCCGCCCAGTATCAGCACCGGCAGCGCCTTCAGCGCCACGAAGGTCAGCGCGAACTGCACGCCGTTGCGGGCGCCCCACAGCAGGCCCGCCACCAGCGCGACCAACCCGGCCACCGCCCACAGCACCGCCCAGATGCGCTGTAGCGGAATGCCCACCGCCAGCGCCGCCTGATGGTCGTCCGCCACGGCGCGCAGCGCGCGGCCCACCTTGGTCTTGGAGAACAGCAGGGCCAGTGTGGTCACCAGCAGGCCGCACACCGCCGCCGCCATGATGTCGAACTGCGACACCAGGATGTTAAATTTGTTCATCAGGTATTCGGACGGCACGTCCTCGATCGGCAGTTCCAGCTTGTGCACCTGCGCGCCCCACATCAGCTGCGCCAGGCCTTCGATGAAGAAAGCCAGGCCGATGGTGGCCATGAACAGCGTGATCTCCGGCTGGTTGACCAACGGCCGCAGCACCACCCGCTCGATCGCGATGCCGAGCAGGATCATGACGACGATGGTCAGCGGTATCGCCACCCACAGCGATACGCCGAAGTTGTCGACGATGCCGACGCAGGTCAGCGCGGCGAAGAACACCATCGCGCCCTGGGCGAAGTTGAACACGCCGGAAGCCTTGTAGATCAGCACAAAGCCGATCGCCACCAGCGCATACATCACGCCCGACAGTAGGCCGCCGATCAGCACCTCAAAGAAGAAATTGATGTTCATTTTAAGACCCTGTCAGATTGCAGGCGGGAGACTGCCCATTCATGGGCAGTCCGTTCCGTAGGCAGGCAGCATGCTGCCTGAATTCCCTACTCCACCTCCAAGGTAAGCGTTGATCACGTCCTGGTTGCAGCGGACCTCGTCCGGCGTGCCGTCGCCGATTTTCTTGCCGTAGTCGAGCACCACCACGCGGTCCGAGATATCCATCACCACGCCCATGTCGTGCTCGATCAGCACGATGGTGGTGCCGAATTGGTCGTTGACGTCGAGGATGAAGCGGCACATGTCCTGTTTCTCTTCGACGTTCATGCCGGCCATCGGTTCGTCCAGCAGCAGGATCTCCGGCTCGGCGGCCAGCGCGCGGCCCAGCTCCACGCGCTTCTGCAGGCCATACGGCAGGCGGCCCACCGGCGTCTTGCGGATCGCCTGGATCTCCAGGAAGTCGATGATTTCTTCCGCCTTGACGCGGTGGGCGATTTCCTCGCGTCGGGCCGGGCCCCAGTACAGGGCCTGCATCAGGAAGTTCGATTTCATCTTCAGGTTACGGCCGGTCATGATGTTGTCGAGGACCGTCATGCCCTTGAACAGCGCGATGTTCTGGAAGGTGCGGGCGATGCCGGACTTGGCCGCCGCATGCACATCCATATTCTTGCGATGTTCGCCGCGATAGATGATCTCCCCCTGCTGCGGGCGGTACACGCCGTTGATCACGTTCAGCATCGAGCTCTTACCGGCGCCGTTCGGGCCGATGATGGCGCGGATTTCATGCTGCTTCACGTCGAAGGAAATATCGGTCAGCGCTTTCACGCCGCCGAAAGACAGCGAGATATTTTTCAGGTCGAGAATCACCGGCCCGATCTTGCGGCGCGTTGGATCGGTGCCGAAATGGGCGTCTGGTTCGTTCATTTGCATGGTGTCGTCCTCCATTCCGACCTAGGCCGCTGCCTGGATGGCAGGGAAGGTCTTGCACGGTTCGATCTTCAGATCCGCCGCCACCAGCCCGGTGCGCCCATCCTCGAACTTGACCTGCGTTTCGATGTACTGCGAAGTCTTGCCGCTGTAGAGCGCATCGATCAGCACCGCGTATTTTTCGGCGATGAACTTGCGCCGCACCTTGCGCGTGCGTGTCAGCTCGTCGTCGTCGGGATCGAGCTCCTTGTGCAGCATCAGGTAGCGGTGGATCTGCGTGTCGCTCATCATCGGCTCGGCGGCCAGGTCGGCGTTGACCTGCTCGATGCAGTCGCGCACCAGGCCATAGACCTGCGGATGCGCGGCCAGGTCGGTGTAGCCCGAATAGGCGATGCTGCGGCGCTCGGCCCAGTTGCCCACGGCCTCGATGTCGATGTTGATGAAGGCGCAGACCTCGTCGCGCTTATCGCCGAACACCACCGCCTCCTTGATGAAGGGGAAGAACTTGAGTTTGTTCTCGACGTAGTTGGGCGCGAAGATGGCGCCGCCGTTCATCCTGCCCACGTCCGCCGCGCGGTCGATGATCTTCAGGTGGCCTTCGTGGTCGAACAGGCCGGCGTCGCCGGTATGGAAGTAGCCCTGCGCGTCGATCGCCTCGGCGGTGGCGTCGGGACGCTTGTAATAGCAGTCCATCAAGGTTGGCGATTTGACCAGAACCTCGCCGTTGTCGGCCAGCTTGACCTCCACGCCCGGCGCCGGCAGGCCGACGCTGTCGAACTTGATCTGGCCGTTCGGCTGCAGACATATATAGGCGCAGGTTTCGGTGGAGCCGTAGAACTGCTTCAGGTTGACGCCGATGGAGCGGTAGAAGCGAAACAGGTCCGGGCCGATCGCCGCGCCTGCGGTGTAGGCGACCCGCACGCGCGAGAGGCCCAGCACGTTTTTCAGCGGACCGTAGACCAGCGCCTTGCCCAGCGCGTACGACAGCCGGTCGCCCGGCGGCACCGGCTTGCCGTCGAGGATGTCGGAACCGCAGCGGCGGGCCACCGCCATGAAGTGATGGAACATGCGGCGCTTGATCGCGCCCGCGTCCTCCATCCGTATCATCACCGTGGTCAGCATGTTCTCGAACACACGTGGCGGAGCGAAGTAATAAGTAGGGCCGATTTCGCGCATGTCGGTCATCACGGTGTCGCCGGATTCGGGACAGTTGACTGTGAAGCCGGCCGTCATCGCCTGGGCGAAGGAGAACAGGCAGTCACCCACCCAGGCCATCGGCAGGTAGGACAGGATGTCTTCCTCGTCGGTGAGCTTTTCAAAGCCGACGCCGCCGGTGCCGGCCGCGATCAGCGCGGCGTGGGTCTGGCACACGCCTTTCGGCTTGCCGGTGGTGCCGGAGGTGTAGAGGATGATGGCGTTGTCGCCGCCCTTGCCGGCGTTGACGGCGGCGTCGAACTTGCCGGGATTGGCCTTGTCCCATTCGCGGCCCAGCTCCTGCAGCCGGGCGAAGGACAGCAGGCCGGTCTGGCGGTAGTGGCGCATGCCGCGCTCGTCGTCGTAGGCGATGTGCTCGATGTGTGGATATAAAGATTGCAATTCAAGCAGCTTGTCGACCTGTTCCTGGTCTTCGACGACGGCGTAGCGGATCTCGGCGTTTTCCAGCACATAGGCCATGTCGGCGGCGGGGGCGTCCTGGTACAGGGGGACCGGTACGCCGCCCAGGCATTGCGCGGCCAGCATGGACCAGTACAGGCGCGGACGGTTGTCGCCGATGATGGCCAGGTTCATGCCACGTTCGAAGCCCAGCGACGCCAGGCCGCAAGCGAGCGCCCGCACCTCGTCGCTTACCTGCGCCCAGGTCCAGCTTTGCCAGATCCCCAGGTATTTTTCGCGAAACGCGGGTTTCCCCGGGCGGACCTGGGCATGCGTCAGCAGCCAGCGTGGAAAGGTCTCGTTCTGTGTATGCACCAGTGTCTCCCTGTTGCCATCTATTTATGATGATGCCGCTTTTTTATGTGATGATATTAGCCTGCCGCAGAAAGGGAAGTTGTCTTTTCGGCGACATTTGATCGAACTTTCTATGGTGCGTCGCAATATGTCTGATCGGAATCAAATTACTCTAAAAGAAGCTTTGCGTTCGGCGATCTGGGCCCAGGGTCTGACGCCGGAACAAATGGCGCGCGTCGAGGCCGATACCTTTGAAACTTTCGTTCCCAAGGGCGGCTATGTTTGCCGCAAGGGCGAAATGGTGGAGCATTGGCTGGGTATTATGGAAGGCATGGTCAAGATGACCAATTTCTCCGCTGCCGGTAAAAGCGTTTCTTTTACCGGCGTACCGCCGGGTGGCTGGTTTGGCGAAGGTTCGCTTTTAAAGAAAGAAATCCTTAAATATGATGCGATGACCTTGCGCGATAGCCGCATCGCGCGCATGCCTATGTCAACTTTTCATTGGCTGCTGGAATCAAGTTTGCCGTTCACCCGTTTCCTTTTAATGCAGTTGAACGAGCGCCTGGGCCAGTTTATCGGCATGGTGGAAAATGACCGTTTATTGAATCCGGATACCCGGGTGGCGCGCTGTCTCGTTTCCATGTTTAACTCCCATCTTTATCCGGGATTGGAGAAGCTGGTGCAAATATCGCAGGAGGAATTGGGGCTGCTCTCAGGCGCGTCCCGGCAGCGCGCAAACCAGGCATTGCAGCTTTTGGAAAAACAAGGCTTGCTCAGCCTTGATTATGGCGGCATTCGCATTCTGGATCTTGAAGGTTTGCGCCGTTACGAAGCCTGAAACAGGTTCCAATAATCATCAAAAAAGCTCCCGCAAGGGAGTTTTTTTTTGTTCGGAGTGTGCCATGCCCTTGAATCATGCTGATTTTTGGCGCGTTCTAGCCAAACTTCGGCATGTGAAGCTCGCCGCAGGGCGATCAGGGAGCGACGCTGCCTGCCCGATGATGAATAAAATCTGAGGAGTTGATATTCAGGCGGCGCTACGCAGCTTTGCCTGCCAGCGGTCGTACATTTCTTGCATGGCGAGCCAGCTTTCAGGTGAACGTCCTAAACCTGCAGATAAGCGCTGGGCCATTGCGGCAGTTACCCTGCCACGGCCACTTAAAATGCGATTTAAGGTTGACGGTGCTACTCCCAACTTTTCCGCGCATTGGCGGCCACTTAATTTTTGTGGACGCAGATATACTTCTAAAATAAATTCACCAGGATGGAGAGGGTTGTGCATTTCCATTAGTGATAATCCTCATAATCAACTACATAAGCATTGCCTTGATTGAATTCAAACGTCATGCGCCAATTAGCACTTACTGTAACTGCCCAGCGGGGCAGTGTTAATCCCTTCAATCGATGAAAATAATACCCTGGTTGATTCATGTCATTAATTTTTTGAGCGGAGTGTAATGCAGTCAACAGTATTTGCAGCCGCTTTGAATGTTTAGGCTGAATACCGGCGAGATTCCCGGTTTCAAAAAAGCGCTGTAAACCTTTGTGCTGGAATGAAACGATCATGATCACTATAGCTTTCGGCATGTTGCGTAACAAGCTGAGCGATTAAATCATTTCCACTTTCCATACGTCTGGCGACAGATCAAACTTCGGAACCAGCGCCCCGGGCAATCGCGGTATCATAGCGACAAGCTATGCCGCACCGGCGGCGCATTAGAAGTGAAATCCATGCAAACTCCAGACACCTCCCAAGTCGTCGAGCGCCTCGCGCTGTTGAGGACGGCGATGCATCAGCAACAGATCGATGCGCTGATGGTGCCGTCGGCCGACCCCCACCTGTCCGAATACCTGCCCGAACGCTGGCAGGGCCGCGAATGGCTGTCCGGCTTCACCGGTTCGGTCGGCACCTTCATCGTCACGCCTGACTTTGCCGGCGTCTGGACCGACGCCCGCTACTGGACCCAGGCCGAGCAGCAACTGGCCGGCACCGGCATCCAGCTGATGAAACTGACCTCCGGCGCCAGCGTCCAATATGTCGACTGGCTGGCCGCCAACCTGAAAGCCGGCCAGACCGCCGCCGTCGACGGCGCCGTGCTGGGCCTGTCGATTGCCCGCCTGCTGGAGCAGCCCCTGGCCGCCGCCGGCGTCAAACTGCGCACCGATATTGATTTATTGCAACAAATTTGGGCCGACCGCCCGCCATTGCCGGCGGCGCCGGTGTACCAGCACCTGCCGCCGTACGCGTCGAAAACCCGGGCCGAAAAACTGGCCGAGCTGCGCGGCGCGATGCAGCAGCTGGGCGCCCAGCGCCACCTGATTTCCACGCTCGACGACATCGCCTACCTGTTCAACCTGCGCGGCGCCGACGTCAATTACAACCCGATCTTCCTGTCGCACGCGCTGGTCGCCCCCACCCGCGCCACGCTGTTTGTCGCCGGCGGCAAGATTCCGGCCGAACTCATCACCGCGCTGACGGAAGACGGCGTCGATGTTGCACCATATGAAACGATTTCCGTTGCCTTGGCCACGCTGCCGGCCGACAGCACGCTGCTGATCGACCCGCGCCGCATCACCTACGGCACCCGCCAATGGATACCGGCCACGGTCAAAGTCATCGAGTCGATCAACCCGACCACCTTCGCCAAGTCCAAAAAGAGCGACGCGGACGCCGCCCACGTGCGCGCGGCGATGGAGCAGGACGGCGCCGCCCTGTGCGAATTCTTCACCTGGCTCGAAAAGACGCTGGCCGACCCGCAGCGCGCGCCGTTGACCGAAGTGGCGATCGACCACCACATCACGGCGGCGCGCGCGCGGCGTCCGGGTTTCGTCAGCCCGAGCTTCTCGACCATCGCCGGCTTCCGCTCGAACGGCGCGATCATGCACTACCACGCCACCGAGGCGCAGCACTCCATCATTGAAGGCGACGGCCTGCTGCTGATCGATTCCGGCGGCCAGTACCTGGGCGGCACCACCGACATCACCCGCGTGGTCGGCGTCGGCAGCATCACGGCGGAGCACAAGCGCGACTTCACGCTGGTGCTCAAGGGCGTGATCGCCTTGTCGTCGGCGCGCTTCCCGCGCGGGACCAGGTCGCCGATGCTGGACGCCATCGCCCGCGCGCCGCTGTGGGCCGAGGGCCTGGACTTTGGCCACGGCACCGGCCACGGCGTCGGCTACTTCCTCAACGTGCACGAAGGTCCGCAGTCGATTTCGCAATCCGCGATGCCGGAGCCGCATACCGCCATGGAGCCCGGCATGATCACCTCGATCGAGCCAGGCCTGTACCGGCCCGGCAAATGGGGCATCCGCATCGAGAACCTGGTGCTGAACCGCCCGGCGGGCCAGACCGAATTCGGCGACTTCCTGCAGTTCGAAACGCTGACGCTGTGCCCGATCGACACCCGCTGCATGGCCGCCGATCTGCTGCGCGACGACGAAAAACAATGGCTGAACAACTACCACGCCACGGTGCGCGAGCGCCTGTCGCCGCTGTTGTCGGGCGACGCGCTGGCGTGGCTGAACCAACGAACGGAGGCACTATGAGCGGCCGCGCAACCCGGGCCACAACGGCCGTCGACCGCCTGAAAGTCCGCAGCGGCAATCCGAGATATTCGATGTCGCGCACCGGCAGCGGCCATTTCTTCCTGACCGAAGGCGCCGGCCAGCCGCCGCTGTGCGCGCCGCTGGAACTGGACGATTTCGTCGCCTTCGTCAACGGCATTTCGCCTGCGGCGCCCAAGCGCGTCAGCAAACTCGATGTGGCGTTCGAAAAACAGCTCGTAAAAAAAGCGCCGTAAGCGGCGCGACATAACTAGAAAGGGCGGGTATGCCGTCGATCGAATTCCTGTTTGCCTATTGGTCCGCCCACGAGATCGCCACCAACGGCGTCATCCTGCTCAATTTGGTCGGCGCGCTGCTGCTTGGCCTGATGGTCGGCTATGAGCGTTCGTATCACGGCCGCGCGGCAGGCATGCGCACCTACGGCCTGGTGTGCATGGCGTCCGCCGCGCTGACGGTGATCGGCGGCTATCCCGGCGACTGGTTCGGCGGCCACGCCGGCCACACCATCCTGACTTCCGATCCAACCCGCATCGTGCAGGGGATCGTCACCGGCATTGGCTTCCTCGGCGCCGGCGTCATCATGCGCGAAGGTTTCAACATCAGCGGCCTGACGACCGCGGCGTCGATCTGGGCGTCGTCGGTGATCGGTGTCATGGTCGGCATCGGCTTCTACCTGGGCGCCATCGGGCTGTCGATATTGTGCGCCGGCGCGATGATATTCCTGTCAAAGTTGGAAGCCTGGCTGCCGTCGCGCCATGCGATCGCGATCACCATGCGCTTCAAGGAAGGCTATATGCCGCAAGAGCCGGCGCTGCGCGCGCTGGCGCTGCAGCGCGGTTATGAAATCGCCGGTGGCTCGCTGATGATCGGCAGCGATGCCGGCATGCAGGAGTGGCGCTTCGTCGCCATCGCGCTGAGCAAGCGCAGCGGCGCGCCGATGTCGGTGCTGTCGGCCGAGCTGGCGGTGTTTGACGGTATCCACAGCTTCCAGCTGTCGCACGCACGGAACTAAGACCATGAACGCACAAGCCCGGGCCGTATTCGATTTCTGGTTCCAGCCGTCGCCGGGCCAGCAGGCAGACGCGCCGCGCCGCGAGTGGTTCCAGAAGGACGACGCCTTCGACCGTGAAATCGCGCTACGCTTCGGCGAACAGATAGACCAGGCCCTGGCCGGCGGCCTGCATGGATGGGAAGCGGAAGGCCCGCAGTCGGCGCTGGCGCGCATCCTGGTGCTGGACCAATTCTGCCGCAACGTTTATCGCGGTACGCCGCTGGCGTTTGCCGGAGACCACCAGGCATTGCAGGCGGCGCTCGACATGGTCGATGCGGAACAGGACCTGGAACTGCCGCCGTTGCAGCGCGCCTTTGTCTACCTGCCTTTCGAGCACGCGGAAGACATGGCGATGCAGGAGCAGGCGGTGGCTTTGTTCACGCGCATGGAAGGCAGCAACGGCATCGCCGGCATGCTCGATTACGCCAAACGGCACCGCGAAGTGATACGCCGCTTCGGCCGCTTCCCGCACCGTAACGCGATCCTGGGCCGCACCTCGACGCCGGCGGAAGCCGAGTTCCTGAAGCAGCCGGGATCGGGCTTCTGATGGTGGCGACGCTCAACCTGATCGGCGCCGGCCATGTGGGCCGCGTGCTGGGCCGCCTGTTGGCGGCGCAGGGCGGCTACACTGTCCAGCAGGTGCTGACACGCTCGGCGTCGAGCGCGCGGCAGGCGGTGGCCTTCATCGGCGCGGGTGCGGCGGTGGAGCGCTACGACCAGCTGCAGCCTGCCGCCGTGCACGTGCTGGCCGTCGGCGACGACCAGATCGTTCCGGCCTGCGCGGCGCTGGCGGAGGCCGTGCCGCTGGCAGGCAGCATAGTGTTTCACTGCAGCGGGGCGCTGGCCTCGACCCAGCTGCAAGCGGCGCGCGACGCCGGCGCATGGGTGGCCAGCGTGCATCCGATCCGCAGCTTTGCCGATCCGGCGGCGGTGGCCGCGCAATTTGCCGGTACTTTTTGCGGCATCGAAGGCGACGCCGCCGCGCTGGCCGTGCTGACGCCGGCGCTGGAGGCGATAGGCGCGCAGCCGGTGCCGATCGATGCGTCGGCCAAGACCGTGTATCACGCCGCCGCCGTCTTCGCCAGCAACTACCTGGTCACCGTGCTGGACGCGGCGTTGCGCGCCTACCAGGCGGCCGGCATTCCGGAACCGGTGGCGCGCCGGATGGCGCAGCCGTTGGCCACCGAGTCGATGGCCAATGTGTTCCGCCTGGGCGCCGCGGCCGCGCTCAGCGGGCCGGTCGCGCGCGGCGACATGGTCACCGTCGAACGCCAGCAGCGCGCCGTCACACAATGGGATGCGGCGACCGGCGAGTTGTACCGGGCGCTGGTGGCGCCGACCGCCGATCTGGCGCGCCGCAAGTAGGCCGGCTGCGCTGCCCGGCCCGTTATCTTCTTGAAAATTACTACTTACTAACTATATTTCAGGTAGGCGTTGCAGTTTTATTGGTACGAATTCACAAATAAGTGGCGGGATTAGTCGACAAACAGCTCAATTAGCAATAAGCTTGTTTCTTAGAATGTTTTCTTTTGAGAATCTAGCAACAAGCCGGCGCGCGAAAAGGATAGGGGTAAGAACATGTTATTTCTGAAAAGTACGACCGTCACGAAAGCGCCTGGGATTTACGACGTAGATATCGCCGCCAAACCGCCGGGCAAGACCTTCGGCGTGTTCATGGCCACCGATCCGGACAATCCCCCGACCGAAATCCTGGCCGCGCTCGCCGCCATGGGCTTCAAGAATACCTACAGCGGTGGTTACACCCACAAAGACCGCGGCAAGGTGCTGGACCTGCACTTCCAGAAGGACGGCACCGACCTGTTCCAGGGCTGGAAGGCGGAGGAGATGGAAGCCAATATGGCCGCCATCACCGCGCTGTTCAGCGGCATCGGCATTACCATCGCGCCGCGCGTCATGACCTTGGCCGAAGCCTACGCCTAGAAGTCGCCGCAAAAAGACCGCAGCGTCGTTGCAGCGCCTCGCCGTGCTAGCGCACTGCCTTCGCCGCTGCGCCTAGCTGCGCTCATTTTGCGACAACTTCTACACTTCGATGTGATACAGCGCCCAAGGGCAGGAACCGAACCGTTCAGCGAGCGGTTTGACCGCCATCTCGGGCACCTTGTCGGCATCGTAGATCGCCCATAGCGGACCGAGTCCGCCCAGCGCCATCGGCGCGCCATCCAGATGGGTGGCGACGATCCAGCGCTGCGCGCGCGCCTGTGCCACCGTGATCGTGGCGGCATAGCCATCCACCGCGCGCAACACCAGCTTGCCGTTGTCGCTCAATCCCGCACCGGCCGCCTTCATCACGTCCAGCAGCAGCGGGCCGCGCAGCGTGTGCGGCTTGCTGTCGTATTCCAGCGTCGGATGGATGGTGATGCTGGGCAGCGCCGCCAGCGCGGCGAAATCGAAACCATGCGCCTTGTCGAAGGTCAGCTTTTGCTTGAACATCATCTGGTCCAGCACCGGGTCGAAGCGGCCGCGGTTGGGCTTGCCGATCGCGCCGGTGACGGTGAGCAGCGCCGGGCCGGCGCTCTTGGCGGCGGCGCGCGCAGGCAAGGCTGTTGCTGCGGCCATGCCGGCCAACGCGGCGGTGCCCAGGAACTGGCGTTTTTTCATGCGGTTCACTCCTCGATGACGTAGTGCCGGTATCATACCGCGCATGGATCTTTTTGCCGACGACACCAGCCTGACCGCCATCCCCATCGAGGACGGCGAACTGTGGTTTCAGCAGCGGCTGGCGCTGGACCTGGCGCCGGCCGAAGTCATGCAACGCCTGCTCGACGAAACCGACTGGCGCGCCGAGGAAATCCAGGTGTGGGGCAAGCTGCACCTGCAGCCGCGCCTGTCGGCCTGGCATGGCGAGGCCAGCTACCGTTACTCCGGCAAAACCTTCCACCCGCTGCCGTTCACGCCGCTGCAGCTGCACATCAAGCAGGCGGTGGAAAAGGCCACCGGCCGCCAGTTCAACAGCGTGCTGCTGAACTACTATCGCAACGAGCGCGACAGCATGGGCTTCCATGCCGACGACGAGCGCGAGCTGGGGCCGGATCCGGCTGTCGCGTCGGTCAGTTTCGGCGATCCGCGCACCTTCATCCTCAAGCACCGGCGCCTGCCGAAGACCGTCAAGCTGGCGCTGGGCGACGGCTGCCTGCTGCTGATGGCCGGCGCGCTGCAGCGGCACTGGCTGCACGGCATCAACAAGGAACGCGCCGCGCGTGGTCCGCGCATCAATTTGACCTTCCGCCTGATAATGCCTTAAGCCTCTCTTAAGTTTGGCTTGGAAGGTTTTTTACCTGCAATCGTTCGGCTTACATCCTGTCACACTTCTTACTAATTCGGTGGTGACGGGTGTTGGTTGGAGTGCTATCTTGGTTCCATCGCAATTCAAAGAACTGCGATCCCAAGCAAGTCCTGCTTCAACCATTTTGCTGAAAGATCCAATACCATGAAAAAAATTCTGTTCGCATTAGTTGCTTCCGCAGCCGCCTTGGGCGGTACTTCCGCATACGCCGCCGATGATGCCGGCACCGCCTACATCGGCGCCGGTGTCGTGGGCAGCCACTACAAGTTCGACGTGCCGAATACGACCACGTCCAGCGACCGTAGCGGCGATAAGGCCACCGGCAAAATCTTCGCCGGCTACAACATCGACAAGACCTGGGCGGTTGAAGGCGGTTATACCGACTTCGGCAGCAAGGCGTTTAACTACACCGACGCCACCGGCGCCGCCGGCCGCATCGAGAGCGATGCCCACTCCTTCTATCTGGCGGGCAAGGGCAGCTGGCCGGTGAACGAGCAGGTCGCCCTGTTCGGCAAGCTGGGCGTGGCGCGCAACCACAACAGCGTGGACACCTCGGGCGTCGCCTCGGTCAGCGGCGGCAGCAACAAGAACGCGCTGTACGCATCGGTGGGCGCGGAATACGCGATCAACAAGAACGTCAAGGTCTCGCTGGAGTATGAAAACTACGGCAAGAACGACATCGATGTGGGCCGCAAAAACGGCGCCATTACCGCCGGACTGCGCTACAACTTCTAAGCCGCTCCAGCGTCGGGAAAGCCGCCTTCGAGGCGGCTTTTTTGCGCCCATATTTGATAATCGAAAATTTCGAACATGATTCGCAAAATTTTCCGTTTTTCTTTTGAGTCAGGATGGAAGATACTTCATTCCAGCAGAGAAAACACCGCAAACAACGCGGATCAGAAAATCGAAATTATTGAATATAGACTGGAGATTCACATGCCTACCGCTATCGCTAAACCAGGAAGCACCCTGCTCGATCCAAGCAACCACACGCTGATCATGATCGATCACCAATCGCAGATGTCCTTCGCCACCAAGTCCATCGACCCGGTACAGCTGCGCAACAACGTCGCGCTGGTCGCCAAGGCCGCCAAGGGCTTCAACGTGCCGACGATCCTGACCACGGTCGCGGAAAAATCGTTCTCCGGTCCGATCTTCGACGAAATCAAATCCGTGTTCCCGGACCAGGCGGCCATCGACCGCACCACCATGAACACCTGGGAAGATCCACGCATCGCCGAGCGCGTCAACGCCATCGGCAAGGGCAAGATCGTGCTGGCCGGCCTGTGGACTTCCGTATGTATCGTCGGCCCCGCGTTGTCGGCGCTGGACCAGGGCTTCGAGGTCTACGTGATCACCGACGCCAGCGGCGACGTGTCCGACGAAGCGCATGAGCGCGCTGTCGAGCGCATGGTGCAGTTGGGCGCCCGTCCGATGACCTCGCTGCAGTATCTGCTCGAACTGCAGCGCGACTGGGCGCGCGGCGAAACCTACAACGAGACCGTGGCGACCTCGATAGCCCATGGCGGCGGCTACGGCCTCGGCCTGATCTACGCCAAGACCATGTTCGGCGCGGCGGAAGGCCATTAATGCGAAAACCCCGAAAGCCGTCGCCGGCTTTCGGGGTTTGTCGTTGCCCGCCACGTAGATTTAGACGGTCAGCGGCTTGTAGCGGATGCGTTTTGGCTTCGCGCCTTCCTCGCCCAGTCGTTTCTTCTTGTCGGCTTCGTATTCCTGATAGTTGCCGTCGAAGAAGGTGACCTGCGAGTTGCCTTCGAACGCCAGGATGTGCGTGGCGATACGGTCGAGGAACCAGCGATCGTGGGAAATCACCAGCACGGAGCCGGCGAATTCCAGCAGCGCGTCTTCCAGCGCGCGCAGGGTTTCCACGTCCAGATCGTTCGACGGTTCATCCAGCAGCAGCACGTTGCCGCCCTTGAGCAGCGTCTTGGCCAGGTGCAGACGGCCGCGTTCGCCGCCGGACAGGTTGCCGACGATCTTCTGCTGGTCCGAACCCTTGAAGTTGAAGCGGCCCAGGTAGGCGCGCGACGGCATGTCGAAGCGGCCGACGCTGAGCATGTCGGCGCCGCCGGACACGTCCTCGAACACGGTCTTCGCGTCGCCCAGCGTGTCGCGGCTCTGGTCGACCAGCGAGATGCGCGCGGTCTGGCCGATCACCACCTCGCCGCTGTCCGGCTTGTCGAGGCCGGCGATCATCTTGAACAAGGTCGATTTACCGGCGCCGTTCGGGCCGATGATGCCGACGATCGCGCCCGGCGGAATGGTGAACGACACATTGTCGATCAGCAGGCGGTCGCCAAACGCTTTCGAGACGTTCTTGAATTCGATCACTTCGTTGCCCAGGCGCTCGGCCACAGGGATGAAGATCTCCTGGGTCTCGTTGCGCTTCTGGTATTCGTACTCGCTCAGCTCGTTGAAGCGGGCCAGGCGGGCCTTGGACTTGGCCTGGCGCGCCTTCGGATTCTGGCGCGACCATTCCAATTCCTTCTGCAGCGCCTTCTGGCGCGCCGATTCGGTGGCTTCTTCCTGCTTCAGGCGGTTGGACTTCTGGTCCAGCCACGACGAGTAGTTGCCTTTCCATGGGATGCCGTGGCCGCGGTCCAGCTCCAGAATCCATTCGGCGGCGTTGTCCAGGAAGTAGCGATCGTGGGTGATGCCGACCACGGTGCCCGGGAAGCGCAGCAGGAATTGTTCGAGCCATTCGACGGACTCGGCGTCCAGGTGGTTGGTCGGTTCGTCGAGCAGCAGCATGTCCGGCTTGGACAGCAGCAGCTTGCACAGTGCCACGCGGCGCTTTTCGCCGCCGGACAGCACGCCGATCTTGGCTTCCCAAGGCGGCAGGCGCAGCGCGTCGGCGGCCATTTCCAGTTGCAGGTTCAGGTTGCCGCCGTCGGAGGTCGAGATGATCGCTTCCAGCCGCGCCTGTTCGGTGGCCAGCGCGTCGAAGTCCGCGTCTTCGTCGGCGTAGGCGGCGTACACGGCTTCCAGCTTGGCTTGCGCCTCGAACGCTTCGCCCAGGCCGGACTCGACTTCCTGGCGCACGGTTTTTTCCGGATCCAGCTGCGGTTCCTGCGGCAGGTAGCCGATGTTCAGGCCCGGCATCGGCACGGCTTCGCCCTGGATGTCGGTGTCGAGGCCTGCCATAATTTTCAGCAAGGTCGACTTACCGGAGCCGTTCAGGCCCAGCACGCCGATCTTTGCGCCCGGGAAGAAGGACAGCGAAATATCTTTCAGGATCTGGCGCTTGGGCGGGACGATTTTGCCCACGCGGTTCATGGTGTAGACGTAATTTGCCATTGAGAATCTCAGTGATAGGTATAAATGCAAGGAAGGACGACAGGATACGATAAATCCCGCCATCCGCCCACTATTTAGCGCGGCGGCTGACCCACAGCCCCTCGGCCACGTACAGCAGCAGCGCGCTCCAGATGATGACGAAGCCGATCAGCCGCGCCTGCGGGAAGGTTTCATGGAACACCCATACGCCCAGCAGCGCCTGCATGCTGGGCGACAGGTATTGCAGCAGGCCCAGCACCGACATCGGGATCTTGCGCGCGCCGGCCGCGAACATCACCAGCGGAATCGCGGTGATCGGCCCGGCCGCCGCCAGCAGCCAGCGGGTGCTGTCGTTGGGGCTGTTGATGAAGGTGTTCTGGCCATGCAAGGTCAGCCACAGCACATACACCAGCGCCAGCGGGAACAGCAGCATGGTTTCCAGCGACAGGCCCTCCAGCGCCGCCAGCGCGGCGGTCTTGCGCAGCAGGCCGTAGCCGCCGAAGGTGATGCCTAAAATTAAGGCAATCCACGGCAGCTGGCCGGCCGACCAGGTCAGCCAGGCCACGCCGCAGGCGGCCACGCCGATGGCGATCCACTGGGCGCGGCGCAGCTTTTCCTTCAGCACCAGCAAGCCCAGCAGCACGTTGACCAGCGGATTGATGAAGTAGCCGAGGCTGGCGTCGATGACGTGACCGTTGTTGACCGACCAGATGTAGACGAACCAGTTGGCCGTCAGCAGCACGGCGCTGGCGATAAAGCTGCCCAGCACACGCGGCTGCCGCAGCACCCGCGGCAGCCACTTCCATTGCTGGCGGACGGTCAGCACCAGGCCCAGGAACAGCAGCGACCACAGCATGCGGTGCGCCAGGATTTCCATCGCCGGCACTTCGCCGATGGCGTGGAAATACAACGGGAACAAGCCCCAGCAAAAGAACGCGAATGTGGCGTACAGGATACCTGTGTTCATGTGGGGCGGTGGCGGGGAGGGGGCAAGGTCTGCCATTATCGCTGAAATACCGCCTGGCCGCAGGCGGGGGAGCAGGTTCGGCTGCCAGACTCGCACTCCCGCCCGCACCAGCGTACACTGGCGATATTGAAATATTGGAATGCTATTCCATGCGAAAATATCCTTGCCTTTTGCAAATACTTATCCTATTGTGCAATGCACCAAAACAACAACAGGTGCAATCTTGACCGTGCAACACAAGAAAAGTAGCCTCGCCGCGCTGACGCTGGCGGCCGTGGGCATCGTCTACGGCGACATCGGTACCAGTCCCCTCTACACCCTCAAAACCATCTTCGATCCCGAGCACGGCCTGGCGTTGAACGAGTTCAATCTGCTGGGCATTATTTCGCTCATTTTCTGGGGCCTGACGATGATCGTCTCGCTCAAGTACGTCAGCCTGGTGCTGCGCGCCGACAACCGCGGCGAGGGCGGCATCATGGCGCTGATGGCGCTGGCGCTCAATTCCGTCGCCAAGACGGCTGGGCGCTGGCACTATCCGCTGATGCTGCTGGGCGTGTTCGGCGCGACGATGTTCTACGGCGACAGCGTGATCACGCCGGCGATTTCCGTGCTGGGCGCGATCGAGGGTCTGGAAGTGGCCGCGCCGGGGCTGGAGCAGTACATCGTGCCGCTGACCCTGATCGTGTTGGTGACGCTGTACGCGGTGCAGCGCCATGGCACGGCCGGCATCGGCCGCTGGTTCGGTCCGGTCATGGTGGTCTGGTTCGCCGCGCTGTCGGTCATGGGCCTGGTCAACATCGCCGCCGCGCCGCAGATCCTGTGGGCGCTCAATCCGCTGCATGCGCTGCGCTTCATGTTCGAGAACCGCATGATCGCCTTCGTCGCGCTGGGCGCGGTCGTGCTGGCCTTCACCGGCGCCGAGGCGCTGTATGCCGACATGGGCCACTTCGGCAAGAAGCCGATCCGCGCCGCCTGGTTCCTGATCGTGTTTCCGTCGCTGGCGCTGAACTACCTGGGCCAGGGCGGGCTGCTGCTGACCCATCCCGACGCGATTTCCAACCCGTTCTTCCAGCAGCTGGGCGCGTGGAGCGTCTATCCGCTGGTGGTGCTGTCGACGCTGGCGGCGGTGATCGCCTCGCAGGCCACCATTTCCGGCACCTTCTCGATGACCAAGCAGGCCATCGCGCTGGGCCTGTTGCCGCGCATGCGCGTGGTGCACACGTCGGAGCGTGAGATTGGCCAGATCTACATCCCTGCCGTCAACTGGCTGCAGCTGGTGGTGGTGCTGCTGGCGGTGATCGGCTTCGGCTCGTCGGACAAGCTGGCCGGCGCCTACGGCATCGCGGTGACGGCGACCATGCTGGCGACCACCTTCCTGACCTTCTTCGTGATCCGCTACCGCTGGAACCTGCCGCTGTGGCTGTGCTTTGCCGCCACCGGCTTCTTCATCATCATCGACATCCTGCTGTTCTCGGCCAGCACGCTCAAGCTGCTGCACGGCGGCTGGTTCCCGCTGCTGCTCGGCTCCGTGCTGTTCACGGTCATGCTGACCTGGAAGCGCGGCCGCGAGCTGGTGTTCCAGAACCTGCAGAAGCACGCCATTCCGCTGGAGGACTTCCTGTCGTCGCTGTTCGTGGCGCCGCCGACGCGGGTCTACGGCACCGCCATCTTCCTGCGCGGCGAAAGCGACGGCGTGCCGCACGCGCTGCTGCACAACCTGTCGCACAACAAGGTGCTGCACGAACGGGTGGTGTTCTTCACCGTGCACGTGGTCGAGGAGCCTTACGTCGCCGAGGCCGAACAGGTCAAGGTGACGGACCTGGGCCACCAGTGCTACCAGCTCAACGTCTACTACGGCTTCAAGGACGAACCGGACATCCCGCGGGTGCTGGCGCTGTGCGAGTGCATCGGCCTGCCGTTCGAAATGATGGAGACCTCGTTCTTCATCGCCCGCCAGACGGTGATCTCGACCCCCGGCGCCGGCATGGCGACCTGGCGCGAGCACCTGTTCGTGACGATGTCGCGCAACGCGCGCGGCGCCGCCGACTACTACCAGATTCCCACCAACCGTGTCATTGAATTAGGCACGCAAGTGGAAATTTAAGCACACAAACGGTGCTAAAAGATGTAACCGAATGTAGTGCCCGGAGCGGAAGCGGCGCGGTCTGCTAAACTTCTGCTCCGACATGCCCGCATCCGTGCGGCGCAAGCGTACGAATACGAACATTCCATCAAAGGTAATCATGAAATCGATGTTTCAAATTATTGCTGCCGTCGTCTGTGCAGCAGTCCTGGCGGCCTGCGGCGGCGGCTCGAAGACCCCGGCCGTCGTGGTGGTGGCACAGCCGACCTACAAAGTGACTGAAACCGTGGTCGGTACCGGCCTGACGGCGGAAACCGGCGACCTGGTGGTGATCAACTTCGTCGGCTACCTGTACGACTCGACCAAGGCCGACGGCAAGGGCGCCAAGGTGGAAAGCTCGGTCGATACCGGCAAGACCGCGGCGCCGTTCACCATCGGCGTCGGCGCCGTGGTCACCGGCTGGGACCAATCCATCCTGGGCATGAAAGTGGGCGGCAAGCGCACCGCGATCCTGCCGGCCAACCTGGCCTACGGCGCCGTCGCGCACACCGCGCTGCCTGCGATCGGCAGCATCACCTACCAGCCGATTCCTGCTAACCAGGCGCTGGTGTACGACTTTGAACTGGTCGACGTGACCAAGGCGGTGCTGCCGGTTGTCGTGCCGCCGCCGACCACGCTGAAAATCGTCGACACGCTGGTTGGCAGCGGCGCTGCCGCCGCCAACGGCAAAACGCTGAGCGTCAACTACTCGCTGTATGTCTACGATGGCACCCGTGCCGACTTCCGCGGTCCGGCGGTGCAGACCACCGTCGGCGCCACGCCGTTCAGCTTCCAGCTGGGCGCCGGCAAGGTCATCGCCGGTTGGGAGCAAGGCGTGCCTGGCATGCTGGTTGGCGGCAAGCGCACGCTGACCGTTCCGCCTAGCCTGGGTTACGGCACGGTTGCGCAGCCCGGCATCCCCGCCAACTCGACGCTGATCTTCGATATCGAACTGCTGTCCGTGCAATAAGGCGCGGTTCGGCAAGCGGAAAGGCAGCCTGTGTGGCTGCCTTTTTTTTCGGCTAGTCGCGCAGCGCTTCTGCGGGCGCGATGCGCATCGCCGCCAGCGTGTGGCGGGCGGTGGCCGCCGCCACGATCAGTGCCGCAAACGCCAGCGCCGCCACCGGCGCCCAATCGCCCAGCGGCGTGTGCTCGGCAAACCCGGACAGATAACGGGCAATGCCCAGCCAGGCCAGCGGCAATCCCATCGCCGCCGCCACCGCCGTCAGCAGCACGAACTCGCGGCCGACCAGCGCCGCGATCGCCCTGCGGCCGGCGCCGTGCAGCTTGCGCAGCACGATCTCCCGCGCGCGCCGCTGCACGCTGTGGGCGGCCAGCACGTAGATGCCGAACGCCGCCAGCGCGAACACCACGGCCGTAGCGCAGGCCAACAGGCGGGCCAGGCGAACGTCGTCCGCATAGGCCCGCTTGTAGTAGCTGGCGGCGCCGCGCATCACCAGTTCGCGGTCCGGATAGTAGCGGCTCCACGCGGCGGCGATGTTCTGTTCCAGCGTGGCCGGCGCACCGGCGCGCGCGCGCACGGTCAGCAACCGGCCGCCACGCGCCAGATCGTAGATGGTTGGTCGCACCGGGTCGCGCAGCGTTTCCCAGCGCAGGTCCGGCGCGATGCCGACGATGCGCTGCCGCGTGCCGTTGATGCGCTGGCCCAGCGCCTGTTGCGCCGACTGCCAGCCCAGCGCGCGCAGCGCCGCCATGTTAAGCAGCACGTTCTGCTCGCCATCGTCCACCAGCCGGTCCATCGACGGATCGAAGATGCGGCCGGCAACGGCCGGCAAGCCGTAGACGCGGAAGAAGTCCGGCCCGACCATCTGCACCGTCAGCGCCACCTCGCTGCCGTCGAGACGCTTGACGTTCTCGCTGCCGCGCGTGCCGGTACCGTTATCGCGTCCCGGCACCTCCTGGCTGTCCGCCACGCCCTCGACACCGGGCAGCTGCGTCACCGCATCGCGGAAGGCTGTCGCCGCCGGTGCGGTGGCGCTTTCGGGCAGTTCCACCACCAGCAGCGGCGCCGTATCGAAGCCCGGCGGGGCCGACGCGGCGAACTGCGTCTGCCACAGGATCGCCAGCGCCATGCCGCCCATACCCATGGCGGCGCCGAACTGCACGGCCGTCAGCACCCGCCGCATCCACGCACCGCCGGTGGTTTCGCCGCTGCGGTGGGCCAGCGTCTCGTTCATATCGACGCCACGCGCCAGCCAGCCGGGATAGGCGCCCGCCGCCGCGCCGACCGCCACGCCGAACAGCAGGCAGGCACCGATGGCCGGTGGCGTGAACATGCCGTCCAGCCGCCGCTCCAGCATATCGGACGCCAGCGGCAGCAGCAGCCACGCTAGCAGCACGCCCAGCAAGGAGGCGAGCAGCGACAGCAGCGTCGATTCGGTCATGAACTGCGCCAGCAGCTGGCGCGTGGTGGCGCCGAGCACGCGGCGCACGGCGATCTCGCGCCGGCGCTGCAAGGTGCGCACCGTCGCCAGGTTGACATAGTTGACCGCGGCGAGGAACAGGATCAGCAGCCCGACCGCACCGAGCGCCAGCACCATGCGCTTGTCGCCGCGCGGACCGGTACCCATGGTGTTGGCCACGGTTCGGTCGAAGTAGGCCTCGGCCAGCGGACCGAGTCCGATATCGACGAACTTGCGCCCGCCCAGTGCCTTCTTCATTTCCGGCGTAGCCATGTTGTCCCATGGCGCGCGGTCGACGGCGTCTTGCAGCACGGCCTGCAGCGCCTGTGCGCTGACGCCTGCACCGGTCTTGACGTAGATGCGGCCGCCGATACCCATCCAGTTGGCCAGCGCCTCGCGGCGTTCCTGCTCCGGCCACAGCGCGCTGCCGACGCCGACCAGCGCGCCGAACTGGATGGTGCTGTTGGCCGGCCGGTCCGCCAGCACGGCGCGTACCTGCAGCAGCTGGCTATTGATGGTGATGCTCCGTCCCAGCGGCAGGGCGCTGCCGAACAGGCGCAGCGCCTCGTGCTGCGTGACGGCCAGCCCATCGGGTTGCGTCAGCGCCTGCTGCAGATCGCCCGCCAGGGCTTGCAATCCGGCGATGCGCTGGAATGCCGGGTCCACGACCGTCATTTGCAGCAGCGTTGGACGGCCTTGCAGTTGGAGTGTCGCCTCGCGCGGCCACCATGCGCTGGTTTCCAGCTGCAGGCCGCTGCGCATCGCCACTTCGCGCAGGGCGAACGGCGTGTACTCCATCCACTGCGGCTGCGGGATGAAATTCAGCCGGTGCTTGATGACGAAGACGCGTTCGCGCTCCGGCACATCGCTGTCGTAGCTGAACGAGTAGCGGACGAATCCCAGCAGCAGGAAACAGACGGCGAAACCGGTCGCCAGCCCCAGTATCTCCACGGTGGAGTGCCAGGGCTGGCGCAGCAGCAGGCGCCAGCCGATGCGAAAATCTCGTAGTGCCATGGGTGTTCTCCTCTTTATTCGCGCAGCGCGAGGGCCGGCGACATGCGTAAGGCGGTCAGCGTGTGGCGAGTGGTCGCCAGCAGCGCCACCAGCGCGGCCAGCAGCAACGCCGCCGCCAGCGTCCAGCCGCCGACAGGCGCGCGATCCGTGTAGCTGGCCAGGTAGCGCTGTATCGCCACCGCCGCCAGCGGCAGGCCGACCAGCGCGCCGGCCCCTACCAGCGTCGAGAATTCTCGGCCCATCATCAGCGCAATATCGATGCGGCCCGCGCCGTGCAGCTTGCGCATGACGATCTCGCGCCGGCTGCGTTGCACGCTGTAGGCCGACAGCACGTAGATGCCAAAGGCCGCCAGCGCGATCGCGATCACGCTGGTGGTGATCAGGATACGCATCAGGCGCGCGTCGGTGGCATAGCGTTCCGCCAGCACGGCTTCCTGGGTTGTCATTTCCAGGATGGCGTTAGGGAAGTGGCGACGCCATAGCGGTTCGATGTTGTTGTACGCCGCCCCCAGGCTGTCGGTGGTGCGGATCGTCGCCACAAAGCCGGGACGTATGAAGTAGACGATGGCTTTCGGTGGCTGTCGCAATCCCTGAAAGCGCACCTCGGGCGCGATGCCGACGATCTGCATGCCGCCGGGGACTGTCTGGCCGACGGCGTCCTGCGGTTGCGCATAGCCCAGCGCCTGCGCGGCGGTGACGTTGACCACGGCGCGCGGGGCTTTGCCATAGTCCACGTCCAGCTTTTCGTCGTACAGCCGGCCATAGAGTGGCTTCAGATGGTTCACTTCGAACCAGTTGGCGCTGACGTACTTCCCTTCCAGCGGAATCTCATTGCCCTCCTTGGTAGTGACCGTGTTAATCAATTTCATACGGTCGCGTCCCACCGCTTCGGAGATCGACGACACCCCCTGCACATGCGGCAGACGCTGAGCCTCTTCGATGAAGGCGGCGACTGTCGGCTTGCCCACTTGGCCTTCCGGCAAATCCACCACCATCAGATTGGACGGATCGAAGCCAGGCGATGCGTGGCTGGCGAAATAGGTCTGCCAACTGACCGCCAGGGCTGTCGCGCTGAGTGCCATCGCGCTGGAAAACTGCAACACGGTCAGCACGCGCCGCATCCACAGACCTGCGACCGTTTCGCTATTGCCGCGTCCTGCCAGCGCGGGGCCGGGCAGCGAGTTCTGCGCCAGCCAGGCGGGGTAAGCGCCCGCGCAGATGCCGATGAAAATGCTGAACAACAGCGCGATCGCGCAACGCAGCGGTGTGAACATGCCGTCCAGCCGGCGATTGACCAGATCGGAAAACACCGGCAGCAGCAGCCACGCGAGCATCAGGCCCGCGATGGCGGCCAGCATCGCGGTCAGCACCGCTTCGCTGAGGAACTGCCGTACCAGCCGCGAAGCGCTGGCGCCCAGCAGTTTGCGGATGCCGATTTCACGTTGGCGGCGCAGCGTGCGCACGGTCGCCAGGTTGACGTAGTTGATCGCCGCCAGCAGCAGGATCAGCAAGCCGCCGGCCGCCAGTCCGTACACGCTGCTGCGCTGGCCGTGGCGCTCGGCTTCGCGGCCGCTGGCCAGGTCCTCGTCGAAGTAGGCGTCGCGCAGCGGCAGCAAGCTGATATCGGCGACATTGCGGCCATTCAGGCCCTTGCCCAAGCCGCCGGTTTTCACGCGTTGGTTAAGCGGCGACTTCTCGCTCTCCGCCTGCAGCAACGCCGTCAGCGCGGATATCGATGCGCCGGGCGCCAGTTTGATGTAGATCGGGCCGCGTCCCCATTTGCTGGTGGCCGTGTCGCGTTCGTCCCATGCGCTGCTGCTGGTGCCAACCAGCGCTTCATACTGCTGCGTGCTATTGGCCGGCGCGTCGGGCAGCACGGCCCTCACCTGCAACGCGGTATCGCCAATTTTGACGGTTTGGCCAAGCGCAGAGGCGGCGCCGAACAGTTTGTGGGCGCCGGTGCGCGTCAGCGCCAGACCGTCCGGCTGGGTCAGCGCGGCATGTAGATCGCCCTGCAGTGCGCTGATGCCGAACATCGCGCGAAACGCCGGATCGACCACGAGCAGATCGACCTTGTGCAGCTCGTTCCCGGACCGCAGCGGCGTATCGATCGGTTTGGCGATGCTTGCCTCCGTCGCCATGCCACTGGAGAGTGCGATGTCTCGCAAGGGGATGAACGCCCACATTTGCCATTCCGGACGCGGGAAAACATTGATGCGCTGCTTGACCACGACCACGCGGTCGTTGTCAGGCACGCTGTTGTCGTAGTTCAGGCAGAACTCGACAAAGCCGAACAGCAGGAAGCAGGCGGCAAAGCCGATGGCCAAGCCGCCGGTAACCACGAGGGAATAAGCCGGCTGCTGCACGAGCAGACGCCAGCCGATGCGAAAATCGCGCAGGTTCATGTGGGTGATCCTGTCGCTTAAGCGGCTTGCAGGGCGTCGACCATGATGCGGCCGTCGAGCAGATTCAATGTGCGCGACGCTTGCGCGGCATGGTCCGGCGAGTGCGTGACCATGACCACGGTGGTGCCTTCGGCATTGATTTCGCGCAGCAGGCGCATGACTTCGTCGCCGTGGGCGGAATCGAGGTTGCCGGTCGGTTCATCGGCCAGCAGCACGGCGGGGCCGGCCACCAGGGCGCGTGCGATCGCGACGCGCTGCTGCTGGCCGCCGGACAGCTGCGAAGGCCGGTGCGCCGCGCGGTGGCCGACACCCAGCTTGTTGAGCATCGCGGTGACGCGCTCGCGCCGTTCGCGCGCCGGCGTGCCGTTGTATTCCAGCGCCAGTTCCACGTTCTCGAACACCGTCAGCTCTTCGATCAGGTTGAAGCTCTGGAAGATGAAGCCGATGCGGCCGCGCCGCAGCTGGTTCAGTTTCGATTCGCTCCAGCCGGCCACGTTCTGCCCCTCGAACCAGTACTCGCCGTGGTTGGGCACGTCCAGCAGGCCCAGTATGCCCAGCATGGTCGACTTGCCGCAGCCGGAAGGCCCGGTGATGGCGACGTATTCGCCCGCCTCGATTTCGAGGTCGATGCGGTCAAGGGCGGTGGTCTGGATTTCTCCGGCCTGGTGGATCTTGCTGATGCCGACGAGTTTGAGCATATGCGTTTGCCTTTGATGGTGGTGATGAGAATTTACTGCGTAATTTGCAGTCTGGGTGAATTTCCGTATGCGGCGTAGCTGGACAGGATCACCCTGTCGCCGGGGGCCAGGCCTTCCAGTACTTCGATCTGGCTGTTGTTGCGGCGGCCGATGCGCACCGGGCGGCGCTGCGCCATGCGGCCGCCCGCGTCCAGCACGTAGACCCAGGCGCCGCCGCTGTCGTTGATGAAGGCGCCGTTCGGCAGTAGCAGCGCCTTGGCTGGCTCGCCCAGCGTGATGCGCGCGTCCAGGCTCTGGCCGGGGTTCAGCACCGGCGGCTGGCCGGCCGTGAACACCAGTTCGACCATGAAACGGCCTTCCTTGATTTGCGGGTAGATGGCGCTGATGTCGGCCGCGTAGCTGCGCTGGTCCTGCTGCACGCTGCCGTGGCGGCCGACGGCCATGCGGTTCAGGTAGTACTCGTCGACGCTGGCCGAGAGCTTGAAGCGGGTGGGATCGTCGATGCGGCCGATGTTTTTGCCGGTGGCGATCGACTCGCCGACCTGCAGGCGGAAGTTGGTCAACCGTCCCTCGACCGGCGCGCGCACGGCCAGCGCCTCGACGGTGGCGGAGACCAGCTTGAGGCCGTTGTTCAGGCCATCGATCGAGGTTTCCAGCTGCTGCGCGGCGCTGCGGCGCACGTTGGCTTCGGTGCCGGAGGCGCGCTCCTCTTGCGCCAGCAGGCGTTGCTGCTGTTCGACCTTGTCGGCCGATTCCTCCAGCGCGACGGCGGAGATGAAGCCTTGCGCGGCCAGCCGCTTGTTGCGCTCATGCTGCTTGCGTGCCTGGTCCAGCGCATACTGCAAATCTTCGTGGCGGCGCAGATGGTCGCTGGCGCTGGCCTCCTGCGACACCCGCAGGTTGGACAGGTTGAAGATGCTGATCGCGTGCTCCGACTGGCGCGCCAGCAGTTCCAGGTTGCGTTGTGGGTTGGAGATGCGGAACAGCAGCTGGCCCTTCTTCACCAGCGCGCCGTCGGTGGCGAAGACTTCCTCGACCCGGCCCGACTCGACCGAATCGAGTATCACCGAGTTAAGCGGCTCGGCGCTGGCGCGCACCACGATTTCATCGACGAAGATGCCCGGTGCCGCCTGGCCCACGCGCAGCTCGGCGCCTTCCACCTGCAGACCGCGCGGCATCAATGACCACAAGGCATAGCCGCCGGCCGCGATGGCCAGCGTTGCGGCAATTGCGATGGCGGCTGTCTTGCCGCGCCGGCGCGGTACGACGATATCCATCGCAGCGCCGCTGGATGGCAGGTTGGGAACCGGACCGCTGATATTTTTTTTGGTGTGCATGCGGGCCATACTGCAAACCCCGTGCCATGGCTGAAAAGCGCTATTCGATGCGGTTTTGGCGCGTTATGCCTGCGAGGTGTTCATTTCCGGACACCGGCCGCTGTCCGGAAGTGGACAGCGCCGCGCCGTGAGCGCGGATGGGTCGTTTACAGCCGGCCGGCGGCTGATAGAATGACTTCCCATGTCCGCCTACATCCTGATACTTGACGATGACCCCGATGTCGCCACCGCCGCGCAATTGCTGCTGCGCCGGCGTTACGGCAAAGTCGCGACCTTGTGCGATCCGGCCGGCTTGCCGGCCTTGCTGGCACAGGGCGTGCCGGACGTGGTGCTGCTGGACCTGAACTTCACGCCCGGCTTCATCGACGGCGCGGAAGGGCTGGCGCTGCTGGACGTATTGCGCGCGCAGTCGCAGCCGCCTTCGGTGATCGCCATGACCGCCTATGCCGACGTGCCGCTGGCGGTGGAAGCGCTGAAGCGCGGTGCCGGCGACTTCATCACCAAGCCCTGGGACAATGCGCGGCTGGTGGCGGCGATCGACCAGGCGCTGGCACGGCGGGCGGCATCGCGCGGGCCATCGGCATCGGCGCCGGATTTGATGGGCGAGTCGACGGCGATGCGCGAGTTGAAGGCCTTGATCGCCAGCGTGGCGCCAACCGAGGCGAACGTGATGGTGTTGGGCGAAAACGGCGTCGGCAAGGAATTGGTGGCGCGCGCGATTCATGCGATGTCGCGGCGCTCGGCGGGCACCTTGCTGGCGGTCGATATGGGCGCGTTGCCGGAATCGACGTTCGAGAGCGAGTTGTTCGGGCATCGCAAAGGCTCGTTCACTGATGCCAAGGCCGACAGGGCGGGGCGCTTCCAGGCCGCGCGCGGCGGTTCGTTGTTTTTGGATGAAATTGGCAATATGCCGCTGGCTGCGCAGGCCAAGCTGCTGACGGCGCTGGAGCGGCGCGAGGTGACGCCGATCGGCGCCGACAAGCCGGAAGCGATCGATGTGCGCATCGTCAGCGCGACCAACCTGGACGAGGCGCGCTTGTTCGATCCCGCGGTGTTCCGGCCGGATTTGCTGTTCCGCTTGAATACCATCGTGATCCGCGTGCCGCCGTTGCGCGAGCGGCGGGAGGACATTCCGCTGTTGCTGGGTCATTACCTGAAACAGTACGAACTGCAGTACCAGCGGCCGGCGCGCAATGTGAGCGCGGCCGCGCTGGACGGACTGGTGGCACATGAATGGCCGGGCAATGTGCGCGCGTTGCGGCATGCCTGCGAACGCGCCGTCATCCTCGGGCAGGGCGCGGAATATGGTTTGGCCGATTTAGGCATGGCCGCCGCTGCCCCGGTCGCCGCCTCGATCCCTGTGGCCCCGGACGCCATCTCCAATGACATGACACTCGACGCACTGGAGCGCGACGCCATCGCGGCCACGCTGGCGCAATTCAACGGCAACATCAGCCACGCCGCCAAGACGCTGGGCATCAGCCGCGCCGCGCTGTACCGCAAGCTTGGCAAGCATGGCATCTGAGCGCGCCCTCAAGTTCGGCGCGGCCGCCAGTGTCGCCGCATTGATGGCGTTGACGGCCGCCGCCGACATGCTGGCCGTCACGCCCGAACCGCGCCGCATCGTATTGTGCTGCCTGCTGGCGGTCATCCCTGCGGCCACGCTCTGGCAATGCCTGCGCCGCCTGGCTCCGCGCATGCCGCGCATGGAGCGGAGCGATAGCGCCTTCGAAGTCCGCAGCTCCGCCGAAGCCGACACCATCCTCAATCTGGAAGCCCGCCTTGAACACGCGCCCATCGCGCTGTTCCGCATCCAGAACGCCTCCGGCCCGGGAGCCGTCGCGCCGCTGAACGCCAGCGCGCGCAGATTGCTCGCCCCCGGTCGCGCCAGTGCGCCGCAGGATATGCAGCTGCTGCTGGCGGCACAAGCGGCCGGTCAACGCCAGCTGGTCAGCTTCGACACCGAGCGCGGCGTGGAGCGCGCACTGGTCGCCGTCGCCGCATTGACGATGCAAGGCTCGGCCCAGCGCCTCGCCGCGATGATGCCGGTGGAAAGCGAACTCGAAGCCGAAGCCCTCAACGCCTGGCGCGAACTGGTTCAGGTGCTGACGCACGAAATCATGAATTCCCTGACGCCTGTCGCCTCGCTGTCGCGCACCGCCTGCGGCCTGCTGGAAGAAGCCGGCGCCGGCCTGCCCGCCGACATCCACGCCGACCTGGGTACCGCGCTGGACGCGATCTCGCGCCGCGCCGCCAGCCTGGTCGACTTTGTCGGCAGCTACCGCAGCCTGTCGACCGTGCCGCAGGCGCAGCCGCAGCGCGTGCTGCTGGAGGAATTGTTCGAGCGCCTGAATATGCTGCTGATGCCGCAATGGCAGGCCGCCGGAGGACGCGTGACGTTCTCGGTGGAGCCGGCCTCGCTGGAGGTGATGATCGATCCCGGCCAACTGGAACAGGCGTTGATCAACCTGCTGAAGAACGCCGCCGAGGCGATCACCGGCAAATCGCCGGAAGCCCAGGTGAGCGCAAGGCTGAGCCGGGGCGGCCGCCTGCGCATCGAAGTCTCCGACAACGGCCCCGGCGTGCCGGAGGCGCTGGCCGCGCACATCTTCACGCCGTTCTTCTCGACCAAGAAGCAGGGCAGGGGCATCGGCCTGGCGATGGTGCGCCATCTGGTGCACGCCAACGGCGGCACGGTGCGTTACGCGCGCTCGATCAGCAGCGGCGCGCGCTTCATGCTGACGTTCTAGATTAGCGGACCATGTCGATGTGCATGATGCCGTCTTCGTCATACGGCTCGGTCACCGTCTTGAAGCCGAAGCTGCCGTAGAATTTTTCCAGGTGCGCCTGCGCGCCGATGCGGAAGCCATGGCCCGGATGCAGCGCCTCGGCCAGCGGGATCGCCTTGGCCAGCAGCTCGCGGCCGATACCGCTGCCGCGCGCGGCCTGCGTGGTCAGCACGCGGCCCAGCGACATCTCTTCGTATTTCAACCCCGGCGGCACGCAGCGCAGGTAAGCCACCAGCGTGCGCTTGCCGTCGATCTCACGCCACGCCATCAGGTGATGGCACTGCGGATCGCAGCCATCGATGTCGGGATACAGACAGGTTTGCTCGAGGATGAACACCTGCTGGCGCTGCAGCAGTACTTCATACCAGTCGGCGCGGGGGATGTCGTCAAAAGCCAGCCATTGCCACTCAATCATTGCGTATCTCGGTTAGGAACGGGAACGATGATTGTATGTGAAAAAGCCGGCGCCTTTGAAGGGCGCCGGCTTCCGGAGGCTGACTCGATTAAACGATGGTCAGGGTCACGTCGATGTTGCCACGGGTGGCGTTCGAGTAAGGGCAGACGATGTGGGCGGCGGCGACCAGTTTCTCGGCTTCTGCGCGGTCCAGGCCTGGCAGCGAGATTTTCAGTTCGACTTCGATGCCGAAACCGGTAGGGATCGCGCCGATGCCGACAGTGCCTTCGACCGATACGTCTGCCGGTACGGCGATCTTGTCGCGGCCGCCGACGAATTTCATCGCGCCCAGGAAGCAAGCCGAGTAGCCGGCGGCAAACAGTTGTTCAGGATTGGTGCCCACGGCGCCGGCGCCGCCCAGTTCTTTCGGGGTCGTCAGTTTGACGTCCAGCACGTTGTCGGAGGAAACGGCACGGCCTTCGCGGCCACCGGTTGCTTTTGCGTTTGCGCGGTACAGAACTTGTTGGATCGACATGATGATTTCCTTTTCAGTGAGTGGGACTACATAAGTTAGGTACTATCTAATCGCTTGCTACCTACATGACGGCATAGCTAGCTTGCTAATTTACTTCTGTTCGGCGTTGTTTGCAGCGCCCATGTACACACTATAGATCGTGCACTACATAATAGCAAGCGATTTTTAAAAATATTTTCGCTTGCCTTAGACGAATCGGACATATGGATGGATTTGCGTTTACTGATGTTTGTCGACAACAGCCAGATTGAGCTGCGCTTCAATCTGGACCCGCGCCAACGCAAGGGCGTCGCGCAGCACAGCCATGTCGCCGATATGATTCGACAATAACAGTACCAGCCGAGCGTTGAGCATCGCGCTCTGGTCCGGATCCAAACCGTCATGAGAATCGCCCAGCATGTCATAGAATTCTTCAAAATCGCCGAGATTCTGGCGCAGGTTTAAAGAGGTATTCATACTCTTGCTCCATCTGGTTAACAACAGAAAAGGCGGCTGTCGCAGTCCGAAGCCCGATCGGGATCGACCTTTGGATACGCGGCAGCCGCATCCGGACGCTATCTTGAAACCTTGCCCTCGGCGTGCGCGATGGCGATGGCGGGATCCCATCCGCCGCCCAATGCGCGGTAGACCCCGACGGCGGCCCTGGCGGCATCGGACCGCTGAGTTTCAAGCAGATCTTTCGCTCCGAGCAGCTGCCGGTCGGCATCGAGCACATCCGTGAGCGTGATCGACCCCGCCCGGTATGCGCTGGCCGACAGCGCGCGGGCCTTTTCCAACGACTGGACTTCGTCCTGCAGCTGCGTCACATTGAGCTGAGTCTGTGAAAGACCCATGAATGCGTTCTCCACATCCTCCGCCGCGCGGAGCACGGATTGGCGGTAGACCGCCAGCGCCTCGGCGTTGGCGCCCTTTGCGCGCTTGATATCGGCGTCCACTTTTCCGAAATCGAACAGGCGCCAGCGCAAGCCCAAACCGCCCGCCGCCTGGAAAGCGCTGGAAGAGAACTGATGGCCGTTGACGCTGTCAAACCCCAGCGCTCCCGACAGCGACAGCTTGGGATAGTATTCCGAGATCGCCGCCCCGATGCGTTCATTGGAGGCCGCCAACCGGCGCTCGGCCGCAATGACGTCGGGACGGCGCCGCAGCACGTCGAGCGGCTGGGCGTCCGCCGGCACGGCAGGAATGCGTGGTATGTCGGCCACGACCTGCAGTTCGCTCGCGTAGGTGCCAGGCTGGACGCCCATCAGCACGTCCAGCCGGTTCAACTGGCGCTCGATGGCGATACGCAGCGGCGGCACCGTCGCCCGCGCGGCTTTCAGCAAGGCGTCGGCTTGCGCCACCTCCAGGCCCTGGGCGACACCCGCGGCATATCGGCGGTTGACCAGCGCCAGAAGCTGCTCGTCGGTCTCGATGTGTTTTTGCGCGATGAGCAGTCGCGCCTGATAGCCGCGTATCTGCAGATACGCGTCTGCCGCGTCGGCGGCGATGCTGACGTGCGTGCCCGAATGGTCGGCCTCCGCCGCCTGCGCCTCCCCTTCGGCCGCGCCGGAGTTGCGGCGCAGCCCGCCAAACAGATCCAATTCCCAGCTTGCCGCCGGCCCGATTGTGACGTCATGGGTATTGCGCTGGAAACCGGGGCTGGCACCGGCGATGGCGCCGAGCGGACTGCGCAGGCTTTGGCGCTGTGCGACAGCGGCACCGGCCAGGTCCGCCGTCGGCGCCAGTTGCGCCGCCGCGCCACCGGCCGCTGCTCGCGCCTGACTTACGCGGGCGATTGAGGCGGCCAGGTCGAGATTCTGCCGTAGCGCCCGTTCAACGATCGAGGTCAGGACCGGGTCGTCAAAACCCAGCCACCAGCGCTCCAGCGGCGGGGTGTTCACGTCGGCTTTGCCCGACAAGGGCTTCGCGTTGTGGAACGCGCCCAGACTGTTTTCCGGCGCTTTGTAGTCAGGGCCCACCGCGCAGCCGGCCAACGCCAATCCGGCCAGCAAGCCGCCAAAGGCGATCCTGATTGAAACGGGAATAATGGTGTTCATGCTGCTCTCCTAAAGCCGAGGAAATGGGTGCCCAGTTTGAATTTTCGGACAACGGTGTAGAACGCCGGCGTGAACATCAAGCCGAATATGGTGACCCCGAGCATCCCGAAGAACACTGTCGTCCCCAGCGAGCGACGCATCTCCGAACCCGCTCCCGTGGCGACGACCAGCGGCGCGACGCCGGCGATGAAGGCCAGCGACGTCATCAGGATGGGGCGCAGACGCTCGCGGGCGGACAGCACCGCCGCCTCCTCCGCCTCCATGCCGCTGTTGTCCTGGTGATGCTTGGCAAATTCCACGATCAAGATCGCGTTCTTGGCCGCCAGGGCGAGCAGCACCACGAATCCGATCTGCGCCAGGATGTCGATCGGCAGGCCGCGCAGGTGCAGGCCGCTGGACGCCGCCAGCAGGCACATCGGGATGATCATCAGGATCGCGAGCGGGATTCTCCAGCTTTCATACTGGGCCGCCAGCACGAGGAACACGAACAGGGCCGACGCCGCGAAGATGAACATGGTCGGGATGCCCTGCTGCTCCTGCTGGTGGGCCAGGTCCGCCCATTCGAACCCGATGCCGTTCGGCAGGGTCTGCTTCGCGAGTTCTTCCATGCGTTTTATGGCGCTGCCCGACGCCACGCCGGGCGCCGCGCTTCCCATGATTTCCGCGGCGGGATAGAGGTTGTGGCGCGGCACCCGATACGGTTTGGTCTGGTCCTTGAAGCTGGCGACCGAGCCGACGGGGATCATCTCGCCGCTGGCGTTACGCACCTTCAACCGCGCGATATCCTCGGCCGACTCGCGGAACTGCTGGTCGCCTTGCACATAGACGGGATAGGTCCTGCCCATGAAATTGAAGTCGTTCACGTATTGCGAACCCAGGTAGAGCTGCATCGTCGAGAACACATCGCCAGGCGTGAGGCCGAGTTTTTGCGTCTTGAGCCGGTCGACATCCACATACAGCGATGGCGAACCCGCGTTAAACAGCGTAAACGTGCCGGCGAAGGTCTTGTCCTTGTTCGCTGCGGCGACGAGATCGTTGGCGGCCTTGGCCAGGGCTTCGTGACCCAAGCCGCCACGGTCCTCCAGCATGAGCTTGAAGCCGCCCGCCGATCCGAGGCCTTGCACGGTCGGCGGCATGACGGTGATAACGTAGGCGTCCTTGATGGCGGCGTTGAATCGCTTTTGCAGGGTTTGAACCATCGATGCGGCGTTGACGCCCGGTACGTGCTTGCCGTACAGGGACGGCAGCGACGAGAACACGGTGCCGACGTTGGGGGCGACGGTGTAGGTGGTGACGTCGAAGCCGGCCGTCGGCGAGGTATGTTCGACCCCCGGCGTGCTCAGGGCGATTTCATTGACCTGGCGGATCACCTCGTCGGTACGCTCCAGGCTCGAACCCGGCGGCAGCATGACGATGGTGGCCAGGTAGCCGATGTCGGAGTCCGGGATGAAACCGGTGGGCATCTTCGATACCTGGAACGAAGTCAGGCCGATCAGACCCGCATAGGCCACGAGCATCACGCCAGTCGCGCGCACCAGGCGGCCGGTGAGCTTGCCGTATTTCGTCGACATCCATTCGAAACCGACATTGAAACGCTCGAAGAAGCGTTGCAGAGGCTTCATGACGGGATGCACGTCCTCTTTCGCGTGTGGCTTCAGCAAGACGGCGCACAGCGCCGGGCTGAGCGTCAAGGAGACAAAGCACGAAATAATGGTGGAGGCGGCGATCGTGATGGCGAACTGCTTGAAAAAGATGCCGGTGATGCCGGAGATGAAAGCCGTCGGGACGAAGACTGCGCACAGGGTCAGCGCGATGGCGATCAGCGCAGTCGACACCTCTTTCATCGTTTGATGCGCCGCTTCGCGGGGCGCCATGCCCAGCACCATGTTGCGCTCGACGTTTTCCACCACCACGATGGCGTCGTCGACCACGATCCCGACCGCGAGCACAAGTCCGAACAGGGAGAGATTGTTGATGGACGCGCCGGTGAGCGCCATGACGGAGAAGGTGCCGATGAGCGAGATCGGAATGGCCACCACGGGGATGATCGTCGCGCGCCAGCTTTGCAGGAACAGGAACACCACGCCGACGACCAGCACGATCGCCACCGCGATGGTGACGATCACTTCTTCGATCGACTGGCTCACGAAGGTGGTCGGATCATACAGGTGGTCGATGTAGTCGACGCCGGGCGGGAAGCTTTTCTTCAGTTCGGCCATTTTCTTCCAGATAGCCCGCTCGACCTGGACCACGTTCGCGTCTGGCGTGGCGATCACCCACCACGGCGCCGACGGATACCTGTCGGCATAGGCCTTGGAGCCGTAGTCGATCGAGCCCAGCTCCACGCGGGCCACATCGCGGACACGGGTGACTCGGCCCTGCGGGTCCGACTTGATGATGACGTCGCCGAACTGTTCGGGCGTCGTCAGGCGGCCAAGCGTCTCGACATTGATCTCATAGGCGGAATGGCTGGAAATCGGCGGCTTGTTGAGCACACCCGCCGGCACCTGAGCATTCTGCGCGCGCAATGCCGCCAGGATGTCGTTGGCGGTGATGCTGTAGGCCGCGGCCTTGTCCGGATCGACCCAGACGCGCATGGCGTACTGGCGCTCGCCCAAGGCCCAGAACTGGGATACACCTGGAAGCCGCGCGATCTCGTCGCGGATCTTCAGCATGTAATTGGACAAGTACTCAGGGCTGCGCGAGCCGTCCGGCGAGATGACGTGGATCCCCAGCAGCAGCGCCTTCACGGTTTTATTGACCGTGACGCCCTGCTGTTGAACCTCGGGCGGAAGCCGGGACAGGACATCCTGCACGCGATTGCGGGTCAGCATCAGCGCGGTGTTGGGATCGGTGCCGACCTTGAATATGACGGTGGTGGTGAGGCGGCCATCGCCGGTGGACTGGCTGGTAATGTAGTCCATCTTCTCGACGCCATTGACCGCCTGTTCGATCGGCGTCGCGACCGTGTTGGCGATTGTTTCCGCCGAGGCGCCGGGGAACGAGGTGGTGATATCGATCGCCGGAGGGACGATGTTGGGATACTGGGCGACGGGCAGGAAGAACATCGTGGCCAGGCCGGCGATCACTATGAAGGTGCTGAGGACGGCGGCGAACCGCGGGTGCTCAATAAAAAAGTGGGCTAGTTTCATGATTTACCTCGTCCTTAGCGCAGGTTCGCGACAGTTTGAATCGGAGCGTTCTGCGGCGTTACCTTTTGGCCAGGCACCGCCAGCGGAATGCCTGCGGTGACCACCCGGTCCGTCGGCTTCAATCCGGACTGGATCACCCGCAAGCCATCGCGCATCTCGCCGATTTGCACCTGCTTGGGCGTCACGGTATTGTCCGGGCCCACGGTCAGCACGATATGGTTGGACTGGTCCGCCAGCACCGACGCGTCCGGCACCAGCAGCGTCGGCTTCGCGTCTGATAGCGCGAGGCGCACCCGGGCGAAGGCGCCCGGCGTCAGCATCAAATCGGGATTAGGCACCGTCGCCCTCGCGTGTATGGTGCCGCTGGACCTGTCGAGCGCATTGTCGATAAAGTTGAGGGTGCCCTGGCGGCCGTAGTTTTTTTCGTCGCTCAGCGCGATCTCCACCTTGTCGGCCAGTTCCCCCTTCTGGCTCGTGCGTTCGCGCATGAAGGCCATGTAATCGGCTTCGCTCATGTCGAAGTTCAGGTACACCTGATCGAGGGAGACCAGCGTGGTGAGCAGCGTCGTCTGCGCGCCGCCGGCGCGGCTGCCGGACACCAGGTTGCCGGCCGATACCAGATGCGTACCGATGCGTCCGGTGAAGGGCGCGGTGATACGCGTGCGATCCAGGTCGAAGCGGGCGTCGCGGATCAGCGCCTGCGCCGCATCCACGGCGGCTTGCGCCTCGCGCTTCTCGGCTGCTCTTTGGTCGACGTTTTGACCGCTGCCCGCATCGTCGCGCTTGAGCGTCTCGGCGCGCTGCAGCTCGCGGGATGCCAGTTCCAGACGCGCGCGCGCCGTCTCCAGCTGCGCGTTGGCCTGGCTCAGCCGGATTTCGTAAGGCGTCGGATCAACGACGAACAGCAACTCGCCCTTTTTCACCACGCTCCCGTCCTTGAAACCGATCTGAGTGAGGATACCGCCGACCTGTGCGCGTATTTCCACGCTGCTCACAGCGGAAAATTGCCCCAGAAATCCCAGTTGTGGCGCCAGGTCGCGCTGGGATGGCGTGGCGACGGTCACGTTTGGCGGCGGAGGGGGGGAGGTGTTGGCGGGCGAGTCGCCCGAATAGACGGCCAGGCCTGCCGCCAAGGCGATGGCCGACAACGCGATGCCGGAGCCGATCCAGATTTTTTTAATCCCCCGCGTGCCCGAGGATCCCGCATCGTCTTGATAGATATCGTTCTTCATAATTTTCCTTGTTGGTCTTGAAGTTGATTTGCGTCGTTAAGTGATGTTTGCCGCAAGCGTCGATTCGACTGCCTGACCCGGATTTAGATGATCAGGTGACACTATGATTTAATGGTAAAACTCATCATCTAAAAAGTCAACGTTTAGATGATGATCTTGCACAAAAAAATGCCATGGCCGTGCGGTGGTGCGAAATGGATGTGAAATCGGAATCGGTGCGGGAGCGCCGGCCGACGGGATGGCCTGCCGGGACGCGCGGAGGAAGCTGGGGAGCGGGTTATGGCTTGTGCGCGGCGGCGCGATGTGCGCGCGCATGGGATGTGAAGCGCGGCCACATTGCGATCATGGCCAGAATACGGGGTGGGTACAGCAGTCCTCGCCGGATTGCCGCAGAACTTCATTTGCGCTTCGGCGATGACTTTGCGGAGTGCATAAAGGCGCTGATGAATGTTTGAAGGCATTACACATCCGTTGAGAATGTGGACTATGGAGATGGCGTATCTTGGCCTGCATCTAAAAAAAAATGTTTGACAAAAAAAGTACAAATTCTGCCATTCCCCAAGCCGGACGCATTACGCGCATTGGCGAAAATTGCCCCTTTTTTGTCAAACATTTTGTTTTGAATGGCAGCCAGAATTAACTTTCGTAAAGAAATTTCACTACCTGGTCATGAAGGAGTACGAGGAAGTGCATTGCTGCTTTCGTGGCTCAGCACACGCCAACCGGAGCCTGAGCAATCCACTTTTTCTGCGAGATTAAAAATGTTCAATAAAAAACTTACCGTGGCAAGTCGTTTGGCTTTTGGATTTGGCGCACTGCTGCTGTTGATGGTCGTCGTTGCTTTGATTGGGGTTTCGCGTCTTCAGGATGTGGAGGAAATTACCAACACATTAACGGACAAGGACCGCTTGGTCGCCTACGCCATCACCGACATTGAGGCGCTTGTCCGCTCCAACGGGTTGGCAGTATTGGAGCTCACGATTGTCAAAGATGTGGCGCGCATGGAGCACCTTCGTAAGGAAATCACGAGAAACAGAAGCAAGATAAGCGATGCATTGTCGACCGTTGAATCAGTAGACGGCGAGGTCTCGCACCGGCCATTGCTCGCCGACATCGTCAGGGCCCGTGTAACGGCCGCGGATTCGATTGACAAGGTTTTGAAGTTGATTGAAGACGGGCGCAGGGAAGACGCAATCGCGACGGTAACGTCTGAAACGATTCCGTTCCTTACCGCTACGCAGGCTGCAATAGCTACGTTATCCGCAAGCGAATCCAAAATCATCATATCCAGGGCCGCCGACGTCAAGCGAATCACCAATGCCGCCTACGCCATGATTTTCACAGTGAACGGAATCGCGATTGGTATCGCAATACTCATTGCGTTGTCGATTTCAAGAAAGCTTACGGGGCAGTTGGGCGGCGAACCTGAATACGTCGCCTGCGTCGCAAAGGCAGTAGCAGCGGGTGATTTAACCATGATTGTCGAGACCAAAGACGGTGACAAATCCAGCCTGCTTTTCTCTATGAAGGAGATGTGCTTCCGGCTCTCGTGTAACATTCTGCGAGTGCAAACCGGCACAGACACCATCGCAAGCGCGACGAACCAAATCGCCGCGGGAAACCTGGATTTGTCAGCCCGCACGGAACAACAGGCGAGCGCGTTGGAAGAGACTGCGTCTTCGATGGAGCAGCTGTCGTCGACCGTAAAACAGAACGCTGACAATGCGAAACAGGCGAACACCCTGGCCATCTCCGCCTCTGATGTTGCCAGTCGCGGCGGAAAGGTCGTTTCCGAAGTCGTTGATACGATGGGCGCAATCAACGACTCCGCGAAAAAAATCGTGGACATCATCGATGTCATCGACGGCATCGCCTTCCAGACGAATATTCTCGCTCTCAACGCGGCGGTTGAAGCGGCACGCGCCGGCGAGCAAGGCAAGGGTTTTGCTGTGGTCGCTACGGAGGTGCGCAGCCTGGCCCAGCGTTCCGCAAGCGCTGCGAAGGAAATAAAGTTCTTAATCGACACCTCAGTAGAGAAAATCGAAATCGGCAGCGCGCTTGTAGACCAAGCGGGCGCAACGATGGAGGAGATTGTCGCATCAGTCCGGCGAGTGACGGACATCATGAGCGAAATCACGACTGCAAGCATGGAGCAGGAGGCCGGCATTCAACAGATCAACCAGGCGATCACTGAAATGGATGACGTGACCCAACAGAACGCTTCACTGGTGGAACAAGCGGCCGATGCTTCAGCTGCGCTGCAAGAACAGGCGTCAGTCTTGATGGATGTGGTTCACGTATTTAAGGTTGACCGCACATCGACGCGGCGCGGGCTGGAAGGCATCAAGAACGTCGCTGTCGAAGTGGATGTGCATGGCAGGGATGTCCCTGTGAAGATGGTCCGCCTTCGGTAAGGAGGCCGCTTGTCTACTTCATGCTGAAGGCCTTTGGGCGCACGGCACCTGTGGCTCGAGAGTCGTCAATGCCAAGTCCATCCGATGATATCGAATGGCATCCCTCGGTTCGCGGCGTAACTGGCGGAGTTGCAAAGCGGCCACGCGAAAGACCGAAGCTCTCCCGGTATTCTTTCGGCGTTATCGCGAGCTGCTGCACAAAGGCCCGGCGAAGTGATTTCTCATCGCGAAAGCCCGTCAGTCCGGCGATTACCTTGAGTGGAAGGTCATCAGTTCCGAGGTGCTCGCACACGGCCTCTACACGAAGAGCCTGTACCCAACGTGCAGGAGTCATTTTGAAATGCAGCTCAAAATGCCTTGCGAATGTGCGTGGAGTCATCGAAACGATTTTAGCCAGGGTGTTAACTCCAAGTTTTTCTGTCAGATTTGCCTTGGCCCAGGCCGGCAAACTTCGCATTGGCGAACCGCCGACGCTATCTTGCTGGGCAAGCATTGCGCTGTACTGGACTTCGGTTCCCGGCCGACGAACGTAGAGCACAAGAGCGTGTGCGATTGATGCGACCATCTTGTGACCGAAATCCTCCTCGACGATGGCTAAGGCCATATCTATTCCAGCCGTCACGCCGGCAGTCGAATAGACATTGCCGTCCTGGATGAAAATCTGGTCTTGCTCCATCAAAATCTTCGGATATTGTTGCGCGAGCCTGTGCGAGTGATGCCAATGCGTAGTGGTGCGCTTTCCATCAAGCAGGCCTGTAGGTGCCAACACGAATGCCCCAGTACAGACCGAGACAATGCGCCGCGCGCGAGACGCCCGCTCGCGTATCCACTGAATTAACTCCAACGCAGGCGCCTCAAAAACGCCCGTGCCTCCCAGAACAATTAGCGTATCGATAGCTCCATCATAGTCGGTATAGGGAATGCAGTTGGTCACCGTGACGCCATCTATGCCGCGAACTTCGCGCTCCGAAAGCGTCGAAAGCAGTACCGGGATATAAGCCGGCTCGCCATCTATGGTGGGGTATGAAAACACGGATGTAATCGAGACTAAACTTATAAGGTCCCCTGGCGAAGAAACCAGATACACGATGATTTTTTGACGACTAGGCATGCAGCTACCTCAAAACAAAAAGTGGAGTCTTCGTCTGCCGGCGCGAGGCTCGTGGCCGGGTGCCTCATGCCCGATAGATACTTCTACCATGCATCTTACACGTCTAGAAAAAATGTTAGTAGGGACCAAGAACTCGTTGGCAATGCGTCATTTTGAGCGGCGAGTGCAAGCTGGTAGCGACGCGGGAGCTAAATTAATTGCGTCAAAATCGGCTAGAAGGACCGCAGAATGCCATGTGACGGCCCTTGGGGGAGGTGAGACTGGCGCATTTTGATATCACTGAAAAATGGAAACGTTACCGTCATGCTAGACACGGTGGCAAAAAAGTGCCCGTTTTTTGTCAAACATTTTGTTCTCAATCAACGTCAAAATTAAAATGAAGTTAAGGCATGCCTGACGCTGCGGGAATAAAAATGGCGCGGGGGACCGTAGTTTTTCCATTGCCTCGGCCGTGAATCTCGAAGCGAAAAACAGCTCTGTTGAATAAAGAAAATCGATGTCTTACGAATACATTTGGGTTGATTCACCCGTTGGAAAATTACGCATCGTAACTAAGGGTGATGCGCTCTCCGCCATTCTATGGGAGGTGGACCGCCCGAACCGTGTGAAGCTCGGCCTCATGACGGAAAACAAAAATAGCGTGGTGCTGGCCCAGATCGCAGAGCAGCTTTCCGAATACTTTGACGGGCGCCGCGACACCTTTGACGTGAAGCTTGATTTCAACGGAACTGAGTTCCAAAAGAAGGTGTGGGCTGCATTGCTAAAGATACCGTTCGGTGAAACGAGAACATATGGCGAGATTGCCGAGCAAATTGGTTTGCCGACCGCGGTGCGTGCGGTTGGGGCCGCGAATGGACGAAATCCTATTTCAATCATCGCGCCGTGTCATCGGGTTATCGGGGCGACGGGCGCTATGACCGGTTTCGCCGGAGGCCTGAGAGCAAAGGAAATACTGTTAACGGTGGAAGGGCACCACCTGGTGCAGGGCAAAGTCGTTGACAGGGGAGTAGGTAGCCAGTGCTCACTGAATATATAGAAATTGACACAAGTTTCCTAGTCTCCCTTGGGAGATTTTTCTGCCTCCGATCTGGAGGCAGTTTTTTATTTTCGAAACGAAGTCTACAGAGACTTGCCGTTGGCGCTCACTTTCCTCGGTTTGACCGGGGCTCCCAGCTTGTCGTCCGGCGTTTTGCGGGGAGGCTTCAGCAGGCGGTTCTTTGTTACGTCGAGGACGCGCTCCGACAGTTTGGCGTCGTCAACAAGCCGCGACATCGTTATCGCGCCGATCATGGCCGATATCGTAAAAATCGCGTCGTCCTCTGCGGAGTCGCCGGCATCGGCGCCGCCCGTCTTGACGGCGATCTCGATCAACTGCTTGAGGCCCCTGGAGATGCCCTCGCGCGTGGCGGTGTCGACGCGGGCCAGCTCACTGCCCAACTGGATCACCGGGCAGCCGCCCAACTCCTCGTCCCGGAACTCGGACGTCAGATAGCTTCGGAGGTATTTGAGAAAGGAAGAGGGGCCCTTGGCGGCCGCCGACTGGGCCGCGTCGACAAACACATCCATGCTGACCGTCGCGGCTTCGGCGACCAGGGCTTCCTTCGAAGGAAAGTGCCGGTAAAACGCGCCATGCGTCAGGCCCGCGGCGACCATCACCTCGGCCACGCCGGTGGCGTCGATTCCTTTTTTCTTAAACGCCTGCGCGGCCACCTCGACGATCCGCTTGTGGGTCTCCGCTGTTTCGGCTTTGGACTTTTTCATTGCTTAACTCCTTGGTAATGTGGCTTCAATCCTCCCCGGCGGCGAGGTCGTGTCGGATTGATAATGTGACGCCTGTATAAGTTAGATGATACAGCTAAACTAAAAATAACGCACAATGCCGCTTGTGCCTGGGGTGTTGCCGTCATTTCGTACTCCTGGAATTGGCGCTGTCCGGTGCGGACAAATAGGCGACGACCGCCAGCAGTTGGATCGCGGCGGAGATTAAAAATATGCTGTGGTCCGACCAGGTCTGTCGAAGCAGGCCAAACACGGCCGGCGCCATCGCGTACGCGCCTTGCGAAATGGCGACGATCAACGCGACCGCCCTGGCGGCGTCCCGGCTCGAAAATTCAATATTGGCGATGACGGGTGGAACGGAGATGGCATTGCCGACGCCGAACCCGAACAGCACCACGCCAAGAATCAACAGAGCAACATCGGCGCCGCCGGCGAGGATAAAGATGCCGCAACCCAGCGCCTGGGAAAGCAGGCTGAGCGAGGCGATCGCGCGCCAATTGGAACGACCCGATGCCCTCCATCCCACGACCAGGCGGCCAGCCACCGCGGCCACACCGCAGGCGCCGGCGGCCAGGCCCGCGCCTTGCGCTCCGAGAGCCGGCGTCAGCACCGAAATCAGGTGGGCGACCAATCCGGTCTGCGCGAACAGCGCCAGTGTCATCCCGATACACAACGTCAGGAATGCTCGATCCCGGAATGGAACGAAGCGCGCGGGGATGCCGGTTTCCGCAATCGCAGCCGACGCCGGATTGCCGCCGGCCGATGTTGCGCCATCGGGCGACTGGCCGAGGCTTTCGGGCGACCGCCCAAGAACCAGGACGGCCAGCGCACCGAGCGTCCCGACCATGACGACGCCGACCACGACAGCCGCCGTTAAAAACCCCACGCTGTGAATCAGCGCGATCCATAGCGGAGAAAATATCACGCCGCCGACACTGCCGCCGTTGAACGCCACACCGAGCGCCAGCGGGCGTCTGGCGTTGAACCAAGGCGCGACGATGGCGTTAACCGTCGCCGCGCCGAGGGCGGACCAGCCGATGCCGGTCAGGACCGCCGCCGCGTAGAGCTGCCAGGGAACGGCCGCGCACGCCCACCCCACCACCCCCAGCGCCATGACAACACCAGCGGCGAAGGTCATGATCGGAAGCCCGAATCGGCGGTGGAGCGCCGGAAGCGTGGGAATGAGCGCGAGGCCGACCAGGAAGTGCAGGGTCACCGCCCCCGACACCAGCGCGATGGACCAGCCGCGCGACTGGTGCACCATCTCCAGATACGCCGGCGGTCCGTAAAAACCCGTACCCCAGCCAAATACCGCCACCACAAAGGCGGCGGCGACGACGCGCCAGCCGTAGAACGGCGCGTCGCCGGCGCGGATCGCCGCGCGGTGACCGGCGGGCCCCGGCGCCGGCTTGCCTGGCTGGGTGGGTGTAATAGTTTCGTAGTGAGCCACGATCAAATCTCCATGTGGGCTGTCTGTCGGCGGGGCGTCCAGCGCCCCGGCCAGTGGCATCAGTACATGGTGTTGCCGTTTTTCGACGTGTCGGGGATCGTCTGGATGACATCCCAGTGCTCGACGAGCTTGCCATCCTTGACACGGAAGAAATCGACACCCACATCGCCATTTTTTCCGATCAGGCCGGTCCAATGGGCATGCACGGCGACGATGTCGCCATCGGCGATCACATGTCGAATATCACCCTTGGCGTTGGGGAACGCTTTCAGGAAAAAGTTAATGTAGCTTCGCAGCCCTTCCACACCGTCCTCGGCGGCCGGCGTGTGTTGAATGTAGGTGTCGCCGACGTAAAGCGCGATTGCGCCATCGACATCGCCATCAAAATGCGCCTGCTTGTAGAAGGCTACGACGGCTTCTTTATTTTTTTCCTGAATGCTTTTGGTATTGGTCATGATCTTTTCCTTTGATGTGCGCGGCGCGCGGACGGGTGTCCGGCGCAAAAAATTTGAGTAATGAAGCACTGCTTTGTCGATGCAAGCGAAGCCTGGGAGCGTCAGGCGGCGCCATCGAGCGCAGCGATAAACTTCTCTGCCAGCTCGTGGTCCGACATCGGGTTCTGGCCGGTCACCAGTTCGCGGTCGACGACCACATGCGACGTGAAGTTGTCCGCAGTGATGATCTTGCCGCCGGCCGCCTCCAGCGCGTCGGGCATGTTGAAGTGGAGCTTGGCATGGAATACGTTGTCCTCGGCGTATTCCTCTTCGCTGCGCGAGAAGACGGTCATGCGGTAGCCTTCATACTGCCAACCCTTGGCCAGTTCGGCGGCCTTGGCCTTGTCTTCGGCGATCAACGCGGCCCGGAATTCCGGCGCGGTGTTCAGTTCCGCAAGAATCGACACCGGTCCGTGGCAGATTGCCGCGGTGGGTTTTTTGTGTGCGTGGAAATGGCGAAGTATCTCGCGCACGCTTGGGTCTTGCATGACGTCGACCACCGGCGCGTGGCCGCCGGGGAAGAAGACGCCGGCGTATCGGTCCAGTCCATCGTCGACCACCGAACGCAGCGTGCGAACCTTGTTCATGGCGGGGTCGTTGACGAAGAAGTTGCGGGCGCGTTGACGAGCTTCATCGTCGCCGCCGAAATAGATCAGCGCATCGGAATCCTTATCCATATGCGGCTTCTCGCCGGTCGGCGTGGCGAGAACAAAGTCGTAGCCCGCCTCGACCAACGCCATGATCGGCACGGCCGTCTCGTTCAAAAACTGTCCGATCAAAATCGTGCCGCCGCCTTTCGCTTCCAGCAAGGTGGCGTTGGAGCCGACGACCAGGATTGTGCCCTTTTTCATGATGATTTCCTTTTTCTTTGCGGGGCCGCCCCGGTTGCTCACCATGAGCAGTCGAACCGGCACCCAATTAGTGGGGATAGTGAATCTGAGAACAGCGATCGCATGAAAATCCGACGCCACATGATTCGGACTTGCCGTGCTTTTTAGCTGATGAAATCTCACTAAACGCAAAGATAATACTCATCATCTAAAGTGTCAAGCGGTTTTTCTCTACGGTTTTCACGCATGCGAAAAAAACTCTTGAATTTTTAGAGGATGGGTATTACCATTAATTTCAGTGCAGTGTCATCATCTAAACGAGCGGGGATAGGTCATATGGTTTTGTTCCTGTCCGTCGCAAATTGGCGCTGCATCTGGTCAGGCTCGAACATGGCCAGAACCTACTCATCGCTTCATTTTTATAGGACTTAGGAAATGACTACCTTTACACACCGCAATCCAGAAATGGAACTCGAAAAAGGCCGGACCGCTTTGGTGCTGGTCGATATCCAAAACGACTTTCTGACCGAAGGTGGCAAGTATCACGTTCTCATCGCGGAGCTGATGAAGAAAAATAAGGTGAATGAAAAGCTGGAGACGCTGCTCCAGACGTCGAAAGCCAACGACATTCCGGTCTTCATGTCGCCGCACTACTTCTTCCCTCACGATCATCACGGCCATCATGGACACACGCACCTGGGCGCCATGGAAGACCTGGCGCTCAATGGCGGGGTCGTTGCCCGCCAGAGCGCGCTCAGCTTCGAGGGGGTACAGGGTTCGGGGGCGGACATTCCAGACCGCTTCAGAAAGTACATGGAAGACGACAACACGACCATCACATCGCGCCACGTCTCCTATGCACCCACCAACGATCTCGTACTGCTGCTGCGTCGGCGCGGTATCGAAAAGGTGATCATGGCCGGACCGGTCGCCAATCTCTGTCTCGAAGACCATATGCGCAACCTCATCCAGAACGGCTTTGAAGTGGCGATGGTGCGCGACGCGGTGGCCGCGGCAGAGAACGAGGAAGGCTCGGGCTACGACGCGGCGATGATCAACTGGCGCTTCATGGCCAACGCCGTATGGACCGCCGAAGACACGGTCCGCCGGATGGCCGCGATCGGCGGCGCATGACCTGCCCGCGGTCCACAAGAATCTGATTCACCCAACTAACATCACATTTTTCAGGAGTTCATATGAGCAAAGGCACTATTCTCGTCGTCGGTTCCAACGCAACCCAGCTGGAGGCCAAATCCGGCGGCACCATCACGATCGGCCAATTCCTCAACGAAACGGCCGTGCCGCTGATGGCGATCGAGGCCGCCGGGTACGACTTCGTCCTCGCCACGCCGACCGGCGACAAGCCGCACGTGGATAAAGATTCCGACGCGTTGCTTTATTTCGCCAACGACGATGCGGCCAGAACCCGGGCGCGGGATTTCTTCAACAATGCCCCGGCCATGAACGCGGTACGCAGCTTGCGGTCCGTGATTGACGAGGGGCAGGACCGCTACGCCGGCGTGTTCTTCCCTGGCGGTCACGCTCCCGTCGTCGACGTCATGCAAGACCCGGACGCGGGCGAGGTCTTGCGTCACTTCCACGCTCACAACAAGCCGACGGCCGCCATCTGCCACGGTCCGATGGGCATCCTCGCGGCGCTTGATAAAGCGCGTGAATTCCGCGCGGCGCTGATCGCCGGCGACCAGGCCAAGGCGCGCGACCTGGCCAAGGGTTGGCCGTACGCAGGTTATCGCATGACGGTCTTCTCCCGCGGCGAAGAGGAATTCGCCGAAGACAATGTCTTCAAAGCCAAGCTCTTCTTCAATATGCCGGATGCGCTGGAGGCCGCAGGAGGAAAAGTAATCACGACCGCGGAGAACTTCACGTCGCACGTCGTCGTTGATCGCGAGCTGATCACTGCACAGAATCCGATGTCGGACCATGAGCTGGCGGCCAACTTCATCGCAGCACTCGACAAGCGCGCTTGAGAGCGCGCTGCGAGATATCTTTACCAACAGAAAACGGAGTCCAACTATGAAAATCAAATTCGCAGCAGCTATCGCCCTGGCGGCCTTAACATTCACGTCGGTTTCGAATGCCGCAGACAGTGGCTTTGCATACCCTCCAGCCCAGGGCGGCAGGTCCGTATCGATTCCTTCCAGCGCGCTGAAGTTTCAGCACACCGGACTGAAAGGAGAGGACGGCAGTGAAATCCTGGTCGTCGATGGTTATGGCGATCAAAAGAACCGGGAGCACGGCACCTTCATGAAGTTCTCTTACGGCTTCAAGAGTCCCGTCCATAGCCACACCTATGACTACTACGGCGTGGTCATCAAGGGCGAAATGGCCAACTACAACCCGGAAAAACCACTCGTCAAAATGGGCCCGGGTTCGTACTGGTACCAGCGCGGCCTGGAAGCTCACATCACGGAATGCTTGTCCAAGGATGGATGCGAGGCCTGGGTTGTGCAGAGCCAGAAATTCGATGCCCAGATACCGCCGAAAACCGAATAAGCGGAACCAGGTTGGCATTGAAATCCGGGTGATCATCCCGAGCAACTCGCGGGCCGTACGGCACGGCAATGAGTTGGTTCGCGATCACCCGCTTTCAACCGCCCTCCCGGAGAAAGTAAATTCAGGCGGAAGGAATGCGCCCGAATTCAGCGAGCAACTCGCGAAGTTTCGGCACAGCATAATCAATAAATCGCCGTAACTTTGCTGGCATTGCTGCTCGGGAGAGGTAAACCACGTGAACCGGAATCGGTTCAATCTCGAAATCTTGCAGGATGTATTTTAACTTCCCTGCTATTACCGCCTCGTGCACATCGTGTTCAAGGATGAACGTCACACCGATTCCATCAATCGCCGCATCAACAGCTGCATCGGGCGACGAAACGAGCAACCTCGGTACGTCAGCGATCGTGTAGATTTGCCCCGTATCCTGGCTACGATAACGCCACGGCGAAAGACTAGGGCTATCGAATACGACGCAGGGCAATTCACGCAAGTCTTCCGGCGTCTCCGGCCAGCCATATTTATCCAGAAGAGCCGGGCTGGCTACCGTCACCACCCGTAATGCCCCGACCCGCGTAGCGACCAAACTGCTATCGCGCAGGCGTCCAACACGGATTGCTATGTCGGCGTGCACATCAACCAAATCAATAATCCGATCGGACTGCACGAGCCGGATTCGAATCTCAGGATATAGCGCGAGAAACTGGTTAACGACCGGCAGCACTCGCAAACGAGCGACCTGCACAGGTGAGGCGACGACCAGTTCTCCCCGTGGGGTCGTGAATTCGCCGGCGGCACGCCGTTCCAATTCGTCCACCTCTTCAAGAATTCGCTTTGCCGTGGCCACATATTCGGCGCCAACATCGGTCAACGCGAGCTTTCTTGTTGTCCTGATGAGCAGTCTCGTGCCCACCAGCGCTTCAAGGTCATTGACGTTCCGCGTGAGCGTTGCAACCGGTATGTTCAACTTTCTGGCAGCGGCCGACAAGCTACCTTCCTCAACTGAGGACACCAGCATCGCCATCGCTTCTAGTCGGTCCAAGTGACGCACCCGGGAAAAATATGAAGAAGCAATTCTAACCCTTTGGTTGCCGAATTGAACCTAAACCCCGTCCACTAGGACGGGGAACTCATTAGAATTGTGTCAAACCACCATCAACCACCATTTCGGTTCCGGTGGTGTACGACGAATCGTCGCTTGCCAGGAACAAGGCCGTCTTGGCCAGCTCGGCAGGCTCACCAAAACGCTTAAGTGCAACCTTGTCTGTAATACTGGCGGCGACTTGGGACAGCACGTTGTCAGGCAGGCCCATCTTGCCATAGAACGGTGTGGCGATTGCGCCCGGGCTGACGGCGTTAACCCGGATGCCGAGCGGTGCCAATTCGGCGCCCAAGGTACGAACCAGCGAACGCGTTGCGGCCTTGGCCGCTGCCAGAATCGACAGGCCTGGATAGCCGATGGTGTTCAGGAAGGAGGTCGTCACGATCACACTACCGCCCTTCTTCATCAGGGGGGCCGTTTTTTGGATCGTGAAGAATGTCCCAGTGAAATTCAACGCGAGGTTGTCGTTGATGTACTCCTCCGTGACGGCAGCGAGAGGAGCGACCGTGCTGGCGCCAGCGTTGGCAAATACGACGTCGATATGACCGAACTTCGCACGGGTTTCTTCGACGGCACGTTCGATGTCGGCTACCTTGCGGATGTCGGCTTGGACCAGCAGAACCTTGCCGTCGAGTTCCTTGCCGGCCTCTGCCAGACGGTCGGCGTTCGAACCAACCAACACGACATTAGCGCCTTCCGCCTGGAACAGCTTTGCAGTTTCCAGTCCGATGCCCGATGTACCGCCAGTAATGAACGCTACTTTGTTTTGAAGTTTCATAATATTTTCCTTTAAGTAAAGTGATTAAGTCCGATCGCAATACAACAGCTGGCAAACGCGTCGCTTTGTGGATTTGGCGAATGCCTCGCTTGGTGTGAATAGTAGGTCTCGCCATTTATTTATGGAATCCGCTAAATTTGCGCAAGATTTAATCGAAAAATGAGGAAATGGCCGGAATCTCGGCCTGGCGCAGAGACGCGCCTGATCCATGGGGATCTAAGGGAATTGGGTTTTGAAGAGTCCTGCGACAGGGGCGCGGCGTTCGCGAGGGTATGGAGGGCGGGTCAATCTGACCGGGTCAACAGTTCATAGACTGTATTCATATTTTACAGGATACAGACTGTAATCAGGAATAACAGGTTTTACCTTGTTTTTCCACATAACAGGCTATACACTGTAAAAACTTCTTTCGAACGGATCTGCACATGCAATTTCCACTTCAAACTATTGACCAGCTAAAACCACTGGTCCAAGGCTTTCGAAAACGGGCTGGCCTGACACAGGCCGCGATGGCTGAAAAACTGGGGATAACCCAACAAAGCTATGCGCAAATGGAATCAAACCTGGGCTCTACGAGTGTGGAGCGTCTCTACACAATCATGCGTCTGCTCGACGTACAGCTAAGTTTCCTACCATCTGATGGCGAGGTAGCGACTAAGCCAAGTAAAGCAAATAAGATAAAGTCGGCCATGACAGGGCCACAGGAAGTTAAACAATCCGACAAGACGAAATGGTGAACCATGGCGCGAGCACGTAACCGAGGAAGCCTCAATGTCTGGCTCAATGGCATCCCGGTCGGGCAATGGACCAATGCTGCGAACAGCTCAACGTTTGAGTATTTCGGCCGATGGCTTGAGCACGAGCAAGGACGCCCACTTTCGTTGTCTATGCCTTTCCGGGCAGACAACGCCGCATACTCGGGCGACGTGGTCACGAACTACTTTGACAATCTCTTGCCAGATAGTGAGCCTATTCGGCGGCGCTTGGCCCAGCGTCATCATACCGGAGGGACTTCGCCGTTTGAGTTGCTTGCCGCCATAGGTCGCGATTGCGTTGGCGCGGCCCAGTTGCTACCGGTCGATCAAGTCCCGGATGATTTATTTCGCATAAGCGGCGAGCCGCTCGATGAACATCGAATTGCGAAACTGCTGCGGTCGACCACTGCCCCGGCGGGAGGCTTGGTTCGTGCGGACGCCAATGCAGACCTTCGGCTTTCGATCGCCGGCGCACAGGAAAAGACCGCTCTGCTCTGGCACAACGATCAGTGGCTCCTCCCTGATGGAAGCACGCCAACCACGCATATATTGAAGCTTCCTCTCGGCTTGGTCGGCGATATGCGGGCTGATTTTCGAACATCGGTTGAGAACGAGTGGCTTTGCGCTCAAATCATGGAGCTATTCGGCCTGCCTGTCGCACGAACGGCCATACTGCAATTTGAAGACCAAAAGGTATTGGCCGTTGAGCGGTTCGATCGTAAGATTTCTGACGATGGCCGGTGGATAGCACGGTTGCCGCAGGAAGATATGTGTCAGGCCGTGGGTTGCTCTCCGCTTCAAAAATACCAGCGAGAAGGCGGCCCAGGCATCGAACGGATTATGCAATTGCTTCTTGGGTCCGACACAGCCGAAGTGGACCGCTTTAACTTTTACAAGACGCAACTCATATTTTGGCTTCTGACTGCAACGGACGGGCATGCCAAGAATTTCAGCATTGCGCTATTGCCTGGGGGACATTACCGTGCAACGCCGCTGTACGATGTATTGTCTGCGCATCCGATCGTCGGTACCGGGAAAAATCAAATCCAGCCGCGTGATGCAAAGCTCGCGATGGCGGTCCGAGGAAGTAGCAATTACTACGAGGTGTACCGAATTCAGCGCCGGCACTGGTCCGCGATGGCCCAGCGGGTGAATCTCGGCGCGCAGATGGCCGAGCGAATTATCGAAGAACTGCTCGAACAAACACCGCAGGTCGTACAAGATGCGTATCAGAGAATTCCCGAGGGATTTCCGCAGGATTTAGCAGACAGCATCTTATCGGGAATAATGCGGCAGCTAGAGACCTTGCGGAGACAGCCATCGGGCATTCAGGCGCGATCAGCTTGAAGTGATCATTGGCGAGACACGCGCCCGTCGTCGATCAGCGCACAATCAGCAGTGCGCGGAAGTCGTTGACGTTGGTGAGGGTAGGGCCGGTGACGACGCTGTCGCCCAGCGCCTGGAAGAAACCATGGCCGTCGTTGTTATCGAGGCTGTCGCGCGGCCGCAGGCCGTGTTCCCATGCGCGGGCGAGTGTGTCGGGCGCGATCCAGGCGCCGGCGATTTCTTCCTGTCCGTCGACGCCGTCCGTATCGCCGGCCAGGCCGTGGATGCCCGCCTCGCCTTGCAGCGCGATGGCGCAGGACAGCAGGAACTCGACGTTGCGGCCGCCGCGTCCCTGGCCGCGGACGGTGACGGTGGTCTCGCCGCCGGACAGCAGCACGCATGGCGTGGCGAACGGCTGGCCGCGCCGCCCCGCCTGCAGCGCAATGCCGGCCATGACCTTGCCGACGTCGCGCGCCTCGCCCTCGATGCTGTCGCCGAGGATGTGCGGCGTGACGCCCTCCGCCGCCGCCACTTGCGCCGCCGCTTCCAGAGCCATTTGCGGCGTGGCGATCATCCGCACTTCCGCGCGGGCCAGTCTCGGATCGCCGGGTTTGATGGATTCGCCACGGCCGCTGCGCAGTACTTCCAGCACATGCTCCGGCAGCGCGATGCGGTAGCGGCGGATGATGTCCAGCGCGTCGGCGCAGGTGCTGGCGTCGCCGATGGTGGGGCCGGAGGCGATGTCGCGCGGATCGTCGCCTGGCACGTCTGAGATCAGCAAAGTCACCACCCTGGCAGGATGGCAGGCGGCGGCAAGGCGGCCGCCCTTGATGGCGGACAGGTGGCGCCGCACGCAGTTCATTTCGCCGATGCTGGCGCCGGAGGTCAGCAAGGCCTGGTTGACCAGCTGCTTGTCTTCCAGGCTGATGCCGTCGGCCGGCAACGGCAGCAGCGACGAGCCGCCGCCGGAGATCAGGCACAGCACCGTGTCGTCGGCGCTCAGGCCGTGCACGCGGTCGAGCATGCGCCGGGCGGCCGAGAGTCCGGCGGCGTCGGGTACCGGATGCGAGGCTTCGACGATTTCTATGCGCTCGCACGGAACGGCGTAGCCGTAGCGGGTCGCCACGAGGCCGGTGAGTGGTCCCGGCCAGTTGCGCTCGACGGCGCGCGCCATCTCGGCCGAAGCCTTGCCCGCGCCGATCACGATCAGGCGTCCCTTGGGCGCCTCGGGCAGCGCCGGCGGCACGCACAGCGCCGGCTGCGCCGCCGCTATCGCCGCCTCGAACATGCGTTGCAGGAGTGCGCGTTCGATGGTTTGCTCATTCATGATGTTCACCGGTCAGGCAGATGCTTTTTGCAGGATCGCCACTTCGGGCAGCGGCTCGTTGGCGGCGTCCTCCGGCGCATACAGCGCCCGCATTTCCTCCTGCGTGGATTCGCCGTTCAGCACGCGGTTCATGCGGTCGTGGTCCAGCGCGCCGACCCACTGCGCAATGGCCATGGTGCCGACCGCATTGCCGATGGTATTGGTGATGGCGCGTGCCTCGGACATGAAGCGGTCGACGCCGAGCAGCAGCACCATGCCGGCCACGGGAATCTTGCCCATCGAGGCCAGCGTTGCCGCCAGCGTGATGAAGCCCGAGCCGGTCACGCCGGCCGAACCCTTGGAAGTCAGCATCAGCACGCCCAGCACGACAAACTGGTCCATCATGGTCAGCGGCGTATTGGTCGCCTGGGCGATGAAGATGGCCGCCATCGTGTAGTAGATGCACTGGCCGTCCGGGTTGAAGGTGACGCCCGCCGGAATGACCAGGCCGACCACCGGCTTGGACACGCCTACATGTTCAAGCTTGCGCATCAGTTGCGGCACCACCGATTCCGACGAACTGGTTCCCAGCACCGTGAAGATTTCATCCTTGATGTAGCGCAGGAACTTGAGCAGGCTGAAGCCGGAAACGCGGGCGACCAATCCCAGCACGACAAACACGAACAGCACGCAGGTAATGTACATGCTGCCCATCAGCTGGCCCAGCGAGACCAGCGAACCCAGGCCGTACTTGCCGACCGTGAAAGCGATCGCGCCGAACGCGGCGATGGGCGCGGCGCGCATGATCATGCCGACGACGATGAACATGCTGTTGCAGAAGGCATCCAGGAAGTCGACCACCGGCTTGGCGCGGCGGCCCATGTGCGACAGCGCGATGCCGAACATCGTCGCGAACACCAGGATCTGCAGGATGTCGTTCCTGGACAGGGCTTCGACCACGCTTTGCGGGATCATGTTGAGCAGGAAGTCCGTGAAGCCGGTGGATTTTGCCGCCGCCGCCGTGTAGTTGGCGATGCTGTGGGTATCGAGCGTCGTCGCATCGACATTCATGCCGGCGCCGGGCTGGACGACGTTGACGACGATGAGGCCCAGCAGCAGGGCGAACGTCGACATCACTTCAAAATAGATCAGGGCGCGGACGCCGACGCGCCCGAGCTCCTTCATGCTCTCCATCTTGGCGATGCCCAGTACCACCATGGCGAAGATCACCGGCGCAAAGACCATCTTGATCAGCCGGATGAAGGCGTCGCCCAGGGGTTTGAAGTCGGTGCCGAGCTTGGGGTAGAAATAACCCAGCAGGCCGCCGGCGACGACGCCTGTCAGTACCTGGACGTACAGTTTTCCAAAGAAACGCTTAGACATGATGCCTCCTTATGTTTTGCTGCCTGGATCGCGCCCCGCCATGCTCTTGGGGGCGGGTGGGGGCGGACCTGCGCCGATGGCGCGTATTTATGCGGCCTGCAGTTCCTGTACGGACGTCAGGTATTCGCATACGGCCTGCGTGACGTCGGCCGTGGTGGCGACGCCGCCCAGGTCGCGCGTGTGCAGGCGGACGTTGGCTGTCACTTTTTCGATGGCGCGCATCACGCGCTGCGCCGCCTCGTGCTCGCCCAGGTGCTCGAGCAGCATGACCACCGACCAGAAGGTGCCGACCGGATTGGCCAGGCCCTTGCCCATGATGTCGAACGCCGAACCGTGGATAGGCTCGAACATCGACGGGTAGCGGCGCTCCGGATCGATGTTGCCGGTGGGGGCGATGCCCAGGCTGCCGGCCAGCGCGGCGGCCAGGTCGCTCAGGATGTCGGCATGCAGGTTGGTGGCGACGATGGTGTCCAGCGTGGCCGGACGGTTGACCATGCGCGCCGTGGCGGCATCGACCAGCTCCTTGTCCCATTTGACGTCGGGGAAATCGCGCGACACTTCCAGCGCGATCTCGTCCCACATCACCATCGCGTGGCGCTGGGCGTTGCTCTTGGTGATCACGGTCAGCAGCTTGCGTGGACGCGACTGGGCCAGCTTGAAGGCGAAGCGCAGGATGCGCTCGACGCCGACGCGGGTCATCATCGAGACGTCGGTGGCCGCCTCGATCGGGTGGCCTTGGTGCACGCGGCCGCCGACGCCGGAATATTCGCCTTCCGAGTTTTCGCGCACGATGACCCAGTTCAGGTCTTCCTGTTTGCAGCGCTTCAGCGGGCCGTCGATGCCGGGCAGGATGCGGGTCGGACGCACGTTGGCGTACTGGTCGAAGCCCTGGCAGATCTTCAGGCGCAGGCCCCACAGCGTGATGTGGTCGGGGATGTCCGGGTCGCCGGCGGAGCCGAACAGGATGGCGTCCTTGTCGCGCAGGGCCTCCAGGCCGTCGGCCGGCATCATGACGCCGTGCCGGCGGTAGTAGTCGCCGCCCCAGTCGAAGTCTTCGAACTCGAACTGGAAGCTCTTGCTGCCGGCGGCCAGCGCGGCAAGCACCTGCTGGCCGGCCGGCACGACTTCCTTGCCGATGCCGTCGCCGGGAATGGTTGCGATTTGGTAGGTCTTCATTGCGGTCTCCTGTGCATGATTGGGGCGGTAGTGCATGCACTGTAAGCGGTGGACGGGGCGCTTTAAGGGGGCTAAACTCAATCCATTGTTAACCTTCAGCTCAACAATCAATCATGAGTAACGGATTCCAACCGGCCGAGCTCGGCTTCATCGTTTCCCTGTCGAATGCCGGCAGCTTGAGCGGCGCCGCGCGGGAACTGGGCATCACCACGTCGGCGGTCAGCAAGCGGCTGTCCCTGATCGAGGCGCGCGTGGGCGTGCCGCTGGTGAACCGGACCACCCGGCGCATGAGCCTGACGCCCGAGGGCGAGGTGCTGCTGGAGCATGCGCGCCGCATCCTGGGCGAGATCGCCGACCTGGACCAGTTGCTGACCACGTCCAAGGGCGTGCCCAAGGGGCAGCTGCGGGTCAACGCGACGCTGGGCTTCGGGCGCCTGCACATCGCGCCGGCGATTTCCAAATACGTGCTGCGCTATCCGGAGGTGGATGTGCAACTGCAGCTGTCGGTGGATCCACCGGCGCTGACGGACGACCAGTTCGATGTCTGCATCCGCTTCGGCGCGCCGACCGACACGCGCGTGATCGCCAGGCGGCTGGCGCCGAACCGGCGGCTGCTGTGCGCGTCGCCGAAGTATCTGGCCCGGCATGGCGAGCCCAGGTCGCCGGCCGAGCTGCGGCGGCACAACTGCATCTGCATCCGGCAGGGCGATGAGGCGTATGGCCTGTGGCGGCTGTTCGCGGGACGCGAATCGGAGCGTCATGCGGAAGCGGTCAAGGTGCGCGGCAACCTGGCGACCAACGACGGCGAAATCGCCGTCAACTGGGCGCTGGATGGCCACGGCATCCTGATGCGGGCGGAATGGGATATCGAGCGCTATCTCGAGAGCGGGCGGCTGGTGCAGGTGCTGCCCGGCTTCAGGACGCCCGATGCGGACATCTACGCGGTGTATCCGCAGCGGCACCAGTTGTCGGCGCGGATACGGACGTTTGTCGATTTCCTGGCGGAGTCGTTCGAGCGCTTTGAATAACTAGTGCTCGATGCGGCGGGCTGCCGCCTGGTGCAGTTCTGCCAGGGTGGCCGCGTCGTCCGGCCAGCGCACCAGGCCGATGCGCGGGTGTACGCGGTGCGACTCGCCGGCCTCGATGCCCGCCTTCAGCCGGTCGGCGATCTGCTGGCCCTGCAGCTGCGTCACCCACGGCACCAGCACGCAAAACCGCGCGTCGCCGAAACGGAACGCCCAGTCGCTGCCCCGGCAGACTTCCTCGATGCGGCGGGCGACGTGGACCAGCGCAGCGTCGTCGTGCTGGTCCACGTCGATCAGCATCAGCGACACGGTGGCCGGCTTGCCACGCTGCGGACGGGTCAGCTGGCTGAAGATGGATTCGAGGTAGAGATGGTTATGCAGGCCGGTCACCGGATCCAGCGCGGCGGTGCGGCGCAAGGCTTGTATCAGCGCCTCGCGTTTGACCTCGAACAGGTGCGACAGCACGCCGACGCCGAGCAGGGTCGCACCCAGGCTGGATAGCTCCTCGGCCGTGCTGCCGGGCCGCAGCATCAGTATCGCCATGCCCAGCACCGGCCAGCCGACGCTGTAGACCATGCCCATTCTCTGCCCCAGCGTCAGGTAGGACAGCACCGGCACCAAGCACAGCAGGCTGGCCACCGACGGCAGCAGGTACAGCGCTGCCAGCAGGGCGCTGAAGCAGCAAAACAGGATGGCCGACCACAAGGTCAGTCCCGGCGTGCTGTCGGCCCAAGGCAAAGGTTTCTCCATGGCCCAAGTATGGTTGTGGCGGTTTGGGGCGTCAAGGCGGGGCGGCGTACGTAGTAATCGCAATTGATAATGATTCGCATTATCGATATAATGTGTAACCTTCGTCCTATTTCGCCGCCATGCCCCACGCCCGCCTGCCCTTGTACCTCATGTTGACCCTGGCTTTTCCCGCCGCCGCGCAGGAGGCGGATGAGCTGGTCCTGCAGGCCGTGCGGGTGACGGCGGCGCGTGCCGACGGCTTTGCGCCGAAAACGGTGGAGGCGGGCAGCTTCCGCGGCGCCGACATCATGGACGTGCCGGCCACCGTCAACGTGGTCACGCGCGAGGTGCTGGAATTGCAGGCGGCCGGCGGCTTGTACGACGCGCTGCGCAACACCGCCGGCGTCACGCGCCAGCAGAATGGCGGCGACACCTGGGACCAGCTGGTCATACGCGGCATCGCGGTGGAGAACCGCACCAACTACCGCCTGAACGGCACGCTGCCGATCATGAACTTCTCGCAGGTGCCGATGGAAGACAAGGAACGCGTCGAAGTACTGAAGGGCGCCACCGCGCTGTACTACGGCTTCACCTCGCCGGCGGGCGTGGTCAACTTCGTCACCAAGCGCGCCGGCGCCGCGCCGGTCAGCACGGTCGGCATGACGGTCGACCAGAACGGCACGGCGGTGGCGACGGCCGATGTGGCGCGCCGCTTTGGCGGGGAGCGGCAGTTCGGCGTGCGCATCAACGCCGCCGCCGGCACGCTCGGCTCCTACCTGGACAACGTCGGCAACGGCAACCGCGGCTTCGCGTCGGCGGCGCTGGACTGGCGCGTCAATGCGAGCCTGCGCCTGAAGGCCGATCTGGAATACGACAAGCGCCGTGTGACCGAGCAGGCGGGCATCGCCTTGCCGGCCGTCGTCAACGGCGCCATTCCGCTGCCGGCCACGGTCGATCCGCACCGGCTGATCGGCCCGGACTGGGCCAGCTTCGACGCACAAACCAGGAATGCGCAACTGCGCGCCGACTATGCGCTGAGCGACGTCTGGGCCCTGACGGTGGAAGGCGGCCATTCCGAAACGGCGCGCGACCGCAGGCTGGCCATCTTCAGGCTGAATAACACGGCGGCGCTGCAGACCGGCGCGGGCCGCATCAACGGCAATCTGCAGTACAACGTGGTGGACTCCAGCATGCTGCGCGTGGAACTGGCGGGCAGCGTGGCGACCGGTTTCGTCCAGCATGACGTGACCTTCGGTGCCACCCGCACCGACAAGAGCCAGGACCCGATCTATCAATCGACCTACACCGTCGCCGCGCAAAACCTGTACAACCCGAGCGCCATCACCAGCGTGACCTACGGCGCCGTGCCGACAACGCCGACCACCGCCGCGCTGGACTCGCGTGATGGCGGGATCTATGCGATAGACCGGCTGACCTTCTCGCCCCACTGGCAGGCGGTGGCCGGCGTGCGCAGCGTGCAGTACACCAGCGACCAGGGCGCGAACCACTACGACGTCAGCAAGACCACGCCGATGGCGGCCTTGATCTACAAGGCCTCCGCCGACCTGTCGTTCTACGCGTCCGGTTCGCAGGGGCTGGAAGAAGGCGAAACCGCGCCGACCGGCAGCGCCAACGTGGGCGAACGCATGGCACCGGGCGTGAGCCGCCAGAAGGAGCTGGGCGCGCGCTGGCGCGTACCGGGCGGCACGCTGGTGCAGGCGGCGCTGTTCGACATCAATCGTCCCGGCTACTACACCAATACCGCCAACGTCTTCACCGCCGACGGCGAGCAGCACTATCGCGGCCTGGAGTTGTCCGCGCAGGGCAAGCTGGCGCGTCAGCTGTCGTGGCAAACGTCGGCGCAGTGGATCGCGCCGGAATTCCGCAACATCAACGCGAACTACAACGGCAAGCTGCCGGAGAACGCGTCCAGGCGCACCGCCAGCGCGTTCCTGTCGTATGAACTGGATGCGGTGCCCGGTTTGTCCTTCAACGGCGGCGCCTACTTCACCGGCCGCCGGCCGGTCAACGATCTTGACCAGGCCTTCCTCGGCGGCGTGACGCTGTTCAGCGCCGGCGGCCGCTACGTGACGACATTGATGGGCAAACGCACCACGTGGCAAGCCAATATCGACAACGCCGGCGACAAGCGGTACTGGGCCGGCGCCGGCACGCGCCTCAGTGCCGGCATGCCGCGCCTGGTCAAATTGAGCGTGAAGGTCGACCTGTGAAAAAGCTCTGGTTCCAGCTGCACTGGTTCATCGGCATCACCGCCGGCTCGGTATTGGTCGTGATCGGCCTGACCGGCGCCATTCTCGCCTTCCGCGAAGAGCTGCTGGACCTGCTCAATCCGGGCGTGACCAGCGTGGCCGTGCAAGCGGCGCCGGTGCTGGCGCCACCGCAGATTGCGCAGATCGCGCGGCGCGCGCATCCCGAGGCGCGCATCACCAGCATCATCGTGTATTCCGAGCCTGGCACGACGGCCCGTGTCGGCTTTGCGCCGGCGCCGGGCGAAAAACACGGCGAGACCGTCTTCGTCAACCCTTACACCGGCGCGCTGCTGCCGCCGCTGCGCTACGACGACGCGTTCGAGTGGGTCGAGTCGCTGCACCGCTACCTGCTGCTGCCGCGCGAAAGCGGCCGTCCGGTGGTGGGCACGCTGGCGCTCTGCCTGATGGGATTGGCCCTGAGCGGGCTGTATCTGCGCTGGCCGCGCCGCGCGCTGGACTGGCGCACCTGGCTGACGTTCGACACGCGTCTCAAGGGCCGCTCCTTCCTGTGGGGCCTGCATTCGGTGGCGGGAACGTGGGCGCTGGCGGGCTATCTGATCTTCACGGCCAGCGGCGTGTACTGGAGTTTCGACGTGGTGCGCGATACGGTCGATGGCTGGGCCGGCGTGCAGCGCCCGCCGCGCGAAGCTGCCGCGCCCAAACCCAAGGTGCCGAAGACGGATGGCGCGCCGCGTACCGCCGTGGCGGAAGCGGTCGACCTGACGACATCGTGGTCGGCCTTCCAGCAGCAGGCGCCGAACTGGCGCATGGCGATCCTGCGTCCGCCGGAACGCGCCAAGCAGCCGATCCAGGTCATCTGGGTGGCGAAGGACGCGCCGCACGTGCGCGCGCGCGGGCGCATGTCGATCAACCAGCAGACCGGCGTCATCGTCAAGAACGAGCCGTACGACGGCATGGCCGCCGGCCAGCGCGCGCTGTCGGTCATCTATCCGCTGCACATGGGGACTTACTTCGGCCTGCCGGGCCGCGTGTTGATGTTCCTGGTCAGCCTGTCGCTGCCCGGCTTTGCGGTCACGGGCTGGATGCTGTACCTGAAGCGCCGCCGCCAGAAGCGCGAGGCGCAGGCGGAGCGCGCGCGGCTGGCGGAGGTGCCGGTGTCGGGCGATATGCACGATCCGGTGCTGATGGCCTACGCCAGCCAGACCGGCCAGGCGGAAAGGCTTGCGCTGCAAAGCGCCGCCGCGCTGCGCGAGGCCGGTGTCGCGGTGCACGTGCAATCGCTGGAAAAGCTCACGCCTCCGCTGCTGGGCAATTATCGCCGCGCGCTTTTCGTCGCCAGCAGCTTCGGCGAGGGCGAACCGCCCGATGCGGCGCGCCGCTTCAACCGCCTGCTGCATGCCGCCGCCGGCGAACTGGCGCATCTGCAATACGCGGTGCTGGCGCTGGGCGACCGCAATTATCTGCAATTCTGCGGTTTCGGCCAGACGCTGGACCAGCGCTTGCGTGTACTAGGCGCGCAGGCGCTGCATCCGATCATCGAAGTCGATAACGGCGATGCCGGCGCGCTGGCCCGCTGGGCGCACGCGCTGCGTGAACTGATCGGCGGTGATGCGCTGGACATGAACTTGTCGACCGCAGTGCCGGACAGCGACTACGCCAGCTGGCGCCTTGCCCGGCGCACCTTGCTGAATCCCGGCAGCAGCGGCGCGCCGTTGTACGAACTCATGCTGAGCGGGCCTCCGACGGAATGGCGTCCCGGCGCGCTGGTCGACATCTGGCCTGGCCATTACGGCGAGGACCTGGTGCCGCGCCGCTACTCGCTCGCTTCGCTGCCGCAGGACGGCGGCATGCAGCTGGTGGTGCGTCAGGCAGGCCTGGCCTCGGGCTGGCTGACCGCGCAGGCTTCCATCGGCGATGACGTGCGGGTGCGGTTGATCGCCAATCCGGCCTTCGACGCGCCTCTACAGCCGCTGCCGGCCATCTACATCGGCAATGGTTCCGGCATGGCCGGCCTGCGTTCGCATCTGCGTGCCCGCGTGGCCGATGGCCTGCAGCGCAACTGGCTGATCTTCGGCGAGCGGCAACGCGCGTTCGACAGCATCTGCGCCGAGGAGATCGAGCGCTGGCGCGGCGGCGGCTTCCTGCCCGAGCTGGACCTGGTTTTCTCGCGCGACGCGGAAGGCGGCGGCTACGTGCAGGACCGCCTGCGGGCAAAGGCCGACACGCTACGCGCATGGCTGGCCGACGGCGCCGTCATCTACGTCTGCGGCAGCCTGCTAGGCATGGCCGCCGGCGTCGACGCCGCGTTGGAGGAAATCATCGGCCGCCCGGCACTGGACGAGTTGACCGAGGCCGGCCGCTATCGCCGCGACGTCTATTAAAGGGCGGTTTCGCAGTCCGAGATATACTGGTTTGCCCTCACCTCGACCATGGAATGGAGCGATATGATCAGGATAGTTCTTTCTTTGATGCTGGCCGTCGTGTCGTCGACTGCCGTCGCGGACGATGAATGGCCGCGCACCGCACCGGCCGCCGCAGGATTGAATCCGCAGCCGCTGGAGGCGATGGACGCCGCGGTCCGCAAGGGCGACTTCAAGCAGATCACCAGCATCCTGATCGCCAGGGACGGCAAGCTGGCGTTCGAGGCCTACTACGACGCCGACGGCGAGGCCGGCCTGCGCAACACCCGTTCGGTGACCAAGAGCGTGACTGACATGTTGGTCGGTATCGCGATCGACCAGGGCAAGCTGGCCGGCGTGGGCGCGCCGGTGTTTGCCTTCTTCCCGGAGAAGCATCCGGTGCTTCATCCCGATCCGCGCAAGGAAAAAATCACCGTCGAAGATTTGCTGACCATGAGTTCCCTGCTGGAGTGCGACGATCAGAACCAGTACTCTCGCGGCAACGAGGAAAGCATGTATCTGCTGGAGGACTGGACCCAGTTCGCGCTGGACCTGCCGGTACGCGGTTTTCCCGACTGGGTCGCCAAGCCGCAGGACTCGCCCTACGGCCGCAGCTTCTCCTATTGCACTGCCGGGCCGACGCTGCTGGGACCCTTGCTGGAGAAGGCCACCGGCGAGAAGGTCGACCAGTTCGCGGCGCGCACCTTGTTCGGCCCACTGGGCGTCACGCGGCTGAAGTGGCAGTACACGCCGGCCGGCCCGGCGATGACCGGCGGCGGCCTGGGCCTGCGCAGCCGCGATCTGCTGAAGCTGGGCCAGTTGTACCTGGACGGCGGCGTATGGCGCGGCAAGCGCATCGTCTCCGCCGGCTGGGTGAAACAGTCGATGGCGCCGCATGCGCAAGTCGACGAGAACACGGACTACGGCTATTTTTGGTGGATCAAGAAATTCACGCAGGACGGCAAGACCTACCGCGCGGTCATGATGTCCGGCAGCGGCGGCAACAAGGTGGTGGTGATGCCGGAGCAGCATGTGGTCGCGGTGATCACGACCACCAACTTCCAGGTGAAGATGCCGCATGCGATCAGCGAGAAGCTGATGACCGACTATCTTTTCAAGGCCTTTTAAATCCGGGGTCAGATCTGACATTCGGACACGAGCTCTGCCGTAGCGGCCGCTACGGCAGAGCTCGTGTCCAAATGTCAGACCTGACCCCGGATTGACGGATTTAAAGCGCGGTCTCGTAGCCTTCGAGGACGTTGACGACGTTGGTGCCCAGTTCCTTGACCGCGTAGCCGCCTTCGAAGACGAAGGCGGTCGGCAGGCCGAGGTAGGCCAGGCGCTCGCCGACCTTGAGGTAGTCGGCGCTTTGCAGCTCGAAGCGCGACAGCGGGTCGCCGGCGAAGGTGTCGACGCCCAGCGAGACCACCAGCGCGTCCGGCGCGAAGCTGCCCAGGCGGATGCAGGCCGTCTCCAGCGCCGCGAACCAGGCCTTGGACGAACTGCCCGCCGCCAGCGGCAGGTTCATGTTGTAGCCCAGCCCCGCGCCTTCGCCGCGCTCGTCGGCGTGGCCCAGGTAGAACGGATACTCGTTGCGCGGATCGGCGTGGATCGAGATGAACAGCACGTCATCGCGGTTGTAGAAGATGCTCTGCGTGCCGTTGCCGTGGTGGTAGTCGATGTCGATGATGGCGACCTTGCGCGCGCCGTCGTCGAGCATGTGCTGCGCGGCCAGCGCGGCGTTGTTGAGGAAGCAGTAGCCGCCGAAGAAATCGGCGCCGGCGTGGTGGCCGGGCGGGCGGCTCAACACGAAGGCGCCGCGCTCACCCAGGCGCAAGGCATGGGCCGCGTTGACCGCGCAGTCGGCGCCGGTCTTGGCGGCGGTCCAGGTGCCGGCGGTCAGCGGCGTGCCGCTGTCCATCGAATACAAACCGAGCTTGGCGCAGAAGTTGTCCGGCTCGATGTCGTCGCGCAGCGAGCGTATCGGCCAGACGGCGGGGAAGGCGTCCTTGCCGGCGTTGGCCGGATCGAGCGCCAGCCATTCGCTCCAGGCGTTGCGCAGGAAGTGCAGGTAGCGCGGCGTGTGGATGCGCTCCAGCGACATCAGCGGCACGCCGTGCGGCGTGACGATCTTGCCCAGGCCGCGCCGCCCCAGCTCCGCCAGCACCGAATCGACGCGCTCCGGCTTTTCAAAGCAGGGCACCATCTCGCCGCGGAAGATTTCATAGCGGCCCCGGTGCTGAGCGTGCAGTTCGTTGTAGAAGGTGAGCAAAAGGGGCCTCGCGCGGTAGTGGCGGTGATGAAGCCCCCAGTTTAGTCGCAATCCATGCTTGAGTGGCACAGATTGCTGGCGCGGTAGGCGGCGACGAAATCGTCGAAGCTGATTTGCGGCGCCGCTTCCATCTCCGCCTGCTCGGCCAGCGAGACGGCGGCCAGGCCGTCGAAATAGGCGGTCTCCTCGGCGGTCGGCGGATGGCTGCGGAAGTAGGCGGCGTGCTTTTCGCTTTGCGCCAGGCCGAAGGCGGCGAACGACTTGCCGTTGGCGCGCAGGGCCGCCAGCACCTTGGCCGACGGCGTCAAATCCGCATCGGCCAGCTTGGCCGCTTGCGCCGCCATCGCGTCGGCGTGGACGCTGTCGCCGCGCAGGGAGTCCAGCAGCGCCGCCACCGGACGGATACGTTCCAGCAGCTGCTCGCCCCACTGGCGCAGGCCGATTTCGCCGTCCTCGTTATTGAGCATCAGGCCCGGACGGCGGCCTTCCTTGACGGTGCGGGCGAAGTTGTCGGTGTGGCGCATGCCTTCCTCCGGCGAGATGGCCGGGCTTTCCTCGAGGGCGCAGAACAGCAGGAAGGCGTCCAGGAAGCGGCCCGCCTGCACACTGATGCCGACCGGCTCGAACGGATCGACGTCCATGCAGCGCACTTCGATGTACTGCACGCCGCGCGCGCACAGCGCCTGGATCGGCCGTTCGCCGGTCTGGATCACGCGCTTCGGGCGGATGGTGGAGTAGTACTCGTTTTCGATCTGCAGCACGTTGGTGCTCAGCTGGATCCATTCGCCGTCGCGCTTGGTGCCCAGCGCCGCATACGGTTCATACGGCTGGTTGACGGCCTTGGTCAGCGCGGCGACGTAGCTGTCCAGGCAGTTTTCGTGCGGGCTCAGGCCCGATTGCGCGTCGTTCTGGTAACCGAGGTCGCTCATGCGCAGGCTGGTGGCGTAGGGCAGGTACAGCGTGTCGCCGGACAGCGTTTCGAGCTTGTGCGGTTTGCCGCGCAGGAAACCCGACTGCAGCACCGGCGAGGCGCCGAACAGGTACATCAGCAGCCAGCTGTAACGGCGGAAGTTGCGGATGGTGGCCAGGTAGGCTTCGGACTGGAACGACTTCGGCGACAGGCGCTTGCCGCTGACTTCATTCTCGGCCAGCACGCGCCACAGGCGTTCGTCCAGCGAGTAGTTGTAGTGGATGCCGGCGATGCACTGCATCGCCTTGCCGTAGCGCAGCGCCAGGCCGCGGCGGTACACATGCTTCAGCGTACCCATGTTGGAGGTACCGTACCAGGCGATCTCGATGTCTTCCTCGTCCGGCAGCTGGGCCGGCATCGACTGGCTCCACAGCAGCTCGTCGCCCAGCTTGCTGTAGGCGTAGCGGTGGATGCCGTCCAGCTTTTCCAGCGTGGTGGCGATGTCGGATTCGGCCGGGGTGATGAACTCCAGCAGCGTTTCGGCGTAGTCGGTGGTGATCTGCGGATGCGTCAGGGCCGAGCCCAGCGCCACCGGATGCGGGGTCGCGGCCAGGTGGCCGTGCGGATCCACCCGCAGCGTTTCGCGCTCGATGCCACGCAAGCCACCCAGCACCGGACGGTGCTCTGGCTTGGCCAGCAGGGCCAGGCGGCGAGTCAGTAGATTGGACAATTGGATCTTCCTTTCGTAGTGCATCAAAGCGGTGAGGTGCGAGATTAACCGAAAACGGAAAAACGCGTCGGCGGCGGTCCAAAGTCCGGCCATTGCCGAAGATCGCTTGTTAGTTTATCAAATACTGGGAAGGGCGGCCGAAAGCCAGAATACCGTCTTGGAGCGGGGCCGTCAGTGCGTGCGCGCACCCGTGACGCGCTCGATGCCGGCCAGGTCGGTCCAGCTTTGCACGTCGGTGTAACCTTGTTCGGTTAGCAACTGTCGCACGGCGGCGGACTGGTCGTAGCCGTGCTCCATCAGCAGCCAGCCCCGGGGCTTCAAACGCTGCGCCGCGCCGGCGATGATGATGCGCAGGGCGGACAGGCCGTCCGCATGATCGGTCAGCGCGCCGGCCGGTTCGTAGCGCAGGTCGCCCTCGGACAGGTGGCGGTCGCCGCTGGCGATGTAGGGCGGGTTGGAGACGATGACGTCGAACGGCGGCGCGCCGTCCAGCGCGGCGTACCAGTCGCTTTGCAGGAAGGCGACCCTGGCCTGGTTGGCGGCGGCGTTGCGGCGGGCCACGGCCAGCGCGTCGGCACTGACGTCGAGCGCGGTGACCTCGGCGTCGCGCCGGGTGTGCGCCAGGGCGACGGCGATGGCGCCGCTGCCGGTGCCCATGTCCAGCACGCGGCCGCGCGGCGGCAGGCGCTCCAGCGCCAGTTCGACCAGCAGTTCGGTGTCGGGACGGGGGATCAGCACGGCGCCGTTGACTTCAAACGGCAGGCCGAAGAATTCGCGCTGGCCGACGATGTAGGCGATCGGTTCGCCGTCCAGCCGGCGCCGCACCAGCGCGGCGAAGCGCGCGGCTTGGTCTTGGTCCAGCGCGAGTTCGGACTGGGTGATCAGGCCGACGCGCGACAGGCCCAGCGCGTGGCACAGCAGGATGCGGTTGTCCAGCGGGTCCAGCAGGGACTGCACTTGCAGCGCGGCGATGGTGGCGCCGGCCGCGATCGCGCTGGTGTCCGTGATCATCAGCGGCTGCGGCGTATCAGCAGCCACGCCAGCGACAATGTGAACAGGCCGAACCACAGGAACGACCACTGCGGAATCGACAGGCCGAACCACGGCGCCAGCGCGTCCTCGCACAGGCCGTCGGCCTTGAACAGGAAAGGCAGGTAGGTCGCGGTCGGGATCTTGTTGAGGAAGGTTTCCACCGGGTCGATGCCGCACGACAGGCCGGGATGGGCCAGCACCCACAGGTGCTTGCCGGCGGTGCCCAGGCCGCCCAGCGCGGCCAGCAGGCCCAGGCCGGCGCCGACCTTGGGCTGGCTGTAGGCGCCGATCACGCACAGCACGCCGATGGCGATGAACAGGTAGCGCTGGATCACGCACAGCGGGCAAGGCAGCATGTCCAGCCCGTGCTGCAGGTACAGGGCGACGCCGATCAGGCCGAAGCAGGCAAGGGCGATGGACAGCAGCAGCGAGCGTGTATGAATCATGAGGAAATCCGGTCAGATGGGCGGGGACCTGATTTTCCCACAAGTTTGTCGATTCGACCTTAGCCGGCGCTTAATTCAGGTTTTGTCAGGTTTTGCCGGTGCGTTTCTTGTACTGCTCGTAGGCCACCTGTTCGACCGCGTTGAACAATTGATTGGCATTTCTGCTGGTGAAAAGGCTGGGCCTCTTGGGGTAGCCCCATTCGACCAGCCAGCCCAGCACGTTGTTGACGCAGGGGTCGAACTCCACGCCCGCGTACATGGTGGTGCCGTATTCCATTTTGTCGACCACCATCTTCTTCTTGGTCGCGCTCAGGTCGGAACCGGCGATACAGGCCTTGATCTGCTGGCCCAGTATCAGCAAGGGGGCCAGCGCGTCTTTTTCAGGCGCCTGCAGCGCTTCCTGGTTGGTGACATAGCCGGTGCCGCCGGCACGGCTATAGGTGCGGGCTGGTTTGACCCTGGCGGTCGGATGCCAGCAGAGGAAATCGTTGTCGTAGCTGATGTAGCACGCCATGTGGGTCAGCTCGTGCACGATATTGGCAAGGTTGCCCTCCTGGTAGCGAACATCGTATTCCGCGCCGAACTGCGTGTAGACCGGAACGGCGCTGCCGCTGGTCGACACCTTGGTCCATGACTTGACCAGGAACACATGCGCCATCAGTTCGTTGATGATCTTGGCGTAGGTCGAGCCGGCGCGTGCCCGCGACAGCTCCCGCAGTTGATTGAGTTCCGCTGTCGGCTCGGTCATTTTGCGCCTCTTATAATTGTTTTCTTCGGAAAGCAATATTAGAACAGGAAGCGCCGCTTGACAACCGGCCGCTCAGTCGCCCAGCGCCGCCAGCAATTCGGCCTGGTGCTCGGCCGCCAGCGCGTTGGTCAGCTCGGTCAGGTCGCCGTCCATGATGAAGTCCAGCTTGTACAAGGTCAGGTTGATGCGGTGGTCCGTCATGCGCCCCTGCGGGTAGTTGTAGGTGCGGATACGTTCGCTGCGGTCGCCCGAGCCGATCAGGCTCTTGCGGGTGGCCGCCTCCTTCGACTGCTGCTCGCGCAGTTGCACGTCCTTGATGCGCGCCGCCAGCACCTTCATCGCCTGCGCCTTGTTCTTGTGCTGCGAACGGTCGTCCTGGCACTCGACCACGATGCCGGTCGGCAGGTGGGTCAGGCGCACGGCCGAATCGGTCTTGTTGATGTGCTGTCCGCCGGCGCCCGAGGCGCGGAAGGTGTCGATGCGCAGGTCGGCCGGATTGATGTTGACGTCCTCCACCTCGTCGGCCTCCGGCATCACCGCCACGGTGCAGGCGGAGGTGTGGATGCGGCCCTGGGTTTCGGTGGCCGGCACGCGCTGCACGCGGTGGCCGCCGGATTCGAACTTGAGCTTGGAGTACACGCTGTTGCCGATCAGGCGCACGATCACCTCACGGTAGCCGCCCAGGTCCGACGGCGATTCCGACACCACTTCCACCTGCCAGCGGTTGCGCTCGGCGAAGCGGGTGTACATGCGCAGCAGGTCGCCCGCAAACAAGGCCGATTCGTCGCCGCCGGTGCCGGCGCGGATCTCGAGGAAGATGTTGCGCTCGTCGTTGGCATCCTTCGGCAGCAGCATCTTTTGCAGCTCGAGTTCGAGTTCGGCCAGGCGGGTCTTGGCCGCTTCGATTTCGTCCTGCGCGAAGTCCTTCATCTCCGGATCGGACAGCATCTCCTGCGCGGCGGCGGCGTCGCCCTGCGCTTCCTGGTAGGACTTGTACAGCGCCACCAGCGGGCCGAGTTCGGCGTGCTCTCGGGTCATCTTGCGGTAGGCGTCCATGTTATTGGTCGCGCCTTCGGACATCAGCAATTCATCGAGTTCGACCAGGCGGTTCGCCAGTTGATCGAGCTTGGCCAGCATGGATGGTTTCATAGCGTATTCTTTGAGAGGTAAAACATGCGCCGCGCGTGCGGCGGCGAAGAGGTGCGGCGGAGGTGCGGAGACGCTAACGACGGCCGCGGAACAGCTGCGGCAGCAGCTCGGCCAGGTGGGCGCGCTCGTCGCCCTGCGCACGGTGCAGCGCCTGCTGCGGACCGTGCATGAACTTCGCGGTCAGGCCCTTGGACAGCGCCTCCAGCACGGCGTCGATATCCTCGCCCCGGGCCAGCATCTTGCGCGCGCGTTCGAGTTCGATCTGGCGCAGCGCCTCGCCGTTTTCGTGCAGGCTTTGTATCACCGGCACCACGGCGCGGTCGTCGATCCAGTGCATGAAGGACTGCACGCGGGTTTCGATGATGGCCTCGGCCTGCGCCACGGCGGCCTGGCGGTTTTCCATGCCGGTCTGCACCACCTTGCCGAGGTCGTCGACGGTGTACAGGAAGGCGTCGTTCAGGCGCGCCACTTCCGGTTCGATATCGCGCGGCACGGCCAGGTCGACCATGAACATCGGCTTGTGGCGGCGCGCCTTGATCGCGCGTTCCACCATGCCCAGGCCGATCAGCGGCAGCGACGACGCGGTGCAGGAGATGACGATGTCGTACTGGTGCAGCTTGTCCTGCAGGTCCGCCAGGCGGATCGCGCGGCCGCCGAAGCGGTGCGCCAGTATTTCGCCGCGATCGAGCGTGCGGTTGGCGATGGTGATGGATTTCGGATTCTGCGCCGCGAAGTGCGTCGCGCACAGCTCGATCATTTCGCCGGCGCCGATGAACAGCACGTTCTGCTCGGAGATCTTGTCGAAGATGCGCTGCGACAGCCGCACGGCGGCGGCGGCCATCGACACGCTGTGCGCGCCGATCTCGGTGGTGCTGCGCACCTCCTTGGCCACCGAGAACGAGCGCTGGAACAGCTGGTGCAGATAGGTGCCCAGGCCGCCCGCCTCGTCGGCGGTGCGGATCGCGTCCTTGATCTGGCCGAGGATCTGGGTTTCGCCCAGCACCATCGAATCGAGCCCGGAGGCGACGCGGAAGGTGTGGCGCACGGCGTCGTGCTGCGGCAGCAGGTACAGGTGCGGGCGCAGCTCGGCGTAGTTCAGCTTGTGGAAGTCGGCCAGGAAATGGGCGCCGGCGTCGAGCGGATCGGGCACCTGGCTGGCCGCGTACAGCTCGGTGCGGTTGCAGGTCGACAGGATCGCCGCCTCGTCGCTGCCCCGGTGGTCGATGCGCTCGAACCACGAACGCGCCGCCATCACCGCCTGGCCCAGTTGCTCAGGGGCGAACGCCAGCTGCTCGCGGAGCGAGACCGGTGCGGTGGTGTGATTGAGGCCGACGGCAAGCAGCTGCATTTCGGGTCCGGATGAGGAGTTAGCGGACATTATACCGTGATGTATCTCCATGCTGCCCGGGCCCTGCCTATACCGTTGGCAGTATCCGCGCTATATCAGGCGCCCAGCTTTTCCAGGCGATAGCCGTAGCTGTACACCGGCACCAGGCGGAAACCGTTTTCCGGCTTTAATTGCAACTTGTTGCGGACGCGGGAGACGTGGGTGTCCATGGTGCGCGACGGCACGGCGGTCTCGCGTATCCACACCGCCTCATGGATGTAGGCGCGCGACAGCGGACGGCCGATGTTGCGAAAAAATAACAGCGCCAGGTAGAACTCTTTGTGGGTCACGTCCAAAACGATGCCATCCATCAACAAACGTCCGGGACGGGTTTCAAACACGTATTGACCGAATTGCAATTGTTCGGCGCCGTTCTGGGCCGGGTAGGCGCGGCGCAACAGTGCTTGCACGCGGGCCACCATTTCACTCCGGCGCAGCGGCTTGATCATGTAGTCGTCGGCGCCGGCGGCCAGGCCGGCGACGATGTCGTCTTCACCTGAACTGGTGGTCAGGAACAGCACTGGGGCGCTGTCGGGCAGCTTCTCGCGCGAGCGGCGCAGCACTTCGGCACCGCTCAGATCGACCACTTGCCAGTCGAGGATCAGCATGTCGTAGCTATCCTTGCGCAACTGCGCCAGCACATCTTTTGCGGTTTGGAAACTGTGGCAGGTATGGCCGGCCGAGGTTAATACCTGACAAATCAGTTCGGCCTGGCTGCGGTCGTTGTCTAGTACAGCGATTCTCATACTGCTGCCTGTTGGAAAATGTTAAGGAGAAGTCACTTCAAATATAACAGAGATTTACAAAAAAAGTTAGTAAAATAGCCAACTATTTTTCCATAGACACTAATAGTTATTTTTAGACAATCTCGATTTCCGTGGGGTGCGCCTATGCAACCATTACACGGTACACTGGAAAAACCGCAAATTCAATGAACAAGTTGAGGTTTGGAAAGAAAAATTCTGTGGATGCGCAGTAAGCGTCGCGGAATTGTGGAAGACACAAAAATGCTGCCAAGCAGGAAACCGGCGGGGGAGGGAAGGCGAGAAGAAGCTGGCGTGGCCGGCCGGCGCGCGGGCGCCGGGACCGGCCAGCCGGTGGTGTTACGCGTCCGGCAGCACCACGTTCACGTCCAGCACCTCCAGGTTGCCCTGGCGGTCCAGCGAGATCTTGATGTCGTCGGCGTTGACCTTGGTGTACTTCGAAATCACCTCGATCAATTCCTTGTGCAGCGCCGGCAGGAAGTCCGGGCCGCTGCGGCCATTGCGCTCACGCGCGATGATGATCTGCAACCGCTCCTTGGCCGCGGTGGCGGTTTTCGGTTTTTGCGGGAACAGGAAAGAAAGCAGGGCCATGGTCACTTGCTCCCAAAAATACGCTGCAGCAGGCCCGGCTTTTCATAGGTGGTGAAGCGCAGCGGCAATTCCTGGCCGAGGAAGCGCGACACGACGTCTTCGTAGGCTTCCGCGACATCGGTGCCCTTGAAGTGAATCGCCGGATTACCCTGGTTCGAAGCGTGCAGCACCGATTCCGATTCCGGAATGATGCCGATCAGTGGAATGCGCAGGATTTCCTGCACATCTTCGTGCGACAGCATTTCGTCCGCTTCCACGCGCTTGGGCGAGTAGCGGGTGATCAGCAGGTGCTCCTTGACCGGTTCGCCGCCGGTCTGCGCGCGGCGCGACTTGGCCTGGATGATGCCGAGGATGCGGTCCGAATCGCGCACCGACGATACTTCCGGATTGGTGACGATGATGGCCTCGTCGGCAAAGGTCAGCGCCATCAGCGCGCCGTGCTCGATGCCGGCAGGCGAATCGCAGATGATGAACTCGAAGCCCATGTTGATCAGTTCGTGCAGCACCTGCTCGACGCCGTCCTCGGACAGCGCATCCTTGTCGCGCGTTTGCGAGGCGGGCAGGATGAACAGGTTGTCGCAGTGCTTGTCCTTGATCAGCGCCTGGGTCAGCGTTGCCTCTTTATTGATCACGTTGATCAGGTCGTACACCACGCGGCGTTCGCAGCCCATGATCAGATCGAGGTTGCGCAGGCCGACGTCGAAGTCGATGACCGCGGTCTTGTGGCCGCGCATGGCCAGACCGGTGGAGAAGCTGGCGCTGGAAGTCGTTTTGCCGACACCGCCCTTACCGGACGTTACTACAATAATTCTCGCCACAAATAATCCTTTTCAGAGAGGTGTTGTCAAGCGCGGGTTGCCGAATTGACAGATAGTATATCGATTCGGTCGCCCACCAAGCGAATTTGCGTAGGGGAACGTGCATATTCCTTAGGGAAGCCGTCTTCGAAAGTACGGTAGACGCCGGCGATGGAGACCAGTTCCGGCGCCATGTTCAGCGCAAAAATACGGGCGTCGCGATTGCCGGACGCCCCGGCCAGCGCGCGGCCGTTGAGCGTGGCGTAGACGTGGATGCTGCCGTCGGCGATGATTTCGGCGCCGTTGTTGACCACGGCCGTGACGATCAGGTCGCAGCCGCGCGCGTAGATGCGCTGGCCGGCGCGCACCGGCGTGTCGATGATCATCACGCCGGCGTTGCCGGGAAGGCCGTCGGCGGCGGGCGCCACGGGAGCCGGCGCGGCAGGCGCCGGTGCCGACGGGGCTGCTTGTGCGGCCTCCTCGCGCGGCTTGGTCGCCGCTTCCAGGCTCAGGCCGTGGGCGGCGATTTCCGCGTGCAGCGCCGGCGCGGCGTTGCGCACGGCGACCGGCTTCAGGCGGTATTTGCTCAGCACGGCGATCAGGCCGGCCCAGTCGATCTGGCCGCAGCCTTCCGGCAGCGCGGCAACGTCGATCACGGTGAGGTCGTCTTCGAAGAAGTCGCTGGTGCCGCCGGTCATTTCGGCCAGCGCGGCGTCGAGGGCCAGGCGGTCCGCCGTGGACAGGATGGCGGAAACTGCGACTACGGTGGAAATCTTGATTTCTATGGGCTTCTGAAACAGGCTCTTGGACATGGGCGACAGTATTAGAGGGTTAACCTCGCGCGCATGCGCAGGCACCAGCATTTTACTGTGGAAAACGACAGATGGGGAGGGCTGGCACCGTACTGAGCCAGTAAAAATGCGGGATGGCGGCGGCCTGTCCGGCCGCCGCCCGCTATTGCTTAGTAGATCGCTTGCTCGGCGCGTAGTTGTTTGGCGGCCGCGACCATATTGCCCAGCGCCGTTTCAGTCTCCGCCCAGCCGCGCGTCTTCAGGCCGCAATCCGGATTGACCCACAGGTTGGCCGGCGGGATCACCGCGCTGGCCTTCTGCAGCAGCCGCACCATTTCCGCCTGGTCCGGCACGCGCGGCGAGTGGATGTCGTACACGCCGGGGCCGATCTCGTTTGGATAGCGGAACTGTCCAAAGCCGTTGAGCAACTCCATGTCCGACCGGCTGGTCTCGATCGTGATGACATCGGCGTCCATCGCCGCGATCTGCGGCAGGATGTCGTTGAACTCCGCGTAGCACATGTGGGTGTGGATCTGCGTGCCGTCGGCCGCCGCGCTGGCCGCCACCCGGAACGCCCGCGTGGCCCAGTCCAGGTACTCGTCCCAGCGGCCGCGGCGAAGCGGCAAGCCTTCGCGCACGGCAGGCTCGTCGATCTGGATGATGCCGATGCCGGCCTGTTCCAGGTCCGCCACCTCGTCGCGGATCGCCAGCGCGATCTGCAGCGCGGTGCGCGAGCGCGGCTGGTCGTCGCGCACGAACGACCACTGCAGGATGGTGATCGGCCCGGTCAGCATGCCCTTCATCGGCTTGGCGGTCAGGCTTTGCGCGTAGCGCGTCCACTCCACCGTCATCGCTACAGGACGGCTGACGTCGCCGTAAATGACCGGCGGCTTGACGCAGCGCGAGCCGTACGATTGCACCCAGCCCAGTTGGGTGAAGACGAAGCCGTCGAGCTGCTCGCCGAAATATTCGACCATGTCGTTGCGCTCGGCTTCGCCGTGCACCAGCACGTCCAGCCCCAGCGCTTCCTGGCGGCCGACGGCGTAGGCGATTTCCTCGCGCATCCTGGCGGCATAGCCGGCGGCGTCCAGCTCGCCGCGCTTGAAGCCGGCGCGGGCCGCGCGGATGGCCGGCGTTTGCGGGAAGGAGCCGATGGTGGTGGTCGGGAAGGACGGCAGCTGGAAGCGGGCGCGCTGCACCTGCTGGCGCTGCTCGAATGCCGCGTGGCGGCGGTCGGCGTCGGCCGGCAGCGCGTCGAGGCGGCTGCGCACGGCGGCCTGGTGCACGCGTTCGCTGGCGCGGCGGCCGGCGATGGCGGCGCGCGAGACGTCCAGCGCGTTGGCCGTGGCGGCGTCGTATTCGCCTTGCAGCGCCCGCTTCAGCACATACAGCTCGTCCAGCTTTTCGGTGGCGAAGGCCAGCCATGAACGGATTTCCTGGTCAAGCGCGTTTTCGGCGGCCAGCGTGAACGGCACGTGCAGCAGCGAGCACGACGACGACAGCCACAGCTTGCCTGCGCGCTTGTCCATGACGGGCGCCAGCACGGCCAGCGCCGCGTCCAGGTCGGTGCGCCAGATGTTGCGGCCGTCGACGATGCCGACCGACAGCACCTTGTGCACCGGCAGCCAGTCGGCGATGCTGGCCAGTTCGTGGGCGGCGCGCACGCCGTCGACGTGCAGGCCGGCCACCGGCAGGCGGCAGGCCAGGCTCAGGTTTTCCTCCAGCGGCGAGAAGTAGGTGGCCAGCAGCAGCGGCACGCCGACCTGGTTCAGCTGCCAGTAGCTGTTCTCGAAGGCGCTGCGCCATGCGGCGGGCAGGTCGAGGCCGAGGATGGGCTCGTCGACCTGCACCCATTGCACGCCCTGGGCCTTGAGGCGGTCCAGCACCTGGCCGTAGACCGGCAGCAGCTGGTCCAGCAGGCTGAGGCGGTCGAAGCCTTCGGCGCCGCGCGACTTGCCCAGCCACAGGAAGCTGAGCGGCCCCAGCAGCACGGCCTTGACCTGGTGGCCGAGCGCCTGGGCTTCGGCAACTTCGTCGAACAGGCGTTCGCAGGCCAGCGAAAACACGGTTTCAGGCGTGAATTCCGGGACCAGGTAGTGGTAGTTGGTGTCGAACCACTTGGTCATTTCCAGCGCGGCGGATGCGTGGACGTGGCCGTCGTCGTGGGAATGGTCGTGGCCGCAAGCCGCCGGCTCGGCCTTGCCGTTGCCGCGCGCCATGGCGAAATAGCGGCTCAGCTGCGATTGCCCGGCGCGGAAGCCGTAGCGGGCCGGTTCGCAGCCCAGCAGCTGGATGTGGTTGGCGACCTGGTCGTAGAAGGCGAAATCGCCGACCGTGACGAAGTCGAGCCCGGCCGCCTGCTGCAGCGCCCAATGGCGGGCGCGCAGCTCGCGGCCGGTCGCCTCCAGCTGCTCGTCGCTCAGTTCGCCGCGCCAGTTGGCCTCCAGCGCGAACTTCAGTTCACGTGCCGCGCCGATGCGCGGGAAGCCCGGAATGTGGCTGTGGATTGCTTTATTTGGTGTTGTCATTTTGATGTCATCCGCATTTAATATTGGTGATATAAAGTGTGCGGCAATCCGGTCTATAATCAAAACGAAAGATTTTGCGGCTTCACATGAAAAAAATTAATAGACCATGCTAGAGATACGCCACCTCCGAACCCTCAGCGCGCTGCGTTCCGCCGGCAGCCTGGTGCGCGCCGCCCAACTGTTGAACCTGACGCAGTCGGCCTTGTCGCATCAAATCAAATTGCTGGAAGATCGCTACGGCGGGCCGCTTTTTGAGCGAAAATCCGTGCCGATAGGCTTTACCGCCACCGGCGCCCGGCTGCTCAAGCTGGCCGATCTGCTGCTGCCGGAAATCGAGGCGGCCGAGCGCGAAGTGGCGCGCCTGACCCAGGGCGACACCGGCCAGTTGCGCGTCGCGCTGGAATGCCACACCTGTTTCGACTGGCTGATGCCGGTGATGGATGAATTCCGCAAACGCTGGCCGGAGGTGGAAATCGACCTGGTGTCCGGCTTCCACAGCGAACCGGCCGAGCTGCTGCGCAGCGGCGCCGCCGACCTGGTGATCGGCTCGCCCTACGGTCCCGATTTTGCGACTTTCCCGCTTTTCCGTTTTGAAATCTTGGTCGTGATGGCGCAAAAACACCGGCTGGCGGCCCAGCGCCGCCTGCAGGCGGCCGATTTTGAAGGGGAAACGCTGATCACCTATCCGGTGCCGGAAAGCCGCATCGACCTGATCCGCGAAGTGCTGCAGCCGGCCGATATCCACTTCGAACGCCGCACCGCCGAGCTGACGGTGGCGGTGCTGCAACTGGTGGCCAGCCGCCGCGGCATCGCCGCGTTGCCTAACTGGGCCATCAAAAACTATGTCGATTACGACTACGTGATCGCCCGCCCGGTCGGCGAGCTGGGCCTGTGGAGCGACCTGTTCGTCTCCGTGCCCGAATCGCAGAAGCACAAGGCCTATGTGCTTGATTTCGTCAACGTGATACGCGAACAGTGCGCCAGCACGCTGGACGGCATCAAATTATTGTCGTGACAAATTAATACTGTTTCTTCAGAATGAATGAAACTGGTTTGACGCATGTCAAACATGTGGCGATGCGCGCCGCTTACGATGGGTCCCCGGCGATTGATGATTTCTGGCACGGATGCTGCTAGACAAGTCTTGCATGACCTGGGCAAGTTTCTCGCGGCGACGCACAATCGAAACCCTGCACGGCCTGCGCGCTGGAGCGTATTATCGAAGTTCGCGTTGTTGCTAAACTAAGCCGGCTGCGGCCGGCGCATTGGAGAATTAAATGGATGATGTAGTTATCGTGGCCGCTGGCCGTACAGGCGTGGGTAAATTCGGCGGCAGCCTGGCCAAAACCCCGGCATCCGAGCTGGGTGCGCACGTGATCAAGGGCCTGCTGGCCAAGACCGGCATCGATCCCAACCTGATCAGCGAAGCCATCCTCGGCCAGGTGCTGACCGCCGGCGTGGGCCAGAATCCGGCGCGCCAGGCCGTCATCAAGTCGGGCCTGCCGAACACTATCCCGGGCTTCACCATCAACCACGTGTGCGGCAGCGGCCTGAAAGCCACCCACCTGGCGGCGCAGGCCATCAAGGCCGGCGACTCGGAAATCATCATCGCCGGCGGCCAGGAAAACATGAGCGCCTCGCCGCACGTGATGAACGGTTCGCGCGACGGCTTCCGCATGGGTGACTTCAAGATGGTCGACAGCATGATCGTCGACGGCCTGTGGGACGCCTTCAACCAGTACCACATGGGCACCACCGCCGAGAACGTGGCGAAGAAATACGACATTTCCCGCACCGAGCAGGACGAGTTCGCGCTGAATTCGCAGCTGAAGGCGGAAGCCGCGCAAAAGGCCGGCAAGTTCAAGGATGAGATCCTGCCGCTGGAAATCGTGCAGAAAAAGGGCAGCATCGTGTTCGACAGCGACGAATACGTCAAGCCTGGTTCGACCATCGAAGCGCTGGCCGGCCTGCGTCCTGCCTTTGCCAAGGATGGCACGGTAACCGCCGGCAACGCCTCCGGCCTGAACGACGGCGCCGCCGCCGTCATCATGATGTCCGCCACCAAGGCCAAGGAACTGGGCCTGCCGGTGCTGGCCAAGATCAAGGCCTACGCCTCGTCCGGCCTGGATCCGTCGATCATGGGCATGGGCCCGGTATCGGCCACCAAGCTGTGCCTGAAAAAGGCCGGCTGGACCCCGGACGACCTGGACCTGATGGAAATCAACGAAGCCTTCGCCGCGCAAGCGGTGGCGGTGAACAAGGAAATGGGCTGGGATACCAGCAAGATCAACGTCAATGGCGGCGCGATCGCCATCGGCCACCCGATCGGCGCATCCGGCGCCCGCATCCTGGTCACCCTGATCCACGAAATGATACGCCGCGATTCGAAAAAAGGCCTGGCCTCGCTGTGCATCGGCGGCGGCATGGGCGTGGCGCTGGCGATCGAACGCGCATAAGCAACCGCGTATAAGCAACATATAACAGGTTTTGCGGAAGAGCCGCTCCGGTCCCGGAACTCGGCTGGAGCGGTGTCAGATGATTTTTAGTGTCAATTAACAAGAGGGGACGAAAAATGGCAAGAGTTGCATTAGTAACCGGTGGCATGGGTGGTCTGGGCGAAGCGGTGTGTTTCAAGCTGTCGGCGCTCGGCTATTGCGTAGTCACCACATATTCCCCTGGCAATCCGAAGGTCGAGCAGTGGCTCGCGACTACCCGCGATCAGGGCTTTAATTTCCGCGCTTACCCGTGCGACGTGGCCGATTACGATTCGGCCCAGGCTTGCGTGGCTGCCATCGAAAAGGACATCGGTCCGATCGATGTGCTGGTGAACAACGCCGGCATCACCCGCGACATGACCTTCAAGAAAATGGACAAGCCGAATTGGGACGCCGTCATGGCCACCAATCTGGACTCCGTGTTCAACATGACCAAGCCGGTGTGCGATGGCATGGTGGAGCGCGGCTGGGGCCGCATCATCAACATCTCGTCGGTGAACGGCCAGAAGGGCGCCTTCGGCCAGACCAACTATTCGGCCGCCAAGGCCGGCATGCACGGCTTCACCAAGGCGCTGGCGCTGGAAGTGGCACGCAAGGGCGTGACCGTCAATACCATTTCGCCGGGCTACATCGGCACCAAAATGGTGATGGAAATCCCTCAGGAAGTGCTCGATACCAAGATCATTCCGCAAATTCCGATGGCGCGCCTGGGCAAGCCTGAAGAAGTGGCCGGCCTGGTGGCCTATCTGTCGTCGGACGAAGCGGCGTTCGTCACCGGCGCCAATATCGCCATCAACGGCGGCCAGCACATGTCCTGACCGGCATCTGCAGCAGCCTCGAGCCAGGATCGTTCGCGATCCTGGCTTTTTTTTCGTACAATCTGCTATCACCGCCCTAAGGATAGCCATGTTCGACCCGACCTCGCCCCTGTTCCCGCCTGTTTTGCCCGTGCGTCATGGCATGCTGCCGGTGGACGACCTGCACACCATCTACTGGGAAGAAGTCGGCAATCCGGACGGCATACCGGTGATCTTCCTGCACGGCGGCCCGGGCGCGGGCCTGTCGCCGCAGCACCGCCGCTTTTTCGATCCGAAGGAATACCGCGTGATCCTGTTCGACCAGCGCGGCGCCGGCAAGTCGCTGCCGCTGGGAGAATGCCGCAACAACACCACCCAGCTGCTGGTGGAGGACATCGAACGCCTGCGCGCCATGTTCAACATCGAGCAGTGGCTGGTGTTCGGCGGCTCCTGGGGTTCGACCCTGGCGCTGGCCTATGGCCAGGCGCACCCGGAGCGCTGCCTCGGCTTCGTGCTGCGCGGGATTTTCCTGTGCACGCAGACGGAAATCGACTGGTTCCTCGACGGCGCGCAATGGTTCCATCCCGAGGTGCACGCCGAATTCATCGCGCCGATTCCGCCGGAGGAGCGCGGCGACCTGCTGCAGGCCTATGTGCGACGCATCATGAGCGACGACCCGGCGATCCACTGGCCGGCGGTGCGCGCGTGGAGCCGCTTCGAGGGGCGCCGCGTGTTCCTGCTGCCGCAGGCCGAGGATCCGCCGTCGGACACGCTGGACCTGGGCGTCGGCCGCCTGGAGTCGCACTACATGGCCAACCTGGGCTTCTTCAGCGACGAGCAGCTGCTGCGCAACGTCGGCCGCATCGCCCATCTGCCGGCGGTGATCGTGCAGGGCCGCTACGACGTGATTTGCCCGCCGGTGTCGGCCTGGCGCCTGCACCAGGCCTGGCCGGGTTCCATGCTGACCATGGTGCCGGACGCCGGCCACGGCGCGATGGAAAAAGGCATCGCGCGCGCGCTGGTCGGCGCCACCGAGGAATTCAAGCGGACCCGCACTTTTGCTTGAACAGGGGCGCGGGCTGTTACACTGTTAAAAAATCAAGCGCAACATACGTAAACACGCATACATGAACATCCAGATCGGCGATATCGGCCACATTATCCAACTGGCTATCGCGCCGGTTTTCCTGCTGACGGGCGTTTGCACCAACCTGATGGTGCTGACCAACCGCCTGGCGCGCATCATCGACCGCTCGCGGGTGCTGGAAGACCGGCTGGACATCGGCTACAGCGACGTCTATCTGAACGAACTGGATGTGCTATACCGAAGATCACACCTGATTAACGCGTCCATCACGCTGTCGACAGCCTGCGGCTTGCTGATTTGCCTGGTGATTGCGATGCTGTTCCTGGGCGATATCACCAACATCTCGCTGGACAAGTACATCGCCGGCATGTTCGTGGTGGCGATGCTGGCGCTGATCGGCAGCTTCTGCTACCTGCTGCGCGAGATTTTCATCGCCTCGGCGTCGATGCGCTCGCACCGCCACGTGCGCCGCCCGCTCAAATAACTTTGTAGAGAATAGAGTACCAACATGCACGACTACCAACGCCCTCCGACCCTGTACCGCTACGGCGTGCGCGAAGACCTGGAACTGGCGCTGACCCAGGGCCAGTTCATCCTGACGCCGGCGTCGAACTGCCTGACCTTGAGCTTCTCGCAGGTATGGGAGCGCAAGCTGTTCGAGCTGTTCTCGTCGGACAGCTGCCTGATCATCCACAACACCGAGGAATTCGGCGAACGCTTGCACCGCGCGGTGCAGCGCGCCCTGCCGAGTTGGGCAGGCATCGACGGCGCCATCGAATACGGCACCCGCGCCGCCCTGGGCGCGGCCTTCACCAAGACCGCCGCCGAAGCGCAGGAACACGAGTGGCAGTTCGCCTGGCGCGCGATGCAGGCCAAGCTGAGCCTGAACCCGGTGCTGATCAAGATCGGCAGCCTGGAAAACTTCGCCGAACTGCGCGACCGCGATACCTACCTGGCCTGAAGCCGGGGCTACTTCGGAATAGCTTCCACCCGCGGCTCGTCGCGGCGGTCGAGGCGGGCCAGCACGGCGCCCATCATGCGCTCGATATCGCCGCGTATCATCTTGGCGCCGAGGATGCCGGGCACGTAGAAGTTCGGTATCAGCCGGCCGCTGTAGACCACCTTGGTGCCGCCGGTTTCGGGCACCGGGATCAACTCCCAATGCGATTCATAGTGCTTCATGTCGCCCGAGATCAGCGAGATGTCGATGGAGGACATCGGCTGCTCGGTCGCGCGCACGATCAGGTGGATGGATTTGGACATGAACAGGAAGCGGGCCACGCCGAATTGTTCAATGATGACTTCATTGCCATTGCGCGACAGGACCTTGCACGACTCCAGGTCCGGCACGAATTCGGCCATGCGCTCGTAGCCGGTCAGGATGCGCCATACCTTGGTCAGCGGCGCCGCCACGGTGCCGGTGGCGTCCACTTCGTACATGCGCTGCGCGTCGAGTTCAACGCGGTTGACCGAAACCTCCAGCTTGGGCAATTCAAGCTTAGGTGCCTGCGCCATCGCCACCTGGGCGGCCGCACCTAACAACAGAAACAGAAGGAATCGCATCATTTTTCCAGCGTACGGGAAAGGGTGGCAGAATACAAGAGCGCTACCGCATGGTTACAAAAATTCGGCGGCCGGCGGCGGGACTTTAGAAGCCCGGGTCTAGAGAATTGGGTTTTAATGCGGGCATTCACGTCTGACTCTAACAACCATAATGACAACTACACCATACCCACACCTGCTGGCCCCCCTGGATCTCGGCTTCACCACGCTGCGCAACCGCGTCCTCATGGGATCGATGCACACCGGCCTCGAGGACCGCTTCTACAACTACGGCAAACTGGCCGCATTCTATCGTGAGCGGGCCCGCGGCGGGGTGGGATTGATTGTCACGGGCGGTATCTCGCCCAACCGCTCCGGATGGCTGCTGCCCTTCGGCGGCACGCTCAACTTCAAGGGCGACGTCTACAATCACCGCCGCGTCACCAATGCGGTGCACGAGGAGGGCGGCAAGATCCTGATGCAGATCCTGCACGCGGGCCGCTACGGCTATCAGCCGTTCGTGGTGTCGGCGTCGGAGAAGAAGTCGCCGATCTCGCCGTTCAAGCCGCGCGCGCTGACCGAGGCCGGCATCGAATCGACCATCCGCGACTACGCCCGCTGCGCCAAGCTGGCGCGCGAGGCCGGCTACGACGGCATCGAGGTGATGGGCAGCGAAGGCTACCTGCTCAACCAGTTCCTGTGCGCGCGCACCAACCTGCGCACCGACCGCTGGGGCGGCAGCATCGAGAACCGCATGCGCCTCTCGGTGGAAATCGTCAAGCGCATCCGCGCCGAAGTGGGCAAGGACTTCATCATCATGTACCGCCACTCGCTGCTCGACCTGGTCGACGGCGGCAACACCTGGGAAGACGTGGTGGCCGTGGCCAAGGCGCTGCAGCAGGCCGGCGTGACGATCTTGAATTCGGGCTACGGCTGGCACGAGGCGCGCGTGCCGACCATCGTGACCTCGGTGCCGCGCGGCGCCTTCGCCAGCCTGGCGGGACGCCTGCGCCGCGAAGTGACGATACCGGTGGTGGCGTCCAACCGAATCAACATGCCGGCCGAGGCGGAAGGCATCCTGCAGCGCGGCGATGCCGACATGATCTCGATGGCGCGCCCCTTCCTGGCCGATTCGCATTTCGTGGCCAAGGCCGCGCAGGGCCGCGCCGACGAGATCAACACCTGCATCGGCTGCAACCAGGCCTGCCTGGACCACACCTTCTCCAACCAGCGCGCCAGCTGCCTGGTCAACCCGCGCGCCTGCCACGAGACGGAGCTGGTCTATGCGCCGACGGCGAAGAAGCGCCGCGTGGCGGTGGTCGGCGCCGGTCCCGCCGGCCTGTCGGCGGCGACGGTGGCGGCCGAATGCGGCCACGACGTCACGCTGTTCGACTCCAGCGACAGCGTCGGCGGCCAGTTCAAGATCGCCATGCAGATTCCCGGCAAGGAGGAATTCGCCGAGACCATCCGCTACTTCCGCCGCAAGCTGGAATTGACCGGCGTGACGGTCAGGCTGGGCGTGCGCGTCACGCGCGAGCAGCTGCTGGCCGACGGCTACGACGACGTGATCGTCGCCACCGGCATCAAGGTGCGCCGTCCGCCGATCGAAGGCATCGACCACCCGAAGGTGCTGTCGTATATCGACGTGTTGCAGAACAAGGCGCCGGTGGGCAAGCGGGTGGCCATCATCGGCGCCGGCGGTATCGGCTTCGACGTGGGCGAGTACCTGCTGCACGACCCCGCGCATCCGCTGCCGCTGGCGCTGGATGTCTGGGCCAGGGAGTGGGGCGTCGACATGCAGGGCGATAAGCCCGGCGGCCTGACCACAGCGGCGGCGCCGGAACCGGTGCGCCAGCTGTATCTGCTGCAGCGCAAGACCTCCAAGCTGGGCGCGGGCCTGGGCAAGACCTCGGGCTGGGTGCACCGCGCCGTGTTGGCGCGCAACGGCGTGGTGATGCTGGCCGGCGTGCAGTACGACCGCATCGACGACCAGGGCCTGCACGTCACCATCGCCGGCGAACAGCGCCTGCTGTCGGTCGATAACGTGGTGGTGTGCGCGGGCCAGGACAGCCTGACCGAGTTGATGCCGTCGGAAGAGGAAGTCAAGGCCAACGCCAATTGGCCACGCTTCCACAAGATCGGCGGCGCGGCCTTGGCGGCGGAGCTGGACGCCAAGCGCGCCATCAAGGAAGGCGCGGAACTGGCGGTCAGCCTGTAGGCGCGCGGAGCGCCTCGTCAGCAGGATGTCGCGGTCAATCTCTTCTCAAGCAATTTCTGGATACTGCGGGATTTTGTCAGCCGGTCGATGGCCTCGTTCAGGGCGGGCAGGACGCTGTTGAGCTGCGCCGATTTCGACACCGCGAGCAGCACCGGTTCCGTGTCGAGCGGCTTGTCCACCACCGTCCACTTGCCGTCGCCCGGATACAGGCAATTGAGTCGCGCCTCGAGTTGCGCCGCGCCGCGGAAGCTGTCGAGCATCACCGCGTCGACGCGGCCTATGCTCAGCATCTTCAGGCGGCTGGCGATGGTCGCGGCGTTGTCCTCGACGGTGAAGGTCTTGCCGCGATGCTCCTCGAATTCCGTGCCATAGCGGCCGCCGCTCGATATCGAGATGACTTTGCCGCGCAGGTCTTCCCAGCGCTGGAAGCTCAAGGTGCTGCGCGCCGGCGTCACCAGCCATTGGCTGGCGGCGTATAGCGGCTTGCTGAAGTTGAACATGCGCTGGCGCTCAGGCGTCGCGGCCGCCCCGTACAGCAGGCCTTCGCCGTTCTCGGCCAGCATCTGAGCGCGTCGCCACGGATAGGGGTGGAGCACCAGGTTGAGCCCCGTCTCCGCTGCGAGCAGGCCGACGACGCCGGTGATGGCCGGTGCGGTCGGCATCGGGTTGCCGTTGGCGTCGCTCTGGTCGGCGACCAGCACCGCAATTTCGCTGGCTGTCTCGCCGGCCAGCGCGGGGCCCGCTGGCGACAGCGTGGCGAGCAGGGTGACGAAAAGAAGTTTTTTCATGAGTAAGTTGCCGCTCCCGCGCGGCCTTGTATCGATGGTTTTAATGAGATGACCGATTGCGCTTCAGGTTGGACAGCACATATTCTGTCATCCCCTTGGCCAGCTCCTGCTCGCCGATGAAGATCTCGCCCGCGCGCTCGCCGCGCAGCAGTTCCGCCTCGGCGTCGCTGTGGGTGCGCACCACGGTCTTGATGTCGGGATTGAGCGCGCGCGCCGTCTCGATCATCGCCCGCACATGGAAGGTGTCCGGCGTGGCGATCACCAGCATCGAAGCGCGCGCGATGTGCGCCTGGATCAGCACCGCCGGCTCGCCCGCGTTGCCGGCCACCGCGTGCACGCCGTCCTTGCGCAATTGGTCGACCACTTCGCGGTTCTGCTCCGCCACCACGAAGGGGATGCCACGCTCCGTCAACGAGGCGGCGATGCGGCTGCCCACGCGGCCGTAGCCGACCAGCACCACCTGGCCAGCCAGGTGCTCCTGCGGCACCGACAGCGGCAGCTCCGCCAGCGGATCGGCGGCGCGTTCGAATTTCGCGGCCAGCGCGCCGTTCCTGCCGATCCAGCGCTCCAGCGGCTTGGTGATGCGGAACACCACGGGATTGAGCGCGATCGAGATGATCGCGCCGGCCAGTATCAGGCTTTGTCCTTCAACCGGCATCAGTTTGAGCGACAGCCCTAGCGCCGCCAGGATGAAGGAGAATTCGCCGATCTGCGCCAGGCTGGCCGACACCATCAGCGCCGTCTTGGCCGGATAGCGCAGCAGCAGCACCAGCAGGAAGGCGGCCACCGATTTGCCGATCACGACGATCGCCACCACCGCCAGCAGCTTGAGTGGCTGCTCGACCAGTATCGACGGCTCGAACAGCATGCCGACCGAAACGAAGAACAGCACCGCGAACGCGTCGCGCAGCGGCAGCGATTCCTCGGCTGCGCGATGCGCCAGTTCGGATTCGCGCAGCACCATGCCGGCAAAGAAGGCGCCCAGCGCGAACGACACGCCGAAGTAATGGGTCGACGCATAGGCGATGCCGACGGCGGCGGCGATCACGCACAGCGTGAACAGCTCGCGCGAGCCGGTGCGCGCCACCTGCCACAGTATCCACGGGAACAGCTTGCGGCCGACCACCAGCATCAGCGCGATGAAGGCCGCCACCTGGCCCAGCGTGATCGCCAGCGTGGTCCACAGGCTGGCATCGCCCGCAGGCGCGCCGTGGGCGCCAGTCAGGTCGGCCGGCGTGCCGCCCAGCGAACCGGCCAGCGCCGGCAGCAGCACCAATACCAGCACGGTGACCAGGTCTTCCACCACCAGCCAGCCGACGGCGATGCGGCCGTTGAAGCTATCGAGGATGCCGCGCTCCTCCAGCGCCCGCAGCAGCACCACGGTGCTGGCCACCGACAGCGCCAGGCCGAACACCAGGCCGCCGCCCAGGCTCCAGCCCCAGAAGTGCGCCAGCGCCATCCCGAGCGCGGTGGCCACGGCGATCTGCAGCACCGCGCCGGGCAGCGCCACGCGCCGCACGGCCCACAGGTCGTCGAGGGAAAAATGCAGGCCGACGCCGAACATCATCAGCATCACGCCGATTTCGGCCAGCTGCCCGGCCAGCGCGGTGTCGGCCACGAAGCCCGGCGTGGCGGGGCCGATGATGATGCCCGCAGCCAGATAGCCCACCAGCGCCGGCAGTCTGAGGCGCGTTGCGAGATAGCCGAACAGCAGGCCGAAGCCCAGCGCGGCCGCGATGGTGGTGATCAGGCTGATATTGTGGGGCATGCGTGCGGGGCTCCTGCTGCAGGATGAATGAACCCTAGCGTAGCACAATCGCCCGGCGCGCGAAGTTGTGGAAACTCACATGGCCATGTCACATCAGCTTCAATATCCGCTCGCCCAGTTCACGCGCCCGCTGCGGCGTGTCGATGTTGGTGAACCCCAGCAGCAGCGCGGACGCGGGGTGCGGCAGCACCGTCCGCTCCGACAGCGGCAGCGCCGCCATGCCGTCCTGCAGCATGCGCGCCGCCAGCGCGCGGTCGGTATGGTGGCCCTTCATGCGCAGCACCAGGTGCATGCCGCCCGGCTGCGGGTCGACCCGCAGATGCTTGCCCAGCACCGCGTCGAGGCCTTCGGCGGCGATCTTGCGGCGCTCGGCGTACAGCCGCCGCATGCGCTGGATGTGACGGGCGAAATGGCCTTCGTTCATGAAATCGCTGACGATGGCCTGCGTCAGCGCCGGGCCGCCTGACGAGAAGGTCTGGCAGGTTTGTTCGAAGCGGCGCACCTGCGCCTGCGGCACCACCAGGTAGGCCAGCCGCGCGGCCGGGAACAATACCTTGCTGAAGGTGCCGGCGTACAGCACGCGGCCTTCGCGGTCCAGGCTTTTGAGCGCCGGCAGCGGGCGGCTGACGTAGCGGTACTCGCCGTCGTAGTCGTCCTCGACGATCCAGGCGCCGGCCTGGGCGGCCCAGTCCAGCAGGGCCAGGCGGCGCGGCAGCGACAGCGACACGCACAGCGGGCTTTGATGCGCCGGTGTGACGATGGCGGCCCTGGCGTGCGGCGCGGTGGCCACGCCGTGCGACACCACCAGGCCGTCGGCGTCGACCGCCACCGGCGCCAGCGTCATGCCGGCTTGACGCAGCAGATCGCTGGTGGGCGTGTAGCCGGGATCTTCGACCCACACGCCGTCGCCCGGTTGCAGCACGGCGCGCGCGACCAGTTCCAGCGTGTTGCGGTAGCCGGAGGTGATGAACACCTGAGCCGGCGAACAGTCGATGCCGCGCGCCAGCTGCAGGTAGGTGGCGATGGCGGCGCGCAGCGGCGCATGACCGGCGAACGGCGGGTAGACCATGTGCTCGGCCTGCATGGCGCGGATCGAACGCGCCGCCAGCCGCGCCCACACCTTGCGCGGAAAGGCGTCCAGCGCCGGCAGGCCCAGTTGAAACGGCCGGTTCAGCGAGACGATCTCGGAGAAGGGCGCGGCCGTGTCCTTGGCCTTGCGCGCGCGCGGAGGGGCGGCCGATGCGGTTGCGGCATGGCGCGCCAGCGCCGGCGTGACGATGGTGCCGGCCTGGCCGCGCGTTTCGACATAGCCTTCGGCCGCCAGCAGCGAGTAGGCCGCTTCCACCGTGCCCCTGGCCAGTCCCAGTTCCAGTGCCAGCGCGCGGGCGGACGGGATACGCGCTTCCGGCGGCAGCAGGCCTTCCGCGATGGCGCCGCGGAAGCGGGTGTAGATTTGCCGGTACAGCGGCTCGGCCGCGGCGGCGTCGAGCCGGAGGAAGTCGGGTGTCTTGGTCATATGGCCTAGTCTATATGTCATATCATGGCTCTGTGGATTATGCCATTAACGTCTTAAGATGGCATTTTGAAAGGATCGACCATGAACGACCAACCGAGTGAACAACTGAATGAACAACTGAATGAACAACTAAGGGACGTGGAAACGGAAGACCAGCTGCGCGCCTGCTATCCGGTGATGAAGGAACTGCGCCCGCACCTGGAAACCGAAGAGGAATTCGTCGCCCGCGCGACGCGCCAGGCCGCGCAGGGCTACCGCATACTTGCGGCCTGGGACGGCGGCGAGGTGGTGGCGCTGGCCGGCTACCGCCTGCAGGAGAACATGGTATATGGCCGGTTCCTGTACGTCGACGACCTGGTCGCCGCCGAGAAAAGCCGCCGCCACCGCTGGGGCGCGCGCCTGCTGGAACAGTTGAGCGGCTACGCGGAACGCGCCGCTTGCGCCAAGTTGGTGCTCGATACCGGCTTGTCCAACGCGCTGGCGCAGCGCTTCTATTTCCGCGAGGGCCTGCTGCCGGGCGCGATGCGCTTCGGTAAACTCCTGAAGGAGGGGGCCGTATGAAGATCCTGCACATCACTTGCAGTCCGCGCGGGCAGCAGTCCGCGAGCTACCGCCTGTCGCAGCGCGTGATGGACCGGTTGCTGGCGGAGCATCCGGCGGCGCAGATCGTCACGCGCGATTTATGGGCCGAGCCGCTGGCGCACGTCGATGGCGAATATGCGGCCGCTTTGGGCGGCACGCGGGACGGCGCACCGGCGGCGAACGCGCGCGGCCTGTCGTCGCTGGCCATGTCGGACCGGCTGATCGCCGAGCTGGGCGACGCCGACTGCGTGGTCATCGCCACGCCGATGCACAACTTCACGGTGCCGTCGGTGCTGAAGGCGTGGCTGGACCACGTGGTGCGCATCGGCGTGACCTTTAACGCCACGGCGGAAGGCAAGATCGGCACGCTGGCGGACCGGCCGGTGTACATCGCCGTCAGTTCCGGCGGCTATCGCACCGGCGAGCGCGCCCGCCAGCCCGACTTCCTCGAACCCTATCTGCGCGCGATCCTGGCGACGATAGGCCTGAAGCGGCTGCGCTTCGTCTCGGTCGAGGCCACCGCCGCCGGCCCGGAAAGAGCGACGGCCGCATACGCGGCCGTCGAGGAAGAGCTGAACGACTGCTTCGCCGTCGCTTAAATCCGGCGCACCACCACGCAGCCGATCGAGTAGCCGGCGCCGAAGGAGCAGATGACGCCCAGCTGGCCCGGCGCCATGTCGTCCGAGTACTTGTGGAAGGCGATCACCGAGCCGGCCGACGAGGTGTTGGCGTAGGTGTCGAGGATCACCGGCGCCTCGCCCGGCTCGGCGTCGCGGCCCAGCACCATGCGGCTGATCAGCAGGTTCATGTTCAGGTTGGCCTGGTGCAGCCAGTAGCGGCTCACTTGCGGCACTTCCAGGCCGGCGCCGGCGATGGTGGTCTTGATCATCTCGGCAGCCATCGGGCACACGTCCTTGAACACCTTGCGGCCCTGCTGGCGGAACAGCTTGTCCGGCTGGCCGATGCCCGTTTCGTCGAAGCGGTTGAGGAAGCCGAAGTTGTTGCGGATATTGTTCGAGAAGCTGGTCTTCAGCTTGGTCTCGACGATTTCCCAGCGGTGTGCACCCTTGGCCGTATCGGCCGCTTCGATCACCATCGCCGTGCAGGCGTCGCCGAAGATGAAGTGGCTGTCGCGGTCGCGCCAGTTCAGGTGGCCGCTGGTGATTTCAGGATTGAGCACCAGCACCGCGCGCGCCTGGCCGCTTTGCACCGCCGCCACCGCCTGCTGGATGCCGAAGGTGGCCGACGAGCAGGCCACGTTCATGTCGAAGCCGTAGCCTTCGATGCCCAGCGCGCCTTGCACTTCCACCGCCATCGCCGGATAGCCGCGCTGCATGTTCGAGCAGGCCACCAGCACCATGTCGATATCGGCCGGCTCGCGGCCGGCGCGGTCCAGCGCCTGGCGCGCCGCCGCCACGCAGATCTCCGCCTGCAGCGACAGTTCGTCGTCCGCGCGCTCCGGAATGCGCGACACCATGCGCTGCGGATCGAGGATGCCGGTCTTTTCCATCACGTAGCGCGACTTGATGCCCGACGCTTTTTCGATGAAGGCCACGCTGGACAGCTCCAGCGCCGTGACGGTGCCTTCGGCGATGGCGGCGGCGTTGTCGGCGTTGAACTGTTCGGCGTAGGCGTTAAAACATTCGACCAGTTCTTCGTTGGAGATCGATTGCGCTGGCGTGTAGAGGCCGGTACCGCTGATGACGGCTTGTTTCATGATTAAACTTTCAAATTAGGCAATGGCTTGCGCCAGTAATGGTGCAAATTCTACACAATGAGTACACGTTAGGCGAAAATAAAAGCGGCGCCCTGAGGCGCCGCCGAAAAACCGTAACAACAAATACAGTTATTTCTTGGCCAGATCCTTCTTGATGCCGCCGCCGCCGCCGACTTCCGCCTGCACCACCGTGGTCTCCGGCTTGGCCAGCTGCACCGGCAAGCCCTTCAGGTGGTTCAGCGCCTGGATCAGCTGGAAATCGTCGCTGCTGCCGTATTCCAGCGGCTTGCGTTTCTTCTCCAGCGCCACGATGCGCAACTGTTCTTCCAGTTCGTCGCGCTTGCTCTTGGCGATTTCCTGGTCGCGGTCGTTGCTCAGGTGCTTGTCCAGATCGGCTTCGCGGGTGCGCAGCGCGTTCAGGCCGTCGCCGTCGGCGTTCTCGTCCACCGCCACGTCGGGCACGATGCCCTTGGCCTGGATCGAGCGGCCGTTCGGCGTGTAGTAGCGCGCCGTGGTCAGCTTGACTGCCGTGTCGGCCGTCAGCTGGCGGATGGTCTGCACCGAACCCTTGCCGAAGGTCTGCGTGCCGATGATGTCGGCCCGTTTGTAATCCTGCAGCGCGCCGGCGACGATTTCCGAGGCCGAGGCCGAACCGGTGTTCACCAGCACCGCCATCGGCACCCGCTTGACGGCGGCCGGCAGCTTGGCCAGCGCGTCGCTTTCGCTGCGCAGCGCATAGTATTCGGGACGGCCGTAGAAGATCTGCTTGGAGTCCGGCAGCTGGCCGTTGGTCGAGACGATGGCCGCGTCCTTCGGCAGGAAGGCGGCCGCCACGCCGATCGCGCCTTGCAGCACGCCGCCCGGGTCGTTGCGCAGGTCCAGCACCAGGCCCTTGATGTTCGGGTCCTGTTTGTACAATTCGACAATCTTGGCAGCCAGGTCGTCGACGGTCGGTTCCTGGAACTGCGAAATGCGCAGCCATGCATAACCCGGCTCGACGATCTTGCCCTTGACGCTCTTCTGGTGGATCTCTTCGCGGGTGATGTTGAACACCAGCGGCTCGGCCTCGCCCTTGCGCAGGATCGTCATGCTGACCTTGGTGTGCGGCTCGCCGCGCATCTTCTTGACCGATTCGTCCAGGGTCATGCCCTTGACCGGCGTGCTGTCCAGACGGCTGATCAGGTCGCCCGCCTTGATGCCGGCGCGCCAGGCCGGCGAATCCTCGATCGGCGCGACGATCTTGATATAGCCGTCCTCGCTCTGGCCGATCTCGATGCCGAGGCCGACGAACTTGCCCTGCGAGCCTTCGCGCAGTTCGGCGTAAGCCTTTTTGTCCAGGTAGGCCGAGTGCGGGTCGAGCGAGGCGACCATGCCGGAGATGGCCTCGGTCAGCAGCTTCTTGTCTTCGACCTTTTCCACGTAGTCGGACTTGATCAGGCCGAACACGTCAGCCAGCTGGCGCAGTTCTTCCAGCGGCAGCGGCGGATCCACCGGCTTTTGCGCCATGGCGGAAAATTGAAGGGAGACAGCGATGCCAGCCACGACGCCCAGGCCGACCAGTCCGGAGTTTTTGAGTTTCTTGCCCATGTTTCACCTGTCAAAAGCTTTTGCCGGGTAGCTGCTGCCTGCGGGTCATCCCGCCGCAGCATGCATGAGTTGAGTATAAACCTGATTTCCAGCAAACGTAGTAGCCATCACGAAATGATTTATACCTTTACGAGAATTTACAACGCCGGCTGTTGACATTCGAAGCACACCATAGCCCGCTTGGTGTAACGTCAAGTTTGCTGTTTTGTACCAACTGTATCCCTCCCGTTCACGTCGGTAAGCAATTGTAAGAACACCTGTAACGGCGGGATCCGCGGCCTAAACTGAGCTCGTATTTCTCTCTACCCTGAAGTGGTTTTTCGCCTGCGCCCCAAGCGCAGGCTTTTTTTTATCTACGGAGCTACCATGCGTCTTGTTTTCTCATCCACGTTGCAGCGCGTGACCGCCGCACTGGTCCTGAGCGCCGCGCTGTCGCCGGCGTTTGCCCTGCCTGTCATGGAGATGCGCGCCGAGGATTTCCTGCCGATGGCGGCCGAATTGAAAAAATCGCTGAACCTGAATCCCAACCAGCAAACCCTGTGGCAGCAGACGGAAAGCAAGACCCGCAACCTGCTGCGCGAACGCCAGGCGCGCCGCGAGCGCCTGCAGGCGGCCACGCTGGCCGGCACCAGGGTGGCCGGCGCCGAGCTGCGCGACCTGGCCAAGGCCATCGACGAGGAAACCGCCACCAGCGCCAACGAGGAAAAGCTGATGCGCGAATGGTGGCTGACTGTCAACGATGCCTTGAACGAAACCCAGCGCCAGGCTGTCGTGCAACTGGTCGGCGAACAGCTGCTGCGCGTGCCTGACAACGGCGGCAGCCATGAAGGCGCCGCCCCGCGCAAGGAGGGCGGCGAGCGCCACAGCGGCGGCCGCAAAGGCGGCATGGGCGGCAGCGTGGGCGGCCCCGGCGGCGCCAGCATCAGCCTGCCGGGCGGCGGTGGCTGACAGTTGAGGGCATCCCTTGACGCGGCCGGCGCGTGTGTATCGTAAAGTAAAAATTGGCCCCGCGACCGGCTTGCAGCCGGGCCTGACGGTAGAATATTCAGCCTATGAACAGACTGATACCTATCGCTTGCCTGACGCTGTTGGGCGCCCCCGGCGCCTACGCGCAAACGGCACAAACCGATGCCGCGCCGGCCACTTCAGCCACCCCGCCTGCCAAACCCGCGCTGGGACCGGACGGCAAGCCGGTGCAGCAAGTTACCATCAGCGGCGGCCGCGCCAGCGACATGGACGAGCGCCGCAACTCCATCGCCGGCAAGCAGGTCTACGGCCGCGAGGAGCTGGACCGCAACGGCGACAGCAATCTCGGCGACATCCTCAAGCGCTTGCCGGGCGTGACCATCGGCGGCCGTCCCGGCCGCGGCGGCGATGTGCGCATGCGCGGCATGGGCAGCGGCTACACGCAGGTGCTGCTGAACGGCGAGCGTCCGCCGGCCGGCTTCTCGATGGAGTCGCTGTCGCCGGACCAGGTCGAGCGCATCGAGATCATGCGCGGCCCGATCGCCGAGCACAGCACGCGCGCCATCGCCGGCACCATCAACATCATCCTGCGCGACGGCTACCAGCAGCGCGACAACCAGCTCAAGTTCACCGACACCATCGAGCAGGGCCGCCACGCGCCCAACGTCTCGCTGACGGTGCCGGGCAAGGTCGGCAGCCTGACCTGGCTGCTGACCGGCTCGATCTTCGAGAACCGCCAGCACGACCAGACCGAAACCTACAACCGCGACACCCGCGGCGACGGCGTGGTGCTGAAGGACCAGAACGTCCTCGACGAAACCAGCCGCAACTCGCGCGGCATCCATTTGACGCCGCGCCTGACGTATAAATTCGACAACGGCGACACGCTGAACTTCCAGCCCTTCCTGATGGCCAACCGCAGCGACGGCAATTCGCGCAGCGACCTGACGCAGAACTTCGGCCTGGTGCCGCCGGCGCTGCAGCAGCCGCCCGAATACAACCTGGCGCTGACCAGCAGCCATTCCGAGTCGACCTTCCTGCGCGGCTTCGGCAACTGGGTGCACAAGCTGCAGGGCGCGTCCAAGCTGGACGTCAAGTTCGGCTTCGGCAGCGGCCACAGCGACAACGATTCGATCCGCTATCAATACGACAACGCCGGCGGCCTGCTGAACCGCTACACCGACACCTCCAGCGTGCGCGACCGCAGCGCCAGCAGCGGCGGCAAGTACACCACGCCGATCGGCAAGGAGCACTCGCTGGCGGCCGGCTGGGATGTCGAGCTGGGCCACCGTGTGGAAACCAAGACCTCGCTGGACAAGGACGGTGTCGCGCAGTTCGAGGATTCGGGCGACAACCTGACCGCCGACACGCGCCGCCTGGCCGTGTTCGCGCAGGACGAGTGGGACATCAGCAAGCAGTGGTCCGGCTACGCCGGCCTGCGCTGGGAAGGCATACGCACCACCAGCACCCGTTCCGGCACCGACATCAGCAACACCAGCAGCGTGCTGAGCCCGCTGCTGCACGCGGTCTACCGCATCCCCGATCATGACAAGGACCAGATCCGCGCCAGCCTGACCAAGAGCTACAAGGCCGCCAACATCCAGGACTTGATCGCCTTGCCGTCGTTGTCGCGCCTGAACAGCGCCACCCGTCCCGACCGCACCGGCAACCCCGACCTGAAGCCCGAGCTGGCGACGGGGCTGGACTTCGCCTACGAGCATTACCTGGGCCGCAGCGGCATCCTCACCGCCGGCGGCTTCATCCGCGATATCGACGACCTGATCCGCCGCCAGCTGAGCCTGCAGAACACGCCGACCGGCCCGCGCTGGGTGTCCACGCCGGCCAATATCGGCCACGCCCGCACCAAGGGCATCGAGCTGGAAGCCAAGTTCCAGCTGCAGGAGCTGGTGGCCGACGGTCCGGCGCTCGACTTCCGTTCCAACTACAGCCGCTTCTGGTCCAGCGTCGACGACATCCCCGGCCCCAACAACCGCCTCGACGCGCAGCCCAAGCAGACCGCCAACGTCGGCCTGGACTACCGCCTGAAGCAGGTGCCGCTGACCCTGGGCGCCAGCCTGAACTGGACACCGGAGACCACCATCCAGAGCAGCGTCGAGCAGGTGGTGTACACCAGCCGCAAGCGCTCGTTCGACGCCTACGGCCTGTGGAAGTTCAACGCCCGCAACCAGATTCGCATTTCTGCAAATAACTTAATGGCGGAAGACGCACTCGGTAGTAATATCGTGACCACCAATGGCCTGGCACAACTGGCCAACACGACCAACCAGACCTATGTGGTCTGGAGCGTCAAATATGAGATGAAGTTCTAACCAAAGGACCGCACGTGAACCGTTTTCTGTTGAGCACCCTGGCCTTGAGCCTCAGCACCGCCTACGCCGCCGACACCGTCCCGGTGTCCGGCATCGACACCCAGTACATCGACGCCAGCGTGCGTCCGCAGGACGATTTCTTCCAGCACCTCAACGGCCAATGGCTGAAGACCACCGAGATCCCGGCCGACAAGTCGAGCTGGGGTTCGTTCGCCAAGCTGCGCGACGACACCCTGCCTCAGCTGCGCGGCATCATCGAGGCGGCCGCCGCCGACAAGGCCCGCAAGCCGGGCAGCGACGCGCAGAAGATCGGCGACCTGTACGCCAGCTTCATGGACGAGGCCAGGCTGGAACAGCTGGGCACCAAGCCGCTGGCCGGCGAACTGAACCGCATTCGTTCGATCAAGGACAAGAAAGCCTTCCCGATGCTGGTCGCCCACCTGGACCAGATCGGCGTGACCACGCCCTACGGCGTCTACGTCAGCCAGGACGCGCGCGAGTCGACCAAGTACGCGGTAGGCATCTCGCAGAGCGGCCTGGGCCTGCCGGACCGCGATTACTACCTGAAAAAAGACGACGCCAAGATGGTGTCCACGCTGGCCAAGTACGAAGCCCACGTGGCCAAGATCCTCGGCCTGGCCGGCGACAAGAACGCCGCCGCCAGCGCCAAGGCCATCGTCGCGCTTGAAACCGCGCTGGCCGAGGCACAGTGGACCAAGGTGGAAAACCGCGACCCGGTCAAGCGCTACAACAAGACGCCGATCAGCCAGCTGGCCGAACTGGCGCCGGGCTACGACTGGCAGCACGCGCTGGCCGCCGAAGGCGTCGCCGCCAAGGTCGACTACGTGATCGTCAACCAGCCAAGCTACCTGAAGGCCTTCACCGCCGTGGTCGACAAGACCGACCTGGCGACTTGGAAATCCTACTTTGAATGGCAGCTGCTGCGCAGCGCCTCGCCTTACCTGTCGAAGGCCTTCGCCGACGCCAATTTCGATTTCTACAGCACCGTGCTGACCGGCGTGGCCGTCAAGCCGCCGCGCTGGAAATCGGCGGTGGCGCTGGAAGAGCGCGCGCTGGGCGAAGGCCTGGGCAAGCTGTATGTGGCGCAATACTTCCCTGCCGAGCGCAAGGCGCGCATGGAAGAGCTGGTGAAGAACCTGCTGGCCTCGTACAAGACCAGCATCGACACGCTGGACTGGATGAGCCCGGAAACCAAGAAGGAAGCGCAAGCCAAGCTGGCCAAGTTCACGCCGAAGATCGCCTATCCGAACAAGTGGCGCGACTACTCGTCGCTGTCCATCGTCAAGGGCGACCTGATCGGCAACGTGCTGCGCGCCTCGACCTTCGGCCACCAGCGCATGGTCAACAAGCTGGGCAAGCCGATCGACCGCGAGGAGTGGGGCATGACGCCGCAAACCGTCAACGCCTATTACAACTCGACGATGAACGAGATCGTGTTCCCGGCCGCCATCCTGCAGCCGCCGTTCTTTGACGCCAAGGCCGACGACGCGGTCAACTACGGCGCCATCGGCGCGGTGATCGGCCACGAGATCAGCCACGGCTTCGACGACAAGGGCAGCCAGTCCGACGGCGACGGCAACCTGCGCGACTGGTGGACCAAGGAAGACCGCGCCAACTTCAAGGCCAAGACCGACGCGCTGGTGGCGCAGTACAACGGCTACAGCCCGATCAAGGGCTACAACGTCAACGGCGCGCTGACGCTGGGCGAGAACATCGCCGACAATTCCGGCATCGCCATCGCCTACAAGGCCTACAAGCTGTCGCTGGGCGGCAAGCCGGCGCCGGTGATCGACGGCCTGACCGGCGACCAGCGCTTCTACATGGGCTTTGGCCAGGTGTGGCGCAGCAAGATGCGCGACGAGCAGCAGATCGTGCTGATCAAGACCGACCCGCATTCGCCGGGCCAGTTCCGCGCCAACGGCACCATGGTCAACCAGCCGGGCTTCTACGAAGCATTCGGCGTGAAGCCGGGCGACAAGATGTATGTTGCGCCGGAACAGCGCGTGATCATCTGGTAAGCGTTTATTTGCCGTAAATTTTCAGAAAAAGGCCACCTCGTGTGGCCTTTTTGCTATTGTTCCAAGACTTGCCTATACATTTATTGGAGATAGACTTGAAAGCACACTTACTGAGCGCCCTGATGCTGGCGCTGCTGGCCTCCGCCGGTGTCCACGCCCAGCAAAAAATTTCCGGCGTGGATATCGCCAACATCGACCCGTCGGTACGCGCGCAGGACGACTTCTTCGTCAACCTGAACGGCAAATGGCTGGCCAAGACCGAGATTCCTTCCGACAAATCGAGCTGGGGCTCGTTCGAGAAGCTGGACGACGACACCAAGCCGCAGCTGCGCGCCATCATCGAAGCGGCCGCCGCCAATCCGGACAAGGCCAACGGCACCGACGCCCAGCGCATCGGCGACTTCTTCGCCAGCTACATGGACGAGGCCAGGCTGGAGCAGCTGGGCCTGAGCCCGCTGCGCGCCGAGCTGGACCGCGTCGCCGCGCTGAAGGACAAGAAGGAAATCCCGGCGCTGATCGCCCACTACAACCGCTTCAGCGTGACGGCGCCGTACGGCTTCGTCATCCACCAGGACAACAAGGATTCGACCAAGTACGTGGCCGACATCGTGCAGGACGGCCTGAGCCTGCCGGACCGCGACTACTACCTGAAGAAGTCCGACAAGAAGATGGCCGACACGCTGGCCAAGTACCAGCAGCACGTGACTAAAATGCTGGCGCTGGCCGGCAACAAGAACGCCGCGGCCGACGCCAAGTCCATCGTCGCGCTGGAAACCGAACTGGCGAAAATCCAGTGGACCAAGGTCGAGCTGCGCGACCCGGTCAAGGCCTACAACAAGGTACCGCTGGCCAAGCTGTCCAAGCTGGCGCCGGGCTACGACTGGTCCACCTGGCTCAACGACACCGGCATCGCCGGCAAGGTCGACTACGTCATCGTCAGCCAGCCGAGCTTCGTCACCGGCTTCAACAAGGTGCTCAACAAGACGCCGCTGGCTACCTGGCAGGCCTATTTCCAATGGCAGGTGATCCATGCCAGCGCGCCCTACCTGTCCAAGGACTTCGCGCTGGAAAACTTCGCCTTCTACGGCACCGTGCTGGCCGACGTCAAGGAACAGCAGCCGCGCTGGAAGCGCGCGGTCAACGCCACCGACGGCGCGCTGGGCGAGAGCCTGGGCAAGCTGTACGTCGAGCAGCACTTCCCGGCCGAGCGCAAGGCGCGCATGGAAGCGCTGGTCAAGAACCTGCTGGAAGCGTTCAAGCAAAGTATCACCACCCTGGATTGGATGAGCCCGGCCACCAAGGAGCAGGCGCAGGCCAAGCTGGCCAAGTTCACCACCAAGATCGGCTATCCGAACAAATGGCGCGATTATTCCAAGCTGGTGGTGGCCAAGGATGACCTGGTCGGCAACATGCAGCGCTCGCACGAGTTCGAATACCTGAAGGAGCTCAACAAGCTAGGCAAGCCGATCGACCGCGACGAATGGGGGATGACGCCGCAAACCGTCAACGCCTATTACAACCCGGAACTGAATGAGATCGTGTTCCCGGCCGTGATCCTGCAGCCGCCGTTCTTCAACGCGGACGCCGACGACGCGGTCAACTACGGCGGCATCGGCGCGGTGATCGGCCACGAGATCAGCCACGGCTTCGACGACCAGGGCGCGCAATACGACGGCGACGGTAACCTGCGCGACTGGTGGACCAAGGCCGACCACAAGAACTTCGCGGCCAAGACCAGGATGCTGGTCAAGCAATACAACGCCTACAGCCCGGTCAAGGGCTACAACGTCAACGGCGAGCTGACCCTGGGCGAAAACATCGCCGACAACAGCGGCGCGGCGATCGCCTACAAGGCCTACCTGATTTCGCTGAACGGCCAGCCGGCGCCGGTCATCGACGGCCTGAGCGGCGAGCAGCGCTTCTACATGGGCTTCGGCCAGGTGTGGCGCAGCAAGATCCGCGACGCGCAGCAAATCGTTTACCTCAAGTCCGACCCGCACTCGCCCGACCAGTTCCGCGCCAACGGCACGGTGCGCAACCAGCCGGGTTTTTACAACGCTTTTGGCGTAAAACCGGGCGACAAGATGTATCTGGCGCCTAAAGACCGCGTCATCATGTGGTAACCATTTTGTGTTGGCCGGCCCCTGTGATATAAAACCGCACGGGGCCAAACAACGTGGATTGGCCTGTTTCGTTTTTCAAACCAGAAGGATAATCGTGAAACGTCATCTCGTAAGTGCATTGACCCTGAGCCTGATCGCAGGCCTGGCCGGCGCCGCGGACAACACCAAAAGTGTAGCTCCCGCCAGCGCCAAGATAGCAAGCGGCACCATGGCCTCCGGCATCGCCGTGGAATACATCGACCCGGCCGTGCGCGCGCAGGACGATCTGTTCACCCACATGAACGGCAAGTGGCTGGCGACGACGGAAATCCCGGCCGACAAGGCCAGCTGGGGCTCGTTCGCCAAGCTGCGCGACGATATCCAGCCGCAGCTGCGTTCCATCATTGAAGGCGCCGCGTCGAACAAGGCTGGCGGAGCGGAAGCCCAGCGCATCGGCGACTTCTACGCCAGCTTCATGGACGAAGCCAGGCTGGAGCAACTGGGCCTGACCCCGCTGAACGCTGAAATGGCGAAGATCGCCGCGATCTCGGACAAGAAGCAATTGCCGGCGCTGATCTCGCACCTGAACCAGATCGGCGTGACCGCGCCGTACAACTACGGCGTCCACCAGGACAACAAGGATTCGACCAAATACGTGGCCGACCTGTACCAGGACGGCCTGGGCTTGCCGGACCGTGACTACTACCTGAAAGCGGACGACGCCAAGATGGCCGACGCGCTGGCCAAGTACGAACTGCACATCGGCAAGATGCTGACCCTGGCCGGCGATCCGCACGGCGCCGTCACCGCGCACGCCATCGTCGAATTTGAAAAAGAGCTGGCCAAGATCCAGTGGACCAAGGTCGAACTGCGCGACCCGGTCAAGGCCTACAACAAGGTCGACATCGCCAAGCTGGGCGCTACGGCGCCAGGCTACGACTGGAACGCCTACCTGGCCGACGCCGGCGTGGCCGGCAAGGTCAGCTACGTGATCGTCAGCCAGCCTAGCTACCTGAAGGGCATGACCGCGCTGCTGGACAGCACCCCGCTGGACACGCTGAAAGCCTACTTCCAGTGGCACCTGCTGCGCTCCAACGCGCCATACCTGAGCAAGGCCTTCGTCGACGAAAACTTCTCGTTCTACGGCACCGTGCTGAGCGGCGTGACCGAGCAGCGCCCACGCTGGAAGCGCGGCGTGTCCGTGACCGAAGGCGCGCTGGGCGAAGCCGTCGGCAAGATCTACGTCGAGCAAAACTTCCCGGCCGAGCGCAAGGCGCGCATGGAAGCGCTGGTGAAGAACCTGCTGGCCGCCTACAAGACCAGCATCGACAAGCTGGACTGGATGAGCCCGGTCACCAAGAAGCAGGCGCAGATCAAGCTGGCCAAGTTCACCACCAAGATCGCCTATCCTAACCACTGGCGCGACTACTCCAAGCTGGAAGTGTCCAAGGACGACCTGGTCGGCAACGTGCTGCGTTCGCGTCAGTTCGACTACAACAAGGAACTGAACAAGCTGGGCAAGCCGATCGACCGCGAAGAGTGGGGCATGACGCCGCAAACCGTCAACGCCTACTACAATCCCGAGATGAACGAGATCGTGTTCCCGGCCTCGATCCTGCAGGCGCCGTTCTTCAACGCCGACGCGGATGACGCGGTCAACTACGGCGCCATCGGCGGCGTGATCGGCCACGAGATCAGCCACGGCTTCGACGACCAGGGCGCCCAGTACGACGGCGACGGCAACCTGCGCGACTGGTGGACCAAGGCCGACCACAAGAACTTCGCGGCCAAGACCAAGATGCTGGTCGACCAGTACAACCAGTTCAGCCCGCTGCCCGGCTACCACGTCAACGGCGAGCTGACCCTGGGCGAGAACATTGCCGACAACAGCGGCGTGGCGATCGCGTACAAGGCCTACAAGCTGTCGCTGAAGGGCAAGCCTGCTCCGGTGATCGACGGCCTGACCGGCGACCAGCGCTTCTACATGGGCTTCGCGCAGGTGTGGCGCATGAAGATGCGTGAAGCGGCGCAGATCCAGCAGATCAAGACCGACCCGCACTCGCCAGGCCAGTTCCGCGCCAACGGCACCATGCGCAACCAGCCGGGCTTCTACGACGCCTTCGGCGTGAAGCCAGGCGACAAGATGTACCTGGCGCCAAAAGACCGCGTGATCATGTGGTAATCGCCACGTAACGCAACAAGGGCCGCAGCGATGCGGCCCTTTTCAATTCGGGATCGGTTTGTCAGAGCTTGCTGACTGGAACTGGCTTTCCTTTTTGGACCTTGGTCAGGTAGACCTTGTTCAAGCCCTGGTGGTCTTGCGGGCCGAAGGCGATGTCCAGGCCGCCCAGGTTGACGTTCATGCTCTCCAGCGCGGCGAGGAAGCTGGCGCGGGTCAGGTCGGGGCCGGCTTTCTTCAAGCCTTCCACCAGCGCGACGGCGTCCACGTAGCCTTCGAAGGACGTGTAGTCCACTTCGTTGATGCCCGCCGCCTTCATGTCCGCGTGGTATTGCTTGGCGATGGCCAGCGATTCGTCGAATGGCGACGGCACCACCTGGGTGATGTAGACGCCTTCGGCCGCGTCGCCGGCCGCCTTGATGAAGTTGGCGGTGCCGACAAACGACAGGTTGAAGAATTTCGGTTTGAAGCCGGCTGCGTTGGCTTTTTTCACCAGCTCGGCGCATGCCTTGTAGGTGCCGACCATCAGCACCGCTTCCGGCTTGGCCGCCAGCAGCGCCGCCAGCCCGGCGTCGACATCCTCGGTGTTGCGCAGATAGTGACCCTCGCCGGTAATGTTCATCTTGCGCTTTTGCAGCGCCAGCTGCAGCCCTTCCTTGCCGACCTTGCCGTAGGTGTCTTCCTGATAGAACAGGCCGATCTTGGTGATGCCGGCATCGGTGACCAGGCGTTCGACCTGCAGCTCGATCTCGTTGAAGTACGACGACCGGATATTGAAGACATGCTTGTTGAGCGGCGTGCGCAGGAACTCGGCGCCGGTGAACGGCGCAAAAAACGGGATGTTGTTCTCGTTCACCAGGCCGATCGCGGCCTTGCTGGTCGGGGTGCCGACATAGCCGAACAGCGCGAACACGCCGTCCTTCTTGATCAGTTTTTCGGTGGCGGTGGCGGTGCGCGGCGGATCGTAGCCGTCGTCCTCGCTCACCAGCGTGATCTTGCGTCCATGGACGCCGCCAGCGGCATTGATTTTTTTAAAATACGCCTCGCTGCCAGCCTTCATCCCCTGGCCGAGCCCCGCTGTGGGGCCGGACAGCGCGTTGGCCATGCCTATCTTGATTTCCGTCGCCGTCACGCCGGTTTCCGCTGCTGCGGCCGACATCCATGATGCAAGAAACAGCCCGGCTACCCTGCGAAAAATTGTAGTTTTCATATGGCGTGCTTTCAGGTGGCGCGGGGTTTCCTCCGCAGTTAGGTTGATTCACAGTATCCTTTTGAGTGGGGGATATCAAGCGTGCGCCAACTGTTTTCAAGGAAATGCAACACTAGCTAACAACCACCCACTCCTCCTTCGAGAAGGTCGTCCGGCCGCCAATGAGGTAAACTAGGGCGCCTTCAACTCACGAACTGCTCCTATGCGCCTGCGTCACGTCGCGCCCTTGTCCTTGTTGTCCCTGCTGACCGCTTGCGGCGATTCTTTCACGCCTGTTGATGTGTATATGGCGAAGACGCCGGAGTGCAAGACCTGGCAGGAGGGTTCGCGCTACGAGTTGCCGCGCGGGATAAGCGTGTCGACCACGCCGCCGGTCACGCTGCCCGACGGCGGCGCCGAATTCACCTTTGTCTACCTGGTGCCGCGCGGCGAACGGGCGATGTTCCTCAGCCGCGACTACCACGTCACCGCGCCCAAGGGGCCGGTGCTGGCGAAGCTGGAACTGGTCAGCTTCTACCAGCGCGCCACCAATTCCAAGCCGGAAATCGTCGACGTGATCCCCAAGGTGCCGGACATGCTGGTGGCCGGCGCCACCAGCGACGACACCATCTGGCGCGTGCGCCTGCGCGTCAAGGACAAGCTGCCGGAACGCTTCGACGTGGTGCCGCCCGCGTTCGAGATCGCGCTGACCAAATACCCGATGCGCACCTTCACCTACCGCTACTTCGCCGACCGCAAGGCTTTCGGCCTCTGCAGCTGACGCAAGCTTTCTCCATCAGAACCGCAGTTTCAGCACCGCGTACTCAGACGTGACGTACAGTTCGCCGTTGGGGCCGGCGCTGATATTGCCGGGAAAGTAAAGCGATCCCGGCAAGCTGCCCAGTGAGATGCCCAGGGTGCCGCGCTGTCCCGCAACGGTCGTGACCACGCCATCGGGCGTGATGCGGCGGATCAGGCTGTTGTTCTTGTCGGCCACGTAGACATTGCCGTCCGTAGCCACCGCGATGCCGGCGGCGCTGCGAAAACTCGCCGCCGCACCGTTACCGTCCGCATCGCCGTTCACTTGATACGTTCCCGCCAGCGTCGTCACATTGCCGGCCGGCGTGATCTTGCGGATGGTGCTGCTGCTGCCTAAATACATTTCCCGCGTATCGCTGACGTAGAGGTTGCCGCTGCGGTCGACCGCGATGCCAGCGATCCCGGACAACGGCACATCATTCGCAGCGTACGACAGTGCGAGCGTGGTGACTATGCCCGCCGGTGTAATCTTGCGGAGAGTTCTGCTGCCGACGTCGGCGACGTAGATGTTGTTCGCGCTGTCGACCGCCAGATGCGCTGGCGAGCTGAATCTGGCCGCCGCGCCGGCGCCGTCGTCGCTGCCTGCCTTGCCGGCGGAGCCGGCCAGCGTGGTGACCGTACCGTTGGCCGCGATCTTGCGGATCGTGTGGTTGCCGTTGTCCGCGACGTATATGTTGCGGTCGCTGTCCACTGCCATGCCGGTGGGATTGTTGAACAAGGCGTCTGTCGCGTTGCCATCGGTCGAGCCTGACTTATCCGCGGACCCCGCCAGGTTGGTGACGACACCGGCCGGCGAGATCATGCGGATTGCGTGCATCGGGACGGTGTGGCCGTCGAGGGTGCCTTGGGTGACGATGACATTGCCTGCGGCATCGCTGGCGATGCCGGTCAGGTTGCCGAAGCGGGCGCCGGCGCCGGCACCATTAGCCGCGCCGCTTTGCTCCATCGCACCGGCCAGCGTGGTTACCATACCAGCGGGGGTGATCTTGCGTAGCGCGCTGCTATCGCCGGCATACACATTGCCCGAACGGTCGGCTGTGATGCCCCACAGTTGCTGAAAGCGCGCATCGCTGCCGGCGGCATCGACATAGCCAGCCATACCGGCCGCTCCGGCCAGGATGGTGATGCTGCCATCCGCAGCAATCTTACGGACCGTGTTGTCGAGACCATCAGCAAGGAAAACATTGCCTGCCCGATCGGCGCTCAGGCCGACCGAGCCGGGGTCAATCAACGGTATCGTGTATCCGGTTGCGATCTTGGCCAGCGTGCTGACGGTGCCGGCGGCAGATACCTTGCGCACGTAATAAAACACGCCGTCGAACTCGACGACGTAAATATTACCCGCACCGTCGATCGTAATCCCGTTGGGGCCGTTGAAGCGCGCCGACTGTACCGGTCCGTCGGTAATAGCCGTCTCTCCGGCCTTGCCCGCCACCGTCGTCACTACGCCGCCCGGCGTAATTTTGCGCACGCTTGCATTGCCGGTGTCGGCAACGTAGATATTGCCCGCATCATCGACGGCGATTCCTTGCGGCCGGTGAAAACCTGCATCGGCGCCGGCGCCGTCGTTTGTGCCATAGCTGGACGCTTTTCCCGCCAGCGTGGTCACCGCGCCGGCAGGCGTGATCTTGCGGATCGCGCTGCCATCCACCACATAGACGTTGCCTGCGCCATCTACGGTCAGCGCCTCGGGGTCGGAGAATCCGGCGCCGGTACCGATGCCGTCCAGTGTGACGAACTTGCCATTGCCGGCAAATATCGTGACGGCGCCAGCCGGCGTCACCTTGCGTATCGCGTAGTTGCTTCGCTCGGCTATGTAGAACGTGCCATCGACGCCTGCGGCGACGCTGAACTGCGACGCCAGCCGTGCTGCCGTGCCTGTGCCATCGATATTGCCGGCGCCGCCAATCGAACCTGCAAGCAGGCTGATGCCGGCCAGCGTCGGTGGTGGCGGGGCCGGTGGCGCAGGCGCTGACGGAGCGCCGCCGCCTCCACCGCCGCAGGCGGCCAGGGCCGCGATCATGGCGGCTATGATTATGGAGCGTATGGAGAAGCGGAAAGCGGACATGGTAAAGGCGCATCGAAGCGCGTTGATAATATGCAACCATATTAACATGATAATATTTTTGGAAATACATCACGGGCCGATAACTGGCGGATTTCCGCATGGAGGCGGCCTTGCTTATGCGGGTTTCCGCCGCCGGCATGCTTGGCCAAGCAGGCGGATTCTTTATAAATCAATGACTTGAAGCACAGGCCGTGCTTGGCACGGAAGCTGCAATGTCTCCGGTAACTACAACCACAATGGAGACCAGCATGTCCAAGTTCCGTCTGTTAGCCCTGACCCTCGCCGTCGCCGCCGCATCCAGCGCGCAAGCCCAGGAAGTGGTCCGCCTCGGCAACCTCAAGTTCGCCCACTACGGCGCCGTCTCGTATATCAAGGAAATCGCGCCCAAGTGCGGCATCAAGGTGGAAGAGCATGTCTTCGCCAAGGGCCCGGACGTGATGCAGGCCATCCTGGCCGGCGAGCTCGACGTCGCTGCCACCGCCTCCGAGGCCGCCATTTCCGGCCGCGCCAACGGCGCGCCGATCTATGTGGTGGCCGGCTTCGCCAAGGGCGGCGCGCGGCTGGTCGCCCGTCCCGACAGCAACATCAAGTCGATCAAGGATTTGAAGGGCAAGCGGGTCGGCGTCACGCGCGGCGGCATCCACGAGGTGCTGCTGATCGCCGAGCTGGCGCAAGCGGGCCTGACCGTCTCCGACCAGCCCGGCAAGGATGTGCAACTGGTGTTCCTGGCGTTCGCCGATCTGAACCAGGCGCTGCTGGGCAAGAACCTCGATGCCATCATGCAAAGCGAGCCGCAATCGTCGCAGGCGATCAACAAGGGCTACGGCGTTGAAGTGATGAAGCCTTACGACACGCCGATCGGCGCGCCGATCCGCACCATGGTGATGAGCGAGAAATTCTACAAGGAACACCGCGCCACCGCCGCCAAGTTCATGACCTGCTTCGTCCAGGCCACCAAGCTGTTCATCGACAACAAGCCGGTCGCCGAGAAATACGTGCGCGAAGTGATCTTCAAGAACCAGATCACCAAGGACGATTTCGACGACGCCATCAGCAACTCGCCGTACAGTTACGACGTCACCCCCGAGCACATCCAGGTCACCACCGACGTGATGGCCAAGCACGGCACCGGCAAGATGCGCGCCGCGCCGGTGGCCAAGGACTGGGTCAAGACCGACCTGCTGGAAGCGGCCAAGAAAAGCCTCAACATCCAATAACATGCAATAAGCGGAGACACTCATCATGAGCAAGCAAAACTGGCGGGAAGCCGCCTCGGGCGTGATTGCGCCCATCGTCATCATCGCGCTGTGGCAAGCCAGCGCCATGCTGGGCTGGGTCAACCCGCAGGTGCTGCCATCGCCGGCGGCGGTGGTGCAGAAGTGGTTTGAATACCTGTTGCCGCTGACCGCCTACGATCCGGCCGCGGGATCCTGGCTGAGCTGGGCGCTGTCCGGCGAACTGCTGGGCGACACCTTGGGCAGCATGTACCGCGTGGTGGTCGGTTTCGCCGTTGGCGCCGGACTGGCGCTGCCGCTGGGCCTGCTGATGGGATCGAGCAAGCGCATGTATGCATGGTTCAATCCGCTGATGCAGCTGCTGCGCCCGATCCCGCCGATCGCCTACATCCCGCTGGCCATCCTGTGGTTCGGCCTGGGCAACGCGCCGGCCGTGTTCCTGATCGCGCTCGGTGCCTTCTTCCCGGTGCTGGTCAACACCATCGCCGGCGTGCGCCAGGTGGACGGCATCTACATCCGCGCCGCCCGCAACCTCGGCGTCAGCCAGCGCACGATGTTTGTCCGCGTGATGCTGCCGGCCGCCGTGCCCTACATCCTGTCCGGCGTGCGCATCGGCATCGGCACCGCCTTCATCGTGGTCATCGTGTCCGAGATGATCGCGGTGAACAACGGCCTCGGCTTCCGCATCCTCGAGGCGCGCGAGTACTTCTGGTCGGACAAGATCATCGCCGGCATGATCAGCATCGGCATGCTGGGCCTGATCATCGACGTGGGCATGAACAAACTGAACAATCATTTGCTGCGCTGGCACCGCGGCCTGGAGAACTGACATGAAGATGGACATCAACTCGACGCATATCGAAGTCAAAGACGTCAACAAGGTCTTCAAGACCGACAGCCGCGAAGTGATCGCCCTCAAGGAGATCAACCTCGACATTCCGCAAGGCCAGTTCGTCTGCCTGCTGGGGCCTTCGGGCTGCGGCAAGTCCACGCTGCTGAACGCGATCGCCGGTTTCTCGCTGCCATCGTCGGGCACCATCACGGCCGACAAAAAGCTGGTGACCGGCCCCGGCCCCGAGCGTGGCATGGTATTCCAGGAGTACGCGCTGTTCCCCTGGATGACGGTGGAAAAAAACATCGCCTTCGGCCTGGAGATCAAGGGCATGCCGCAGGCGGAAATCACGGCCAAGGTCGATCAGCTGCTGGGCATGCTGTCGCTGAGCGATTTCAAAAACCGCTATCCGAAAGACCTGTCCGGCGGCATGCGCCAGCGCGTCGCCATCGCCCGCGTGCTGGCCTTGGACTCGCCGATCATGCTGATGGACGAGCCGTTCGGCGCGCTGGACGCGCTGACCCGCCGCAACCTGCAGGACGAATTGCTGCGCATCTGGGCCGAGCTGAAGAAGACCATCATCTTCGTCACCCACAGCATCGAGGAGGCGATTTACCTGGCCGACCGCATTGTCGTCATGACCTACCGTCCCGGCACCGTCAAGCGCGACCTGATGGTGGACCTGCCGCGCCTGCGCGACCCGGCCGCCGCCGAGTTCAACGCGCTGAAACGCGAACTGGGCCAGCTGGTGATGGAGGAACAGCAGCGCCATCACAACGACGAGATGCGCATGGCGGCGGTGGATTAAGGCCGCGTCCGCACGGTGCAGTAGAATCTGCGTATGCGCGCCCAAAAATCCCTGCTATTGCTGTTCGCACTCGTGTGCGCGCTGGGCGTGATTGCCGGATCGTATCTGGCAGGCACCTGGCGCGCCCGAGAGGAACTGCGGCAGCAGGGCCAGCGCCAGTTGCAGCTGATGGCGCCGGACCTGCAGTCGCTGCTGCAAAAATATGAGACGCTGCCTTTCGTGCTGGGCTTCCAGCCCGACTTGATCGTGGCGCTGGCGCACCCGTCCGACGCGCAAGCGATCACCCGCCTCAACAGCACGCTGCAGACCATCCAGCAGCAGGCCAAGGTCGGCGCCATCTACGTGATGGACCGCGACGGCCTGACCATAGGCGCCAGCAACTGGGACCAGCCGCTGGGCTTTGTCGGCAAAAACTTTTCCTATCGTCCCTACTTCGACGCCGCTCTGCATGGCAGGGCGGGGCGCTTCTACGGCATCGGCACCAGCACCAGCGAGGCCGGCTACTTCATCGCCCAGCCCGTATACCGCAACGGCACGGCCGGCGGCCCCGTCACCGGCGTGGTCGCCGTCAAGATCAGCCTGGCCGATTTCGAAAGCACCTGGCGCAGCAGCGACGACGCCATCGTGCTGGCCGACAGCGCCGGCGTGATTTTCCTCAGCAACCGTCCCGACTGGATTTACCGCAGCCTGAACAAGCTGGATGCCGCCACCGAGCGGCAACTGGCGCACACGCAGCAATACATGGGCCAGAAGGTGACGCCGCTGAGCGGCCATCCCGACCTGTTCGTCACGCAGGCGGTCGGCCAGCTGGGCTGGCAGCTGATGCTGTTCCCCGGCCAGGCCCGCGTGCTGCGCACCGGCGCGCAGTGGGCGTCAGCGGCGACCCTGTTGCTGGCCTGCGCCGTGGTGTCGGTCTGGGCTTTGCATCAGCGCCGGCGCCGGCTGGAAGAACGCATGGCCTCGCGCGCCGCGCTGCAAAAAGCCGCCGCCGAACTGGACGACAAGATCGTCGAGCGCACGCTGCAGCTGCGCACCACCAATCAGCACCTGGAAAGCAAATACGCCAAGCTGCAGGAAACCGAACACCTGCTGCGCTCCACGCAAAACGAGCTGGTCCAGGCCGGCAAGCTGGCGATGCTGGGCCAGATGGCGACCGGCATCACCCACGAACTGAACCAGCCGCTGGCCGCGATCCGCGCCTTTGCCGACAACGCCCGCATCTTCCTGGAGCGGGGGCAGGGCGAGCAGGTGGCGGGCAACCTGGGCCACATCAGCGAGGCCAGCGCGCGCATGGGCGCCATCATCGGCCAGCTGAAAGGCTTCGCCCGCAAGGACGAGACGGTCGCCACGGTCGACCTGGCGGCCTCGGTGCGGGCCTCCGCCTTTCTGCTGGAGAGCGAGTTCCGCCGCCACGCCGTCACGCTGGAGATCGCGGCGGCGGACGGCATCAAGGTGACCGGCGACAGCGTGCGCATCGAGCAAGTGCTGATCAACCTGCTGCGCAACGCGCTGGATGCGGTGGAAAGCGCCGAGCGCCGCGAAGTCGCCATCCGCCTCGAACGCGAAGGCGGTTGCGCGCTGGTCAGCATCAGCGACAGCGGCGCCGGCATCTCCGAGCAGGTGGTGGCGCATTTGTTTGAACCGTTTTTCACCACCAAGCCTTCCGGCAAAGGGCTGGGCTTGGGACTGGCGATCTCGTCGTCCATCGTGCAGGCCATGAACGGCCGGCTGGCGGCGCATAATCAAGCCGGGGGCGGCGCGTGCTTCGAGCTGCGCCTGCCGCTACAACAAGAAGGAGCATGAAGTGCAGGCTATCCTGATCGAAGACGAAGCCGCGCTGCGCCTCGCCACCAGCCAGACGCTGGAGCTGGGCGGCTTCAGCGTGCAGGCCGTCGCCAGCGCCGAGGAAGCGCAGCCGCTGCTGCGCGCCGATTATCCCGGCGTGGTGGTTACCGACGTGCGCCTGCCTGGCCGCTCCGGGCTCGACCTGCTGGCGCAGGTCGCCGCGCTGGACGCGGAATTGCCGGTCATCGTCGTCACCGGCCACGGCGACGTCGAGATGGCGGTGGCCGCGATGCGCAGCGGCGCCTATGACTTCATCGAAAAACCGTTCGCCACCGAGCGCCTGCTGGAGGCGGTGCGCCGCGCGCAGGAACGGCGCCGGCTGGTGCTGGAAAACCGCCAGCTGCGCACGGCCCGCGCCCGGCATCCGGACATGCCGGACCTGGTCGGCCGCTCCGCTGCCATCGAGCAGTTGAAAGTCATGATACGCAACGTCGCGCCGGCCGGCGTCGACGTGCTGATCAACGGCCAAACCGGCACCGGCAAGGAAGTGGTGGCGCGGCTGCTGCACGCGGCCAGCGGACGCAAGGGCAACTTCGTCGCCATCAACTGCGGCGCGCTGCCGGAATCGGTGTTTGAAAGCGAAATCTTCGGCCACGAAGCGGGCGCCTTTACCGGTGCGCAAAAGCGCCGCATCGGCAAGCTGGAGTTCGCGCATGGCGGCACCGTGTTCCTCGACGAAATCGAAAGCATGCCGATGGCCTTGCAGGTCAAGCTGCTGCGCGTGCTGCAGGAGCGCCGGCTGGAACGCCTGGGAGCCAACGAATCGGTCGCGCTGGAATGCACGATCGTCGCGGCAACCAAGGTCGACCTGCTGCAGCTGAGCGCGCAAGGCCAGTTCCGCGAGGATTTGTACTACCGCATCGGCGTGGTCAGCATCGACCTGCCGCGCTTGCGCGACCGGCGCGACGACATTCCTTTGCTGCTTGCCCACTTCGCCGCCGACGCGGCCGCCCGCTACCATCGGCCGCTGCCGGAGTGGAGTCCGCAGCAGATGGCGCAATGGCAGGCGGCGGAATGGCCGGGCAACGTGCGCGAGCTGCGCAACTTCGCCGAACGGCTGGTGCTGGGACTAGGGCTGGGGACGGCTGCGGCGGCCGCCGGCGAGCCCTTGTCGCTGCCGCAGCAGGTCGACCATCACGAGCGCGAGCTGATCGTGCAGGCGCTGGCCGCGGTGGACGGCAATGTCGCGCTGGCGGCGGATCAGCTGATGGTTCCGCGCAAAACCCTCTACGACAAGCTGAAGAAATACCAGATCGCGTCCGGCCGCAAATAAAAAAACCGGCCATGGAGGCCGGTTCTTCAGGAGCAGCGGAAGCTTACTTGGCTGGAGCCGATGCGGCTGGAGCGGAAGCTGCCGCAGGAGCGGCGGCTGGCGCCGGCACTTCAGGTTCCTTGAACTTGGCGCCGCCTTTGTTGGCCATGTAGACCACGGCGCGGGCCACTTCGACGTCGTCCAGGTCCGGATTGCCGCCTTTGGCCGGCATGGCGCGGATACCTTCAACAGCGTGCTTGAGCAGGGTGTCGTAACCTTGGGCGATGCGGGCAGTCCATGCACCGGCGTCGCCGAACTTCGGAGCGCCGGCGGCACCGCTGCCGTGGCAGGCTGCGCAGGTCGAGGTGTAGATGGCTTCGCCGGACTGCAGCACTTTTGGTGCGTTCGCGTCTTTCAGCGTGAAGCCGGTGTCGGCGACAGGAGCGATACGGGCGGCGACTTCTTCAGGAGCCTGGCTGTTCGAGCCACGGCCGGTCAATTTGTCTGCGGTGACGAACTGCACCAGCAGGATAATACCGATAACTGTAACCCCAAAGAAGCCAATCACCGCAGCAACGAGCTGCTTGGGCGTGCGGATGGCGGATTCGTGTTCGTTGTGTGCGTCGCTCATGATTTCCTTAACAGACTAAATTCGAAGCCGGGTGGCGTGCGAAAAATTGATCAGCCAGCTGCCTAGTAAAACCTTCACCAAACGGGCGATTATAGACGTAAAAATGCCTTCATGGAAACGCTAAGATGCTCAAAACGACACTTTCCATGGACGGGTGTCGATAAAAACGGTATCCTACGGCACACTTCAGAAATTCCCCTCCGTGCGGCTGTAGCTCAGTGGATAGAGTATTGGCCTCCGAAGCCAAGGGTCGTGGGTTCGATCCCCGCCAGCCGCACCAAAATTTTCCATATAAATCAAATACTTAACCTTTACATTGGTTCGCAATGTGATGCGTTAATTCGCATATTTCGGCACACTCACTGTGCACAAAATCGTGCCGAGCATTCTGTCATCAGGCGTTGTAAAAGGATTGTTGGCACAGTCGTGCTGCATTGATCGTACATAGGCTCGGACTTAGCCTTGATCTGCCTGCCGCTTCGCCAGAGTCTCAATAGCGTTGATTCCCGCCAACATTTTTCCCGTGCAGAGCTGTTAGACGAATGGACAAAAAGTGCTGGAGGACTAAACCCCCGATAGATGCTTTGAAAGGCGAATGGTGAAGCCATGCGCATCAGTGATACATCTCATTACAAATGATGATTGGCGAAATATGGCGCGGCGCAGCATAATTTCTCTGTCTCCTCCAACTCCCTCCAAGGATTGGATTTAACCCGCCCCAGTTGGCGGGTTTTTTTTGTCAAAATTGTGGCTTTGGGATTGATGGGGTAAGTACTCGCCGTTGCTAAAGCTCGTGGGGCAAGTTCGACTTTTCCCCATCATCAACGATGACTTAGTAGGTGTAGAACATGCGCTGGATTTCCTTGCTGTCGCTGGTCTTGGTCAGCGCCAGCATCAGTAGGATGCGCGCCTTTTGCGGGCTCAACGTATCGGAGACCACGAAGTCCAGCTCGTCGTCGTTGGCTTCGCCGTTGCGGGCCACGATGCCCTGGCCGACGCGGGCCGAGCGCACGATCAGCACGCCTTGCTTGCGGGCCGCGGTCAGCGAAGGCAAGACCTTGGACGCCAGGCTGCCGTCGCCGACGCCGGCGTGGATGATGCCCTTGGCGCCAGCCGCCACCAGCGCATTCAGCGCGACCGGGCTGACGTTGGCGTAGCCATAGACGATGTCGACCTGCGGCAGCGCGTCCAGCTTGCCGATGTCAAACTCGGTGTCGGTCGTGTGCTTGCGGGTCGACGCATGGTAGAAGTAAGCCTTGTTGCCCTGGATGTAGCCCAGCATGCCCAGCTCCGGCGTCTTGAAGCTGTCCAGGGTCGAGGTGTTGGTCTTGGTGACGTCGCGCGCGCCCTGGATCTGGTCGTTCAAAGCCACCAGCACGCCCTTGCCGATGGCTTCCTTGCTGGCCGCCAGCAGCACCGCGTTATACAGGTTGATCGGGCCGTCCGCCGACAGCGCGGTGCCCGGGCGCATCGCGCCGACCAGCACCACCGGCTTGTGGCTCTTCACCACCATGTCGAGGAAGTAGGCGGTCTCTTCCAGCGTGTCGGTGCCGTGGGTGATGACGATGCCGTCGACGTCCGGCTGCGCCAGCAGCGTGTTGACGCGCTTGGCCAGCACCAGCCAGTGTTCGTTGCTCATGTTTTCGCTGGCGATCTGGAACACTTGCTCGCCCTTGACTTGCGCCACCTTGGCCAGTTCCGGCACGGCGGCGATCAGGCGGTCCACGCCGACGGTGGCGGCCGTGTAGCCGACCGTGGTGGTACTGGTGGCTCCGCTGCCGGCGATGGTGCCGCCGGTGGCCAGGATGGTCACATGGGCCGATGGCGCGGCGTCGGCGGCGCGGACCGCTGGAACGGACCCGGCCAGCAGCGCCAGGGCGCACAGCGCGGACAACAGACGGGAGGAAATAGGAACGAACATAGAGTCTCCAAGAGAGTTAAGGGGGATGGATAGGGCCTGATCCCGAAAGGGGCCAAACCCCGGTGGTGCTTTATGGGTTTTATTCGCCGGGATGTCAGAACTTATGCCGGATCCCGACCGACAGTGCTCGCGATCCATCTCCAGCAGCCGGCGCGCTGCCGCCGCTGGAGGCATCGCCCACCACGTTGGTGGCGGCCAGTTCGTTGCGGATGCTGCCGAATGAACTGTAGAGGTTGGTGCGTTTGGAAAGCGTGTAGGTATAGCCCACCGCAAACTGTCTTCCGCCCCGCTGGGTCGCGGAACGGTCCTGTTTTTTCACATACGAGGCCAGCAGCTTGCCCTGTCCGAGCGGCACTGAGGCACCCAGCAGGAAGTCGCGGAAATCGCCGCCGACGTCGTTCTTTTCGGTTTCAAACGCGGCGTGCACAGTCGCGGGGCCGAAGTTGTAGCTGGTGCCCAGCAGGACCTCTTTCATCGTATTGAAAGAAGTGATCTTCAGGCTGTCATATGCCAGGGTTCCTACCAACGGGCCTGAGGCGTAGTCGATGGAAAAAGCGATGGTACGGCCCAAGGTGCTATCGCCGGCCTGTTCGCCAAAACCAACCATCACGGTGGCCGACAGGCCATTCAGCCTAGGCGTTGCATAGCTGACGGTGTTATTGGTACGTGCCGTGCCGATGCTCATCAGGTTGGTGGCGGCGCCGGTAAAGCCGGTTTCAAAGGGGTCGATGCCGTCCAGCGCGATGAAGATCGGGTTGCATTGACGGCCCAGGTTGACGGTACCGGCGCTGGTCGTCAGGCCGACATAGGCATGGCGGCCGAATAAGGCGCCGTTCTGGCGCGCCTTGCCGGTGTCGAGATCCAGCCCGTTCTCCAACACGAAGTGGGCGTTCATGCCATTGCCCAGGTCCTCCTGCCCCTTGAAGCCCAGCCGGCTGCCGGACTGCACGCCAGTGGCCAGCTTGGTGACCGCGCCATCGGCGCCCCCGGTTTCGCGGGCGATGCCAGCGTCCAGTATGCCGTAGACGGTGACGCCAGATTGCGCCGAGGCGGCGCCGGCTGCGGAGGCGAGCAAGAGCCCAGCTACTAATGATGTTTTCATAAACGATCCAATAAGATTGTGCGATAGGTGCAACTACGCGACCGGGCACTGGAACGCCGCGCCCTGAAAATCGAGGGTGCGGCGATACCCGCCGGACCTGCGGGAGCAAGGTCCGGACTCGGTCAGCCGTGAAATTAGCGATGGAGTGGCGCTGCCGGCGCTTGCGTCAAGAAGCCGGTCTGCGCGTTCGGGCGGGAATTACTTTGTTCATTGTCTTTGTCTCCGTTTTATTTATAGTAAAAAGCGATTCGACGCGGATGACCACCATCGAATATCCTTTTCACAACAGAGTTAGCACTATCTGTGCCACGGGAATGGCAAGCCGGGCCATTGAACCAAACCATTGATTACATGAGGTTTTTTTGAAATGGACGGGGCCAGGCGCCGGTGCCCGAGTATGAACTTTCATACTCGGACCTTGAGCTGAGTATCAATTTCGTTAACGATTTTTTCTTCGGACCGATCCGTTTTGCCCCGCTTCGTCGTCTTACACATAACAGGCCCGATTGGCGGGCCTGCCCGACCGGAGACGAACTATGACAACCTTGATGATTCCCCTGACCATCGACCCCGCCAACCAGCGCCAGGTGCTGGACATGTTGCGCGACAATATCAACACGGTGATCCGTACGTTGGACGGGTGGATTGCCACCGACTTGATCGCGAGTGCGGACGGAACGCGCATCGTCATCCATTCCCAATGGCGTGACGTCGCGGCGGTCGAAACGATGCGAACCGACTCCAGAATGGTCGCCTACTACCCCAAGCTCGCCGCACTCGCCACGATCGACCCCATCATGGGTGAAGTCGTCGAGGCGGCCAGGGCTTGATAGTTTGATAAACTCGTACCCGGTATCGACGGACGTGGAGGCGGCCAGCAATGAACGATGTGGCGCAGGATTTTGAAAAACTGCTCGGTGAGATGCGGCCCAGGCTTCATCGCTATTGCGCCCGCATGACCGGGTCCGTGGTCGATGGCGAAGACATCGTCCAGGATACGCTCGTGAAAGCATTTGCCGCGCGTGCTTCCTTTGACGGACTGGACAACCCCCAGGCCTGGCTTTATCGAATCGCCCACAACGCGTCGCTGGATTTCCTGCGGCACCGCGCACGCACGCCGGTGATGGAGGACGAAGGCGAGCTTGCCACATTGGCGTCTCCCGAAGTTCCAGATCCCGAGATTGCCGCGACCTGCCTGCGCAGTTTCATGCGGCTGCCGGCGCTGCAGCGAAGCGCGGTGATTTTGAAGGACGTGCTGGGCCATTCGCTGGGGGAGGCGGCGCTGATCACCGCATCCAGCGAGCCGGCCGTCAAATCGGCGCTGCAGCGGGGACGTGAGCGGCTGCGCGTGGTGGCCGGCGAATCCGTCGAACCGGCACCGCCCGGTATCGACGGCGCCGTCAGCGCCCGGCTGCTTGCCTATGTGGAGGGATTCAAGACCGGTGATTTCGACACGGTACGCGCCATGCTGGCCGATGACGTCAGACTTGAGCTCGTGACCAAGCTGCGGCGCAACGGCAAGAGCGAAGTCGGCGAATACTTCGGCGCCTACGCCATTGCCGTGCAATGGGTATTCTCGCCGGCGGTGGTTGACGGCCGCGCCGCGATGCTGGTGTTTGACCGCAACGTATCGCTTGATGCGCCGGCGTATTTCGTGGCGCTGGAATTTGCCGGCGACCACGTCGTTGGCATACGCGACTTCCTGTATGCCCGCTACGCGATGGACGGGGTGGAGATACGGGCTATCGCCTGAGCCATGATCGATAACTGCAAGGAGCAACGATGAAAATACGAGCAATAGCGGTGCTGTGCCTGGGCGTGCTCATGATGGCAGGTCCGGGCGTCTCTGCGTCTGCGGAACCCGCCGGGCACATTACCGGTGTGGGCGGCATATTCTTCAAGGCCAAGGATCCCAAGGCGCTGGCGGCGTGGTATCGCGATGTGCTGGGCATGCCGCTGGAAGTGTGGGGCGGCGCGAAGCTGCGCTACGATGCGCCCAACCATCCTCCGGCGCTGATCTGGAATGCCTTCCCCGCCACGACCAACTACTTCGCGCCGTCGACCAGCGAGTTCATGATCAACTACGCGGTCGACGATATGGATGCGTTTCTCGCGCGCCTGGGCACGAAAGGCGTCGCCATCCTGAAGCGCGCCGACGATGCGAACGGCCGCTTCGCATGGGTTCTCGATCCCGAGGGGAACAAGATCGAGCTGTGGGAGCCTAAGCGCACAACGCCTCCCTGATTATTTTTTGGACCAGATGAAGCGGGCGCCGTCGCTGCCGTCGGGCAGCGGACCGGGGGCGTCGGCGCGGACGGCGCCGGTCCGCGGGTCGATCCGCAGGAAGCGGTTGGTCAGTAGCGACATCAGCACCAGCTCGCCCGTCGGCGTCTCTATCCACTGGAAAGCTTGCGTCACGCCGGACTGGGCGGGTTGCAGCGCGGCGCTGCCGTCGGCCGCGATGGTCACATAACTGTTGCCGGACTGGAGCGCCGCCCGGCCCAGGCCCAGATCCAATATCGTGAACGGCGTCGGCGCCGCGTTGACGAGCGCTTCTCCGCGCGCGGCCAGCCCGGCCGAGCCCCTGAAGGAAGCGAGCTGTATCACCTGGCCATACGGAATGGGCCGCGTCAAACCGTGAGGGTAGGGCTGGTAGACCTCGAAGCTGGCGAAGTCGGCGGCGCCGCCGTTCTGCTTGCCCGTGTTGTAGTTGAACAGTGCGTAGCGCACGCCCTGCGAGGTGACGGGCTGGTAGATCATCGTGAATTCCTGCCCGATGGGCTGGAAGCGCTCGCCGTCGAACGAATAGCTGAAGCGTGCCTTCTCGGTCCGGAAGTCGCATTCGGCGCGCAGCCACACGCGCGTGGCGGTGATACCGATGCGCGTGGACTGGTTGCGTGCCTGATCGAACAGCACCAAGGCGAGCTTGCCATTCTTCTTTTCCACCGCCAGCGTGGCATACGGCAGGTTCAGCAGGCCGAGGCCGGCCACGTCGTTTTCCAGCAGCCCGGATGCGTCCAGCGCCGCCGTCGGCACGGACACCGGCCCGATTGCCCGTTGCGTCAGCGAGTTGCGCGCTTCCCAGAACGACGCCGCCTGCATCGAGCGCAGGCGCAGGAAGCCCGGGCGTTCGCTCAGCGACCACTTGTCTTCAACCGGCGCATGGTTCCACTGCCAGACGGGCTTGAGCGCGGGCTCGGAAAAATCGTCGCTGCGCACGAACGGCGCCGCGATCTGCTGCGCTTGCGCTGTGCGCGGCTTGACCCAGGTGCGCGGACTGTGTCCCACGTTGCCCGGCAGGCCGAAGTAGGGCCAGCCGTCCTGCCAGGTCACCGGCGACAAACTGAGCAGGTGGCCCGCCGAGTTGTAGTCCATCATTGAAAAGCCCCACCATTCGCCGGCCTCGGTCGGCACGATGCCGCCCTGGTGCATGGCCGTCATGGCGCGCGACGCTGGACTGGGCGGCACGACTTCGAACGGATACTGCCTGTTCTTCAGCCGGTAGCCGCCGGCCATGCCGAAACCTTCCTCCTTGCTGATCGCCGGGTTTACTTCGTACGGTCCGTAGACATGGTCGGCGCGCGCAGCCGGCATGGTGCCGCCCGCATCATTGGCGCTGACGATGTAGTACTTGCCGTTGACCTTGTAGAAGTGCGCGTTTCCGCCCATGCCGTCGGCCTTGGTGAACAGCTCGCGTTCCGTGTCCGGCACGATATCGCTCAGGTCATTGGTCAATTGCGCGATGCGCAGTTGCTGGAGGCCCCAGACAGCATAAGCCTTGCCGTCGTCGTCGAACAATACCGACAGGTCTTGCAGGCTGCGCTTCATTTTCCAGTGCGTCCACGGTCCTTTCGGATTGATGGCGGAATACATCCAGGTGCCGCGACCGTTCACGTTGGCGAAGATATAGAACACGCCGTTGTGGTGGCGCAGGCTGGGCGCCCAGATGCCCTGGCCGTAGACGTTCCTGCCGCGCTCCAGCCGGTAGCTCGGCCCGAGATCCAGCTCGCCGGCGGCATAGCCGAGGAATTCCCAGTTGACCAGGTCCCGCGACCGCAACAGCGGCAGCCCGGGCATCGCGTGCATGGTGGCGCCGGTGAGATAGAACCATTCGTTTACCCGTATCAGGTCCGGGTCGGCCAGCTCGTCGTAGAAGAGGGGATTGGTATAGCTGCCGTTGCCGTTGTCCGGCGTCCAGGTCTTCATCGACAGGCCGGAGTCCGTACGGGGCTCCTGTTGGGCCGCCGCCGGCAGCGTCAGCGCGAGGGACAGCATGCACGCAATTGCGAGTTTGGTCATAGCGTCTCTATTTTTCCGGGGAAACATTCGGATAATGCCATCCTTGATTATTTGTGACATATGTCGCACAATGGCGACGTGTATCGCAAAGGAACTTAAATGGCCATCCCCTCGATCTCCGAGCTTACTCTGTTGAAGGCCTTATGGCGGCAGCAGCCGCTCAGCGCCCGCGAAATCCACGAGCAGGTCGAGGAGGAGCTGGGCTGGTCGTACTCGTCCACGCGCAAGACCCTGGAGCGCATGCTGGACAAGGGCTCGGTAAGGCAGCGCACGCTGCACGGTGTGCAGGTATATGAGGCGGCGCTTGAGAAGGTCGGCACGCTGGCCGCGTTCGCGCGCGACTTCAGCAAGCGAGTGATGGAGATGGATGCGCCTTTGCCGGCCAATATGTTCACCGGCAGCAAGCTCGTCGACGAGGATGAGCTGGCGCAGCTCGAGCAGTTGCTGAACGACTGGCCCACCGGCGAGGACGGCGCCAAATGACGCCATCCGACCTGCTGGCTTTACGCTTCCTGCTGGCCAGCTGCGGCTCTGTGGCCGTGGGACTGGTCGTGTGGGCGTTGCTGGTTGCTTTCCGCCGCCGCCTGCCCGAGTTTTCCCTGCAACGCTCGACGTGGCTGCTGAGCCAGGCGACGGTTGTGGCGGCTTTCCTGGTGATCCTGCTGCCGCACAGCGAACGCCTGCGTTTTATTCCACCGATAGAACTGTCCGACAATGTGGCCGCGCATCTGGCCGATCCCGGCAAAACGGGCACGCCGGCTGCCGCCGCCAACCCGGCCGGCGCGGCGAATACGGAGGCGGACTATCGCTCCTGGCTCGCCATCGGCGCGCAAGCCTGGCTGCTGCTATATCCGCTCGGCCTGGCTTATGCGCTGGCCAGATTGTGGCTGGGGCGCCGGACATTGAATGGCCTCGCCGCGGCCGGCCACCGGCTGTCCGTCTTGAATCAGCACGACGGCTTTGCCGCGCCCGGTACGCCCGCGCTGGCGGTCATCGAAGTGGACGCGCCAATCTCGCCCATGCTGTTCGGTCTGTTCCGTCCTCGCCTGCTGCTGCCGCGTCACCTGCGCAGCTTTGAGGCTGGCCAGCAACGGATGATCGTCGAGCATGAACTGACGCATATGCGGCGGCATGACCTGCAATGGATGAGCGTCGGCCTGCTGCTGCAAACGCTGCTGTGGTTCAACCCCTGCATGCGTTTGTTGCGCGCCCAGCTCTCGTGGGCGCAAGAGCTGGGCTGCGACCGCGATGTGCTGCGTGGCCGTCCGCAGACAGAACGCAAAGCCTATGCGGCGGCGCTGATCGCTCAATTGAAACTGCAGCATCGCCAGGTAAACGCCACGCTTGCTTTCGGCGGCGTCAGCGCGAGCACCGTGGCGGCCCGCATCGGCCTGATACGCGAGCCCGCCGCGCCGCGCGGCCCATGGGCCCGATGCGCCGCGCTGGCCGGCCTGGCGGCAGTGTTCGCGGGCAGCCTCGCCTTCCAGCCGGCCTTCGCGTGGCGCATCGCCCCGCTGGCGCAGGCCGTGCTGCCGGCAACGGAAACGCCGTTCAGCTGTACCGAGATGGCGGATGCCGACAGCGGCAAGCGGCTGGTCCACGACGGCCATTGCGACGAACGCGTCACGCCCGCCTCGACGTTCAACATCGCCGTCAGCCTGATGGGCTACGACAGCGGCATCCTGCGCGACGAGCACACGCCGAGACTGCCGTTCAAGGCCGGCTATACGGACTGGAACCCGTCATGGCGCGCAACCACCGACCCGACCAGCTGGATACGGAATTCAACCGTGTGGTATGCCCAGCAGGTGACCTCGCAGTTGGGCGCCGAGCGCTTCCAGCGCTACGTGAACAGTCTCAACTACGGCAACCGCGATGTCTCCGGCGATGCCGGCAAGGACAATGGCCTCGCGATGTCGTGGATAGCTTCCAGCCTGAAGATATCGCCGGTTGAACAGGTGGTTTTCCTCAGCAACATGTTGAACCGCAAGCTGCCGCTGTCGGAACATGCCTATGAGATGACGGCCCGACTCACCGAGCTCGATGCCCTGCCCAACGGCTGGGAGATCCACGGGAAAACCGGCACGGCCGCGCCGGTGCTGGCCAACGGCCGCGATGACGAGAAACACCGCTACGGCTGGTTCGTCGGCTGGGCGACCAAGGGCAGCCGCAAGGTGGTGTTCGCCCGCCTCGTGCTGGAGGACAGGCAGCAAGCCGCCGCCGGCCCCCGCGCCAAGCAAGCCTTCCTGCGCGATCTGCCGGCGCAACTGGACGCGCTTTAACAAGGAGACAGCAGTATGAATTTTCGCCACATGGTCATGGGGGCGCTGTGCAGCCTCGTCTGGACTTCAGCCGTCCATGCCACCGAAGTGTGCACCGCCATTGCCGAAGCCGTCACCGGCGCGATGCTGGTCCAGCGCGGCGACTGCCAGCGCCAGGTGACGCCGGCGTCGACCTTCAAGATCGCCATCAGCCTGATGGGCTACGACTCCGGTTTCCTCAAGGATGCGCACACGCCGAAGCTGCCGTTCCGCCCGGGCTATGTCGATTGGCGACCCAGCTGGCGCGAAGCGACGGATCCCGCCAAGTGGATGAGCGATTCGGTCGTATGGTATTCACAGCAGGTGACAAAATCCCTGGGCATGCAGCGCTTCGCCGAATACACGCGGAAATTCAATTACGGGAATGCCGACGTCTCGGGCGACGCGGAAAATGACGGACTGACCATGTCGTGGATAGGTTCCTCGCTGCGGATCTCGCCGCTGGAACAGCTCGCGTTCCTGGACAAGATCGTCAACCGCCGGCTGGGCGTGAGCGCCCATGCCTACGACATGACGGCCCGGCTGACGCAGTTCGGCCAGCCTCCCGCAGGCTGGCGCATCAACGGCAAGACCGGCGCGGCTTCCGGCTTTGGCTGGTATGTCGGATGGGCGTCGAAAGGTTCGCGCACCTTCGTCTTTGCGCACCTGATGCAGAGGGACGCGACGCAGCCGCAGGACGTGTCGGCCGGCGTGCTGGCGCGCGATGAATTCCTCAAGGAATTGCCGGCCTTGCTGCTCAAGTGATCCACAAGACCCGATCAAGGCAGCCGTCACGCGCGGGGCTTGGCCACCACCTTGGTTGATGGCCGCAGGCGCGGCGCGGCGTCGGATTGGCGGCGTATCAGTTTGTAGTCGATCACCGCGTGCTTGGGCGCGTCCGGCTCGCCGTTGCGCTTGGCGCGGATCTGGTGCACCAGGAACTGCACCGCCTCTGCCGCCATATCGGTGATCGGCTGGCGCACCGTGGTCAGCTCCGGCCAGATGGTGCTGGCCAGCGCGGTGTCATCGAAGCCGGCCACCGTCAGGTCGCCCGGCACGTCCAGCCCCAGTCGGTGGGCGATCGCCACCACGGCGGCGGCCATGTCGTCGTTGCTGGCGAAAACGGCGGTCGGGCGCTGCTCCAGGCCCAGCAGCACTTCGGCCGCGTCCAGGCCGGAACGGTAGGTGAACATGCCCTGCACGATCAGCTCCGGCGAACTGGGGATGTTTTTCTCGGCGATGGCGGCCTTGAAGCCGGCCAGCCGGCGCGCGCTGGCGGTCTGGTTCGGATGGCCGATGACGAAGCCGATGCGCTGGTGGCCCAGCGACACCAGGTGGCAGGTCATCGCATGGGCGGCGCTGAAGTCGTCGATGCTGACGCCGCCGACGCGGGCGTCCGGCTGGCCGCAGGCCACCGTCACGGCCGGCGTGCCGGAGGCGACGATCAGGTCGATCAGGTTCGGGGTGTCGCACAGCGGCGGCGGCAGGATGATGCCGTCGACGCCGTTGGCGATCAGGCGGCGCGCCTGCTCGATGCCGTGCTCGTCGGCCTCGCACTTTTCCACCACCAGCTGGACGTTGTTGGGACTGGCCTGGTTCAGCAGGCCGACCAGGAATTCGCTCAGGTAGCCGGCGCTGGGATTGCTGTAAAGGAAACCAACCCGTATCGGGCGCGAGCCGGCAAGCCGGCGTGCGGCCTGGTTGGGGACGTAGTTCAGCGCGGCCACCGCCGCGTCGACGCGTTGCCGGGTCTTGTCGCGGACATTGGTATCGCCGTTCATCACGCGCGACACCGTCATCGGCGAGACGCCCGCCAATTTGGCCACATCGGACATGGTCGGCGCCTGCGACCGGATTTCCACCACCGGCTCCGCCTTCGGTTTCACCTTATTGCTTGTCATCTGCCTTCGTAACCTTGTGTGAAAAATGTAGCTAAGTTCAGCGCCAGACTTTACCACAAGGCCTTGCCTGCCGGGGCGGAATGCCCCCGGCAGGCAGCTGTTTGCCGGAGCGTTTAAACCCTCGCAGGCGGGGCGGGATTGCAGGGTGTTCCGCCGTTGACCTCGGGCGCGTCCGACCGGATCAGTTGCGGTGGGCAAGCTGTGCCTGGCCGATCAACCATCACGTCCTTTAATTGATAGAGTTTGTGTATATTTAACGGTGAATTAATATTTCGATATTAAATACTGTGAGAATTTGTGTATTTTAAGGAAAACCGCGGGCCGTTGCTGAATTTTTGTGTATTAATTTCCAAACGGCAGGAATCTATTTATCCATGCTATAGTCAATTCATGCTGCAGGCACTGCGAAATTTTTTTCACATTCTATGTCATTCACATGTGAAAACATTTATTTACCAATATCTTGAATTGGCACTTCAGTAGCGCAGCTTATTTACGGGCGTTGTGCTGAAATGCGATTCTTTACATAAGAGTCCTATGAAATCTGCACCCACGCCGAGTGCTCGTCTGAGCAAAGCGTCCACCGGAATTACTGGCCTCGATGAAATGACGGGCGGCGGTTTACCCCATGGCAGGACCACTTTGCTGGCTGGCGGACCTGGGTCGGGAAAGACCATCCTGTCGCTGCAATTTCTGGCGAATGGTGCGCGCAGCTCGCAGGAGGCCGGCATTTTCGTGGCGTTCGAAGAATCATCGAAGCGTATTGTTGAAAATGCCGAAGGCTTTAACTGGAAAATACCGGAATTACAAGAAAATAAACAACTTTATTTTATGGATGCGCAGCCCGAAGCGGATCTCGTACTGTCCGGAGGCTTTGATTTGAGCGGCATGCTGGCGGTATTGGAAGGGCAGGTCCATGCGATGAAGGCCAAACGCATCGTGATCGATGCGCTCGACATCGTTCTTGCGCTCCTGCCCGATCCGATGTCGGTTCGGCGCGAAATCTACCGCTTGCACGACTGGCTGCTGGCGCAGCAATTGACGGCGATTATTACTGCCAAGGCTAGCGGTGCTGCCAACGGTGCCCTGCATCAGGAATCGCTTGGTTTCATGCAGTTTATGGTGGACTGTTCGATTTTCCTGAACCACGGCGTGGTGCTTGGCGTCTCCCAGCGCAATGTGCGGGTGCAAAAATACCGTGGATCGAGTTTCGACGAGAACGAGTCGCCTTTCCTGATCAGCAAGACAGGCTTCGAAGTGGCCGTCGCCCGGACCTTGGGCCGGGTTGACGCGGATGTGACCGATGAACGCGTTTCCAGCGGCCTCAAGCGGCTCGATACGATGCTCGGCGGCGGCTATTATCGCGGCGCCAGCGTACTCATCACCGGCTTTCCGGGCACGGCCAAAACCACCCTGAGCGGGGCGTTCGCCGAAGCCGCGTGCAAGCGCGGCGAACGTACGATGTTCGTCAGCTTCGACTCGGACGGTTCCGAAGTCATCCGTAATTTGCGCTCGGTCGGGATTAAACTGGATGGCTATGTCAAGAGCGGCATGCTGAGCATGATCTCGGCCCGCACCATTACCGGCAGCGCCGAAACCTATCTGGTGCGCATCAAGTTGCTGACGCAGGAGCACAAGGCGCGCTGCCTGGTCATCGATCCGGTCTCGACCCTGTCCAAATCGGGCAATGAGCTCACCGCGCACAGCGTCGCGGAGCGCCTGATCGACTGGGCCAAGGCGTGCGGCATCACACTCGTGTGCACCAGCCTGCTCGATGAAATGGCCAGCCAGACGGAGGGCGGCTCGCCGCTGCAGATCTCCACCTTGGCCGATACCTGGATCCACCTGAATTACCTTGTTCAGGGAGGCGAACGCAACCGCGGCATGTCGATCATCAAATCGCGCGGCACGGCCCACTCGAACCAGGTGCGCGAATTGATCCTCAGCGACGCCGGCGTCACGCTGGCCGACACCTACACCGCCGGCGGCGAAGTGCTGATGGGTACCATGCGTTGGGAAAAGGAGAGTGCCGAACGGCTTGCCACTGAGATGGCCGAGGTCGCCGCCAGGCTCAAGAAAGTCAAGCTGGACGCCGAAGAAGCCGAGCTGGAAGTACGCGTCAGGTCCTTGCAGACTGAGCTGGTGGCAAAGCAGGTGGAAAAAGAGCTGTTGATGCGCAGCACCGAAAGCCGCGAACAAGAAGTCACGCGCGGGCGCAGTGAGATGGCTGAATTGCGGGGCGCCGACGCCCACCTTGTCAGGGAGTAGGCACGTGAAGCAATCGTCTGTTTTCAAGTTTCGCCTGTATATGGCGGGTGACGCCCAGAACTCCCTGTTGGCCAAGGCCAACCTGCGCGCCTTGTGCGCCACCTATCTGCCCGATTGTCATGAGATCGAGGTGCTGGACGTTTTCCACGACCAGCAGCGCGCCAAGGAGGACAATATTTTCATGACGCCAACCTTGCTTAAATTGGCCCCGGACAGGGAGCGCAGGATTGTCGGCACACTCAGCCAGACTCAAGCCGTATTGCTGGCACTGGGACTCGATGGCAGCCTGCCATGATCCCGAGTCAAGATGCGGAAGATCCGTTTGTCGAAGTGACGGCGCTCATCAGCACATTGCATGCCACGGTGGCGCGCCTTGAGGAGTTGACCGACGGCCAGATCGACACGATCACCGACCCGCACGGCCAGCCCTTCCTGTTGCGGCGCGCCCAAGCGCAAGTGCGCCTGAATGACGCGACCAGGCAGCATGCCATCCTCAATTCCCTGCCGGCCTACATTGCCATCCTTGATGCCGACGGTGTCATCGTGTCCGTCAATGAAGCATGGTTGGCCTACGACAATGCGCTATGCGACGGCGGGCCGGGGCATGCGGTCGGCCTGAATTTCCTCCAGCAATGCGAGCGGGTACGCGGCGACGCCGCCGTGGACGGGCGCGACGTGGCGGACGGCATTCGCCAGATACTAGCCGGCAGCAGCCGTCACTGGTCCTGCGAATACGCTTGCGGAGCGGGTTCGCAAAACTGGTTCTTCATGACGGCGACACCTTTGGCCGGCGCGAACTTGTGCGGCGTGGCCGTGATGTACATGGATATCAGCGAACGCAAACGCAACGAGGACGACTTGCGCCGGTTTAAGGCCGCGATGGACTGCACCAGCGACGCGATCTTCCTGGTCAGCCGGTCCAGCATGGGCTTTGTTGAAATGAACGCGTCCGCCAGCATTATGCTGGGCTACTCGCGCGCCGAATTGCTCGGCATGGGGCCGAAGGATATTACCGACGAATCCCTTTGGCCGAAGCTGGCACCCCTTTACGACAAGCTCATTGCACAGAGCGGAATAAGCCTGTCGCATGAAGTGGAGCTGCTGCGCAGGGACGGTTCTCGGGTACAAGTTGAACTGCATCGACAGGCGCTGCGGTCTGGAACGGACTGGATCATCGTTGCCGTTGGGCGCGACATCACCGAACGCAAGGACGCGGCCATGCGGCTTCAGCACCAGGCGCACCACGACGGCCTGACCGGACTGCCGAACCGCACGCAGTTCTACGATACGCTATCGCGGACGCTACGACAGGCGACCCAGCATGGCTGGAAGGTCGCGGTGCTGTTTATCGACCTCGACAACTTCAAGATCGTCAACGACACGCTGGGGCACGGCGTCGGCGACGAGCTGCTGGTCAACGCCAGCGGCCGCCTGCTCGAATGTGTGCGCCTGCGCGATACGGTCGGGCGCCTGGGCGGCGATGAATTTGCCGTGATCCTGGTCATGCAGGATGAGCAAAACGATGCCGCGGTGGTGGCCGCAAAGATCTGCGACATCTTGCGCGCTCCCTTCATGCTAGGCGAACATGAAGTGACCGTCACGGCCAGCATCGGCATCACCATGCACCCGGCGGACGCCTCCACCCCCGCCGAGCTGATCAAGTATGCCGACACCGCGATGTACCGGGCCAAGCAGGCGGGCCGCGATACCTTCCGCTTCTTTACGGCGCAAATGAACATCGAAGTGCTGGCCAAGCTGGATCTGGAGATCGCGCTGCGCAAGGCGGTCGAAAACGGGGAGTTCGTGCTGCACTACCAGCCGAAAGTCCAACTCGCCAGCGGCCGCATCGTCGGCCTGGAGGCGCTGCTGCGCTGGGAGCGTCCGGGTTACGGTCTGGTCCCGCCGCACGTGTTCATCGGTTCGCTGGAAGAGACCGGAATGATTGTGCGGGTCGGCAGCTGGGTCATCGCCACCGCCTGCCGCCAGATCGGCCATTGGCTGCAATCGTCGGTGGGACCGATGCAGGTGTCGGTCAACGTGGCCGGCCGCCAGTTCCTGGAAGGCGATCTGGACGCGGATGTCATTGCGGCGCTGGAGGACAACGGGGTGCCGCCGGAACTGCTGGAGCTGGAGCTGACTGAAAGCTCGTTGATGAGCAACACCGAACGCACCATCAACACGCTCAAGAACCTGAAACGGCACGGTGTGCAGATTTCCATCGATGACTTCGGGACAGGGTATTCGAGCCTGGCGTACTTGCGCCGCTTCCCGATCGACAAGCTGAAGATCGACATCGCCTTTATCCGGGAAGTCACCAGCAATCCTGACGACGCCGCCATCGTGCTGGCCATTCTCAGCATGGCCCACAGCCTGAAGCTTGACGTCGTCGCGGAAGGGGTGGAGACAGCGGCCCAGCTGGCGTTCTTGAAGCGCAATCACTGCGATCAGGTTCAGGGCTATTTTTTCAGCAAGCCGTTGGGACTGCTTGCAGTGGAACAGCTGCTGCTCAAGGACCAGCAGATGTCGCCGCCGGAACCGGAATGTTCGTCACTCCAGAAGACGCTGCTGCTGGTCGACGACGAGGCCAACATCCTGTCCGCGCTGCGGCGCCTGCTGCGCAACGAGGGGTACCGCATCCTGAGCGCAGGTTCGGCGGCGGAGGGGTTTGAGTTGCTGGCGCAGCATCGGGTGCAGGTGATCATCTGCGACCAACGAATGCCGCAGATGAGCGGAACGGAATTCTTCGATCGCGTCAAGGACATGTATCCGGATACTTTCCGCATCGTGCTGTCCGGTTATACCGATCTCGAATCAATCATGCGTGCGGTGAACAAGGGCGCGATCTACCGGTTTTATACCAAACCCTGGACCGACGCCGTGCTGCTCGACGAACTGCGTGATGCGTTCCGTCACTACAGCCTGTTGCATGACGTCGAACTGGGCGACAGCAAGCGCATCGAGGTGGTGAGGAAGCTGGCCGCCACACACTTGTAGAACGTTGGCGTGAACCAGGCCGCGGTACATATCGGGCGGCGCCTAGGCCAGACTTTTTCAGTGTCCCGGCGCATAGGGGAAGCGCATCGCCTGGTAGCTTTCCAGCGGCAGCGCCGGCGGGTGCACGCCCGGCGGCAGCGGCAAACCGGACACCGACTGGAAATACGCGATGCAGGCGTCGCGCCATAGCACGGCGTCGTCCACTTGCCGCGCCAGGCGCTGCGCCACTTCGGCGTGGCGGCGGGCGTCGATCAGCGGCCGCATCGCCGCCCAGCGCGCCTGCAGATTTCTTGCGGACGCGACGCCGGTGTCGTACCGGGTCAACAGTTCGGCCCACAAGGTGCGGCCGGACGGCATCGTGTAATCCCACGGCAGGTGGTGGAACCACAGCAGGAATTGCTGAGGCGTGGTGTGCGGGTCGGCGTACTGGCGGGCGATCTCCGGCGCGTACTGCGCCAGCGCGTTGCTGCCGCTGGCGGTGCGGTCGAAGCCGATGCCGTTGCGGTCGGCGCGGTGGTAGTAGACCGGGTTCCAGTCCGGCCGCTCCAGGTTGGCCACCCACGGCGCCGGGCCGTGGTGGTGGCCGGTGCCCATCATGTGGTGCAGGCCCAGGGGGGTCATGTAGTCGACCACCGCTTCGCGCGACAGCATCATCATGTCGACGATGGGAGTGGTGACGGCGGGATCCGCGCTGAAGGTCTGCGCCGCCCACTCGGTGGCGATGTCGCGCGCCGAGGCCTGCGGGTTCCACGCCAGCCGCCCGTAGGCGTACCAGTTGGCCTGGTCGAAGTGGGAACCGGTCCAGTTGCGGTCGGTGCCGATGTTGGCCACGCCGGCCATGCCGCTCAGGGTCTGCGCCACGGTGGCGCCCTGCGGCGAGGTCTTGGTATCGCTGCGCAGCGTCTCCTCAAACAAGGTGCCCAGGTAGGCCATGTCGGTGGAGAAGCCGAGATACTCCTTGGTGACCTGGAATTCCATCATCAGCGGCGTCTTCGGCATCGCGCCGAACAGCGGATGGAACGGTTCGCGCGGCTGGAAGTCGATCGCGCCGTTCTTCACCTGTACCAGCACGTTGGCGGCGAAAGTGCCGTCCAGCGGCTTGAATTCGTCCCACGCCTGCTTGGCGCGGTCCGATGCCTTCTCGGCGCCGGGCGCGTAGACGAAGGCGCGCCACATGACGATGCCGTGGTGCGGCGCGACCGCGGCGGCCAGCATGTTGGCGCCGTCGGCGTGGCTGCGGTGGTAGTCCTGCGGGCCGGGCTGGCCCTCGGAGTTGGCCTTGACCAGGAAGCCGCCGAAGTCCGGGATGGCCTTGTAGATCTCGTCGGCCTTGCGCCGCCACCAGGCTTGCACTTCGGGCGACAGCGGATCGGCGGTGGAGGTTTCGTGCAGCTCCAGCGGCGTCGAGAAGCGCGCCGACAGATAGACCTTGATGCCGTAGGGGCGCAGCACGTCGGCCACGGCGGCGGCCTTGGCGATGAACTGCGCGGTCAGCGACTCCGGCTTGGCGTTGACGTTGTTGAGCACCGTGCCGTTGATGCCCAGCGAGGCGTTGGCGCGCGCATAGTCGGTGTAGCGACGGTCCTTGATGTCGGGCAGCGCCCACCAGTCCCAGATCGAGGCGCCGGCGTAGCCGCGTTCCACCGTGCGGTCCAGGTTGTCCCAGTGATTCAGCACGCGCAGCCGCAGCTTGGGCGCGGAGGACGCCTCCGGCGCCTTGCCGTCGGCCGCGGCGCGCAGCCAGGCAAAGGCGCCGTACAGCAGGCCGGTGTCGCTGTTGGCGGCGATCAGCGTGACCTCGTGGCCCTGCAGGCGGGTGCGGCGCAGCAGATAGCCTTCGGCGCCCAGAGCGGCCAGTTCGGCGCGCAGCGGCGAGGCGCCGGCGGCCAGCTCCGGCAGCGTGGCCGGCGTGGCCAGCAGCAGCGCGCCGTCCTGTATCTTGGCGGACAGCGCGGGGGCGCGGCCCAGCATGCCGGCCAGGCCCGTTTGCAGTTCATCCAGCGCGGCCTGGGTGGTCGGCGACGGAGCGCCGCTCAGGACGATGCTGCGGGCCTGCGCGCCCAGGCGAACCTGCGCCGCGTGCGGCAAGGGACGGTAGCGCAGCCACAGTTGATAGCCGTCTTCGTCGGCCGGTACATTGGCCGCCGACGCGTTGGCGCATAGCGCAAGCAGCGCCGCTGCCAACAGGGTGTTGAGAAAATTCCGCATACCGTCTCCATTTTGGTGCATTATGTTAGCGTAACCATTTGATTATGCCACGATGTTAGCGAACATTTTTACCTTGGAGTGTAACAATGACGATTTCTCGCCGTAATGTTTTATCGATGCTGGCCGCCGGTCTGCTTCCGCTGCCGGACGTGCTGGGCGCCGAAGCCGGTCCCACGCCCCTGAAAGTGCTGGGCAAGCGCAAGGGACTCAATATCGGCAACGCCATCGGCACTCGCGACTTGCGCGATCCAGGCTACAGGGCATTGATGGCGCGCGAGTGCAACATGATCGTGGCCGACAACGAGGGCAAGTGGCAGGCGCTGGCGCCGCGCCAGGGCCAGTACAACTTCGCGCCGGCCGACGAGCTGTATGCGTGGGCCAAAAGCCAGGGCATGCTGATACGCGGGCACAACCTGATCTGGGAGCCCGCCAAATGGCTGCCGAAATGGGTCAACGAGCACGATTTCGGCAGCCAGCCCGCGCGCGAGGCGGAACGGCTGCTGCGGGTGCACACCCAGGCGGTGTGCGGCCACTTCGGGCGCGACGTCCACAGCTACGATGTGGTCAACGAGGCGGTCGATCCGGCCACCGGCGCCTTGCGCGCCAATGTCTTCACCGAACGCCTGGGCGCGCTGGAGCAGGTCGAGCTGTCGTTCCGGCTGGCGCGCGAGTATGCGCCGCATGCGCAACTGGTCTATAACGACTACATGCGGGCCGACGAGGGCAGCGCCAAGCACCGCGCGGGCGTGCTGAAGCTGCTGCACGACCTGAAGTCGCGCGGCGCGCCGGTGCAGGCGCTTGGCCTGCAAAGCCATATCGGCTCGTGGGACGAGGTAAGCGGCGGGACGGGCGCCGCGCATCAGCTGGAGTGGCGCAAGTTCCTCGACGAAGTCACCGGCATGGGACTGGACCTGCTGATCACGGAATTCGACGTCAACGACCGCAAGCTGCCGGGCGATATCAAGGCCCGCGACGTCGGCGTGGCGGCCCTGGCCAAGGACTACCTGGACGTGACCTTCAGCTATCCGCAGTGCCGCGACTTCCTGATGTGGGGCATGGCGGACAACTTCAGCTGGTTGCAGACATGGGACGAAGCGCCGCGCACGGATGGCTTGAAAATGCGCCCGACGCCTTTCGACGACAAGCTGCGCGCCAAGCCGCTGCGCGACGCCATCGCCGCCGCCATCGAGGCGATGCCGCAGCGCGCGGCCTGACGGCTTAGCGTCTCGGACTTTCGGGCGGACCCAGATAGCTGTTGCGCTGGCCGCCCGCATCGACCACCAGCTTTTGCAGCACCACACCGGGATCGATGGCCCAGAACTTCAGCGTATGCTGGCCCGGCGCGGCGATCTTGTGCCGCGAGCTCAGTACCGTCGCGCCGTCGGATACGCTGCGTTCCCACGCCTTTTCCGTCGCGTCGGCGTGCATGTTGACGATCTGCGGCGCCTCGTCGTCGAAGGACACGGCGTAGCGCAGGCCGGCGCCGGGCTGGAACTTCTGGGTAGGCGCCAGCGTCGCCTGCACGCCGACTGTTCCCGCGCTGAACAGATGCATCTCGTATTCCAGCCGCATGCGCGGCGTGTCGTCCGCCGCAGCGCCGGTCGGCGCCGCCGGCTGCAGCACCGTCATGCCGGACAGCGTGCGGCCATGGTCGGGGATGCGCAGCCAGGTGCGCTGGCCGTCCGGCACTGCGCGGCTGTAGTGCTCCGCCTCCATCGCCACCACGCCGCCGGTTTCGACAAAGCCGCTCGGCGCCGCGCCGGCCGGCTTGCGCAGCGGGACTTTCAACGTGGCCTTGCCGCCGTCGGGACCTGTAACTGTCAGCGTCGCCTGCGTCACGCCATCCGGCACTTCCGCCCAGCGGGCGCCAACCTGCACACGCTGCTCGCGCAGCACCTTGCCCTTGGGCTTGTCCAGCGTGATCCACGGTTCGCTGGCGGTGATGGTGTAGTCGAACGGCTGCTGTCCGCGGTTGAAGATCTCGACGAAACGCGCCCGCTGCTCGAACACGTCCAGCGCCGGCAACGACAGCTTGTCGCCGTCTGGGCCTGGCCATACCTGCTCGCTGCCTTCCACCGCCACGCCCATGTCGGCCTGTTTGGGCACCTGCATCTCGGTCACCTGCGGCATCACGTTGCGCGGCGGCTGGTTCCAATAGGTGTAGCCCAGGTGGGTCTGCGACATCATGTGATTCCATTTGCCGCCGCTGATATCCTCGTGATAGCGCCGCACCAGTTCGGCGTCCTCCCTGAACAGCTGCCGCGCGCGCGCCGCCAGGTCGTTGGTGGAAGCCCGTCCCTGCAGGCCGTACAGGCGGTTCATGCCCGCCGTGACATACAGCTCGTTGACCACCGCGCCGGCCTTCACCGGGTACAGCACCAATTGATAGAAGGCGTCGCGCCGCGAGGCGGGCAATGCGGCGGAGATTTTCTCGGCGCGTGCGGCGATGTCCTTGTACTCGGCGACGATGCGCTCGGCCTCGCCGTAGTTGACCGGGCTGTAGGTGGTGGGCTCCAGCTGCTCCGGCTTGCGGCGGCCGTTATACTTCGCATATTTGGCCACGATGTCGGCGATATCGTCCGCATGTTCGGGGCCGAATTCGCGCGCCGCCCACAGCTTCAGGTACTCCGGCAGCCGCTCCGCCGGCCAGGCGGCCGGGTTCCACGCATAGGTCAGGAAGAATTCGATCGGCACTTCCATCGGCTTCAGGTCGCCGACGTTGACGATCCACATGCGGTTGGCCTGGTATTGCCAGGCCAGGTGCATCTGCTCCCATACCTTGGGTAGCGGGGTGACGTTGATCCACTTGTACGAACGCGGACCGCCGACATAATCGAAGTGGTAGTAGACGCCGGCGCCGCCCGAGCGCAGGCGTTCCGCCGGCGTCGGCAGGCGGCGGATATTGCCCCAGTTGTCGTCGCACCACAGCAGCATCACGTCGTCCGGCACGCGCATGCCCTTCTCGTAGTAGTCCTGCACTTCCTTGTACAGCGCCCATACCTGCGGCACCTTGGCCACGTCCGGGTTGATCTCCCTGGCGATGATGGATCGCTGGTCGTCGACGATATGCTCCAGCAGCGAGACGTTCGACTCGCGCGACATCGGCTCGTCGCCGTCGCCGCGCATGCCGACCGTGATCATCTTTTCGCCGCTGCCGGCGTTGCGCAGGCCTTGCGCCCAGAACTCCTTCAGCTTGTCGGCGCTGCGGTTGTAGTCCCAGGCGCTGCCGCCGCCGTAGCGCCGCCATTCATCATGCGCGCGCATCATCGGCTCGTGGTGCGAGGTGCCGATGACGACACCGTATTCGTCGGCGCGCTGGCCGTTCAACTTGTCGTCGTCGTAGAAAGCCTCGCCCCACATGGCCGGCCACAGATAGTTGCCGCGCATGCGCAGTATCAGCTCGAATACTTTTTCGTAGAACTGGTGATTGAAGCCGCCATAGCGCTGCTTGACCCAGCCGGTCAGCGCCGGCGCCTCGTCGTTGAGGAAGATGCCGCGATACTGCACCACCGGCGCGTCGCTGGTGGCGGTCGCGGACGAGGCGTAGATGCTGGCATGCTTCGCCGCCGGCACGTCGGCCCACCAGTTCCAAGGCGACACGCCGATCTGCTCCGACATCTCGTAGATGCCGAAGATGGTGCCGCGCTTGTCGCTGCCGGCGATCACCAGCGCACGCTCGACGCCGGGCATCGGATTGCGCAGCGTCTGCACCTGCCAGCCTTCCCACTTGCCCTTGATCGCGGAGACATCCAGCGCTCCCGACTGCACCAGCTTGTCTATCAGCGCGCTCTTGCCGATGGTGCCGATGATGACCACGTCCGCGCCGGCCGGCTGCAGGCCCTTGGTCAGCGTCGCCTTGGCCGCGCTGACGCGGCCGATGTCGGCCTGCAGGTCGACCGCCGCGCGCAGCACGCCGGGATAATCGGACGGATCGACGTACAGCCTGGCGGCATGGCCGGCCTGCGCCAGCGCGACAGCGCCGGCCGGAGGGTGATCGAAGAAGGCCAGCCGTTTTTCGCCCAGCGCTTGCGCGGGCAGGGCGTGCGACAGCAGGGCCGCCATCAGCGCCCCTGCCGCCATATAGTGATGTCTCATGGTGTTATTTTTCTATGGCCTGGTAATCGAACCATGCGAAATCCGCAGGCGGCATGGGTTTGTTTTTGCCCGCACCTTCGGCGTACATGCCGATGAAGACGCCGGTGAATCCTCCTGCCAGTTCGGAGGTGAGGGGAGCGGTGGCCGCCACGCCGATCCGCGTTGCCGGCGCGTTGTCGCCTGCGACAGTCTTGTAGCTGAATTCGTAGCGGTCGGGCCAGGATTCCACCTGCAGCACGACCGGGTCGTCGCCCGGCGGCAACGATGCCGTGGCTTGCAGCGCCGTCACCCCGGCCACGCGGGTGATCAGTTCGAGCCGCCGCTGCGGTGCGCCGGTGACGCGCAATTCGTAATAATTTTTTTCGTTCTGGCGCAGCACCAGTCCCGCCGCCTGCGAAGTCGAGTCCGGACGGAACTCAAGCTGCGTGGCGGCGCGCATGCGCAGATGCTCCTGGCGGCGGCCGATAAACGCCGGCTGCGCGACGTCGTTCATCGTCACGTCGCTGCCCTTGAGCCGCAGCACGCCGGCGCGCTCGCCCAGCGACCACAGGCCATCGCCGGGGCCGCGCAATTGCGTCCATTGCAGCGCCAGCGTGGGCGCGTCAAAGTTGTCGCGCACCGGCTCGGCGGGCCACGGCGCCGATGGCGGCAGGCCTGCCGCCGGCATCGTCAACTGCAGCGGCGCGCCGTCGTTCACCGTCAGCCATCCCTGCTCGTTCCACTTGGCCGGGGCCAGCAGCGTTTCGCGTCCCAGGTGATGGCGCTGCGATTGCGGACGGATGCCGAGCAGCGTCACCCACCATTTGCCGTCCGGCGTTTGCACCAGGTCGCCGTGGCCGGTGGCTTGCAGCGGCAGTTCCGGGTGGCCGCGATGGGTCAGTATCGGATTCGAGGGCGCCGCCTCGAACGGTCCGAACGGCGATTTGGAGCGCGCCATCGTCAGGCTGTGGTTGTACGAGGTGCCGCCTTCGGAAATCATCAGGTAGTACAGGCCATCGTGCTTGTACAGGTGAGGACCTTCGGGCCATATCCCGCCGGTGCCAGGCCAGATCAGGCGTGGCTGCTCCAGCAGCTTGCCGGCCTCCAGGTCGATCTGCGCCTGATAGACGCCGCCATGTTCGCCGCCGCCATGGCGGGTGTAGTAGACCTTGCCGTCGTCGTCGAAGAACAGCGACGGGTCCATGCCCCACGATTTGTCGTTCAGCCAGACCGGTTCCGACCATGGTCCCGCCGGGTCCCTGGTGTGAACGTAGAAGGCGCCGCCGCCCTCCATATTGGTGGTCACCATGTAGAACGTGCCGCCGTGGCAGCGCAGCGTTGGGGCGTAGATGCCTTGCGAGCTGCGGGTGTGCGCCATCGACAGCTGGCTGGCGCGGGTCAGCGCGTGGCCGACCTGGCGCCAATGCACCAGGTCCTTGCTGTGATAGATAGGCACGCCGGGGAAGTATTCGAAGCTGCTGGTGGCGAGATAGTAGTCGTCGCCGACGCGGCAGACGCTGGGATCGGCATGGAAGCCGCTCAGGACGGGATTGGTGTAGACGGTATCCGTTGCCGCCTGTGCTCCGGTTGCGGCCAATAGCGCGCAGACCGCAACGGATGCCGCGCGGATCGCGGCCATGGCATTCATCGCGCCTCCCTGCAAGAGCTGCGCAGCGCGGCCAGCGGCACCGCGTTGGCGATGGCGCGGTAGCCGGCGGCCGATGGATGCAGGCCGTCGCCGGAATCGTAGTCCTTTGCCATCAGCTGCGGCTGCGCCGGATCGCGCAGCGCGGCGTCGGTGTCGGCCACCGCGTCGAACACGCCGGAATGGCGTATCCAGTCGTTGAGCGCCTGGCGGTCGGCTTCGTTTTCCGCTTCGGGATGGTAGTAGCCGCTGGCCTTGTAGGGCGTGATCGTGGCGCCGATCAGGCAGATGCCGTGCGCGTGGGCGCGTTCGGCCAGCTGGCGGTGGGCTGTTTGCAGGTCGGCCAGCAGCTGCTGGCGGTCGGCCGGCAGGTCCGGCGTGTTGCGGTGCTGGCTACCCAAATCGTTCACGCCGATCAGCACCAGCGCGTGCGTGACGCCGGCGCGCGACAGCACGTCGCGGTCGAAGCGGGCGGCCAGGCTGGTGCCCAGGCCGTCGCGCAGCATGCGGCCGCCGCCGATGCCGGCGTTGACCACGCCGATCGCCGCGCCGCTCTGGCGCAGGCGCGCGGACAGCGCGTCGGTCCAGCGCGTGTTGCTGTCCGGCGCCACGCCGTAGCCGTCGGTGATCGAGTCGCCCACGACCACCAGCGCGCCGGTCGTGGCCGGGGCCCGGACCTCGACATCGGCCAGCATATACCAGTGGGCGATGCTGCCGGCGTCCGCCCAGGCGGCGTCCATCACGCGGTTGCCCTTGGCGAGGAAGCTGGCGGCGCGCGAACCGGGATGGCCGGTCTGGCGCGCCGGTTCGCCCTTGAAATACAGCGAAACCGCCAGGTCGGCGGCCGGCTTGACGGTCATGTCGACGGCGTCGCTGTAATACTCGGCGCCGGCGGGAATCATCACGGTGCCGCGGCCGTCAAAGGTCAGCGGACGCAGGGTGGTGGCGTCGATATCGGCCTTTCCGGGCTGCGCCAGCGCGATGCTGGCCCCTTCCACCACCAATGGTGCGCTGCCGTAGGCGTTGCTGATGCGGACCCGCAAGCGGCTGCCTCCCAGCGACAGGCGCACGACCTGCCGCAGGCTGGCGTCGCGCCAGTGCTCCGCGGGCAGTTCGTTCGCCGGTTCCGGCAATTGTTGCGCCGCACCCCAGGTGGCGACCCAGTGCTGCAGGTTCTGCGCGGCCATCGCCGGGCTGGCGTTCAATAGCAGGGCCGCCAGGACGGTGCTTATCGACCGGCTCAAAGACCTGTACAACGCGTGTTGACTTGATCGCATAAATCCTTCACACTGGTGTAATGTTAGCGCTATTCATTTTAGGGTAAAGAGATGGTACATGCAACAAATTTGCCGGGAAGCGCATCTCCGGTAATTACGGAAATGCGGGTTGTGCCAGTCGCCGGTCATGACAGCATGCTACTGAATCTGTGCGGCGCCCACGCGCCATACTTCACCCGCAACCTGGTCCTGCTGAAGGACAGCGCTGGACATACCGGCATGGGCGAAGTGCCAGGCGGCGCCGGCATCCTGCGCGCGCTGGAAAACGCCGTGCCGCTGGTGGTCGGCACCCAGATCGGCCGCTACAACCGCACGCTGAACGGCATCCGCGACGCCATCGCCAACAAGGACGTCAGCGGCCAGCAGTACCAGGTCACCTCGGCCGCCGAGGCGGAAGTGCTGAAGCAGCCGCACGAGATCAACCTCCGTCTGGAGAACGTGGTCACCGCCGTCGAAGCGGCGCTGCTCGATCTGCTGGGCCAGCACCTGGGCGTGCCGGTATGCGAACTGCTCGGCGCCGGCCAGCAGCGCGACAGCGTGCCGATGCTGGCCTATCTGTTCTACATCGGCGACCGTACCCGCACCGACCTGCCGTACCTGACCGGTGACGGCGCGTCCGGCTGGTACCACATGCGCCACCAGGAAGCGCTGACGCCGGCCGCCATCGCGGCGCAGGCCGAGGCCACCGTCGCCAAGTACGGCTTCCGCGACTTCAAGCTCAAAGGCGGCGTGATGCGCGGCGCCGAGGAAATGGAAGCCGTGGCCGCGATCAAGGCGCGCTTCCCCGATTCGCGCGTCACGCTCGATCCGAACGGCGCCTGGTCGCTGAGCGAAGCGATAGCTTTGTGCAAGGGCCAGGGCCACGTGCTGGCCTACGCCGAGGACCCGTGCGGTCCCGAAAACGGCTACTCCGGCCGCGAGATCATGGCGGAATTCCGCCGCGCCACCGGCATCGCCACCGCCACCAACATGGTCGCCACCGACTGGCGCCAGATGGCCCATTCGCATTTGCTGGGCGCGGTCGACATTCCGCTGGCCGATCCGCATTTCTGGACCATGCAGGGCTCCGTGCGGCTGGCGCAGCTTTGCCAGGACTGGGGCCTGACCTGGGGTTCGCACTCCAACAACCATTTCGATGTGTCGCTGGCGATGTTCACCCATGCGGCGGCCGCCGCGCCGGGCAAGATCACCGCCATCGACACCCACTGGATCTGGCAGGAAGGCCAGGAACGCCTGACCGTCGATCCGCTGCGGATCGTCGGCGGCGAGGTCAAGGTGCCGCAGGCGCCGGGGCTGGGCATAGAGCCCGACATGGAGCGCATCGAAGCTGCGCACCAGCTGTATAAGAAAGTAGCCACCACGGCGCGCGACGACGCGATGGCGATGCGGTATCTGGTACCTGATTGGACATATTCACCCAAAAAACCGAGCCTGGGGCGTTGAGCTGTACCTGCACCTGGCCTTACGAGACATAGGAAAACCCGTGAAAAATAATCTCAAGCATGCGCCCGCAGCGGCGCACCTGCCGTCCGACCTGCCGGACGCCCTGCTGGTAGGCCGCGTCTGGCGCGCCGGCGACATCAACGGCCCTTGCGTGGTGGTCGTGCGCAACGGTGAAGTGTTCGACATCACCTCCCAGGCCAATACCGTGGCCGACCTGCTGGACCGCGACGATCCCGCCGCGTTCGCGCGCAGCGCGCCGGGCGAGCCGCTGGGCCGCGTGGAAGCGCTGATCGACAACGCGCTGGCCAACAACGCTTCCCCGCAGGCTCCGCGCCTGCTGGCGCCGTGCGACGTGCAGGCGATCAAGGCCTGCGGCGTGACCTTCGCCGTCAGCCTGCTGGAACGCGTGATCGAAGAACAGGCCGGCGGCGACGCCAGCCGCGCCGACGCGCTGCGCAGCGCGCTGCTGAAGGACATCGGCGCCGACCTGTCGGCCATCAAGCCGGGCTCGCCGGAAGCGGAAAAGCTCAAGCAGCAGTTCATCGAGCGCGGCGCCTGGTCGCAGTACATGGAAGTGGGCATCGGCCCGTATGCCGAGGTGTTCTCGAAATCGCAGCCGATGTCGGCGGTCGGTTTCGGCGCCGACGTCGGCCTGCATCCCGAATCGAAATGGAACAACCCTGAGCCGGAGATCGTGCTGGCGGTGAACAGCCGCGCCGAGACCGTCGGCGCCACGCTGGGCAACGACGTCAACCTGCGCGACATCGAAGGCCGCAGCGCGCTCCTGCTGGGCAAGGCCAAGGACAATAACGCCTCCTGCGGCATCGGTCCGTTCATCCGCCTGTTCGACGGCGGCTTCACCATCGACACCGTGCGCGGGGCGGAACTGCGCATGCTGATCGAAGGCGCGGACGACGGCTTCACGCTCGACGGCGCAAGCTTCATGCGCGAGATCAGCCGCGACCCGCTCGACCTGGTGTCGCAAACCTGCGGCGCGCATCATCAATACCCCGACGGCTTCATGCTCTTCCTCGGCACCATGTTCTCGCCGATCAAGGACCGTGGTGCGAAGGGCGCCGGCTTCACCCACAAGTTGGGCGACCGGGTCAGCATCAGCAGCCCGTCGCTGGGCATGCTGGTCAATCACGTACAACTGAGCGACGCCATCACGCCATGGACTTTCGGCGTGCGCGCGCTCTATCGCAACCTGGCCCAACGCGGCCTGCTATGAACCCAACGAATCAACAGGAGAAACACACTATGGCGCAACCCATGGCCTACGCCACCTATCCCAGCCTGGCAGACAAACGCGTACTGATCACGGGAGGCGGCACCGGCATCGGAGCCGCCATCGTGGACGCCTTCGTCAAGCAGGGTGCGCAGGTGTACTTTATCGACATCGCCGTGGAGGAGTCGAAGGAGCTGGCCGCCAGCCTGAAGGACGCCAAGTATCCGCCGCGCTTCTTCCCTTGCGACCTGACCGACCTCGATGCGCTGGCCGGCGTGTTCGCGCAGATCGAGCGCGATCACGGCACGGTGGAGGTCATGATCAACAACGCCGCCAACGACAACCGCCACAACATCGAAGACGTCACGCCGAAATACTGGGACGACAGCCTGGCCGTCAACCTGCGCCACCAGTTCTTCTGCGCCCAGGCCGTGGCGCCGGGCATGAAGGCTGCAGGCACCGGCGTGATCCTGAACTTCGGTTCGATCTCGTGGCACCTCGCGCTGGGCAACCTGAGCCTGTACATGACCGCCAAGGCGGCCATCGAAGGCATGACCCGCGGCCTGGCGCGCGACCTCGGCGCCTCCGGCATCCGCGTCAACTGCATCATCCCGGGTTCGGTGCGCACGCCGCGCCAGATGGCGCTGTGGCATACGCCGGAAGGCGAACAGGAGATCCTGAACGCCCAGTGCCTGCATGAGCGCGTGGAGCCCGAGGACATTGCCGCGATGGCGCTGTTCCTGGCATCGGACAATGCAGGGCGCTGCTCCGGCCGCGATTACTTCGTAGACGCCGGATGGTATGGTGCATGAACATCACCCAGCCTGAGTGCATCTGGCCGCTGGCGGCCACATTGGGCGAAGGCCCGGTGTGGCATGCCGGCGACAATGCCCTTTATTTCGTCGACATCAAGCAGCGCGCCATCCATCGCTGCGGCGAGGACGGCAGCCGCCGGCAAAGCTGGACGGTGCCGCAGGAAGTCGGCTTCGCGCTGCCTATGCACGGCGGCGGTTTCGTCTGCGGCCTGCCGGGCCGCCTGATGCGCTTTTCGTTCGACAGCGGCGAATTGACGCCGCTGGTGGAGCTGGAAGCCGACCTGCCGGGCAACCGCCTCAACGACGGCTATGTGGACCGTCACGGCTGCCTGTGGTTCGGCTCCATGGACAATGCCGAAACGGCGCCCAGCGGCTCGCTGTACCGCCTGTGCGAAGACGATGCCTTGCAGTGCAAGGACAGCGGCTACGTGATCACCAACGGGCCTTGCATCAGCCCGGACGGCCGCACCTTCTACCACACCGATACGCTGGAAAAAACCGTCTACGCGTTTGACGTTGACGACCAGGGCGCCCTGGCCAACAAGCGGGTCTTCATCCGCATCGAAGGCGAAGGCTATCCGGACGGCACGGCGGTGGACGCCGACGGCGCGTTGTGGATCGCCCTGTTCGCCGGCGCGCGCATCGAGCGCTATTCGTCGGCAGGCGAATTTCTCGATTCGGTTAATATGCCATGCTCTAACATCACCAAAGTCGCCTTTGGCGGCGCCGACCTGCGCACCGTCTTCGTGACGACCGCGCGCAAGGGACTGACGGACGAAGAACTGAGCCGGCAACCGCTGGCGGGAGGCTTGTTCAGCTTCCGCGTGGCGTCGCCGGGCCAGCTGCAAAACGAATATTTACCAGGACAGGCAATATGAACACACCTCGCCGTTTTCGCTCGCAGGATTGGTTTGACAATCCGGACCACATCGACATGACCGCGCTGTACCTCGAGCGCTTCATGAACTACGGTATCACGCCGGAGGAGCTTCGCTCCGGCCGCCCCATCATCGGCATCGCGCAATCGGGCAGCGACATCAGCCCGTGCAACCGCATCCACCTGGAGCTGGCCAAGCGCGTGCGCGACGGCATCCGCGACGCGGGCGGCATCGCCATGGAATTCCCGCTGCATCCGATTTTCGAAAACTGCCGCCGCCCGACCGCCGCCATCGACCGCAACCTGGCCTATATGGGCCTGGTCGAGATCCTGCACGGCTATCCGATCGACGCCGTGGTGCTGACCACCGGCTGCGACAAGACCACCCCGGCGCAGCTGATGGCCGCCGCCACCGTCGATATCCCCGCCATCGTGCTGTCCGGCGGCCCGATGCTGGACGGCTGGCTCGATGGTGAACTGGTCGGTTCCGGCGCCGCGATCTGGAAAGGCCGCAAGCAGCTGGCCGCCGGCAAGATCAACGAAGAGAAGTTCCTGCAGATCGCCGCCGCTTCGGCGCCGTCGGCCGGTCACTGCAACACCATGGGCACCGCCTCGACGATGAACGCCATCGCCGAGGCGCTGGGCATGTCGCTGACCGGCTGCTCCGCGATTCCGGCGCCGTACCGCGAGCGCGGCCAGATGGCCTATGAAACCGGCAAGCGCATCGTCGAGATGGCGCACCAGGACCTGCGTCCGTCGGCGATCCTGACGCGCGAGGCCTTCCTCGACGCGATCGTGGTCAACGCCGCCATCGGCGGTTCCACCAACGCCCAGCAGCACATCGTCGCGATGGCGCGTCACGCCGGCGTCGAACTGAAGTCGAGCGACTGGATGGAATATGGCCACAAGGTGCCGCTGCTGCTGAACATGCAGCCGTCCGGCAAATTCCTCGGCGAGCGCTTCCACCGCGCCGGCGGCGTGCCTGCCGTGATGTGGGAACTGGAACAGAACGGCAAGCTGCGCTCGGACCGACTGACCGTCACCGGCGCCACCATGAGCGACAACCTGAAGGGCCGCGAGACCAACGACCGCGAAGTGATCTACCCGTTCGCCGCGCCGCTGAAGGAAGACGCGGGCTTCTTCGTCCTGAAGGGCAACCTGTTCGACTTCGCCATCATGAAGACCAGCGTGATCTCGCCGGAATTCCGCGCCCGCTACCTGAGCAAGCCGGGCGCCGAGAACATCTTCGAGTGCCGCGCCGTGGTGTTCGACGGTTCCGGCGACTACCACGACCGCATCAACGATCCGTCGCTGAACATCGACGAGGACAGCATCCTCGTCATCCGCGGCGCCGGCCCGGTGGGCTGGCCCGGTTCGGCGGAAGTCGTCAACATGCAACCGCCTGATGCCCTGATCAAGCGCGGCATCATGAACCTGCCGACCCTGGGCGACGGCCGCCAGTCCGGCACCTCGGACAGCCCGTCGATCCTGAACGCCTCGCCCGAGAGCGCGGTGGGCGGCGGCCTGGCCTATATCCGCAACGGCGACATCGTCCGCGTCGACCTGAATGAAGGCACCTGCAATATGCTGGTCGGCGACGAGGAACTCGCCAAGCGCAAGGCCGAAGGCATACCGGCCGTGCCGCCAAGCCAGACGCCGTGGCAGCAGCTGTACCGCTCCACCGTCGGCCAGATGGAGAGCGGCGCCTGCATGGAACTGGCGGTCGACTACCGCGGTGTCGGCCACACGCTGGCGCGCCACAACCACTAAACATAAAAAATCCTACTGGAGACAGCAACATGAAGAAGATTATCGCCACCGCCGTACTCGGCGCCATGATGGCATTGGCCGGCGGCTACGCGCAAGCGGACGCCAAGAACCCGAAGATCGGTTTTTCCATCGACGACCTGCGCCTTGAGCGCTGGGTGCGCGACCGCGACTACTTCACGGCGGAAGCCGAGAAGCTGGGCGCCAAGGTCTACGTGCAGTCGGCCGACGCCAGCGAACAGCGCCAGATCTCGCAGATCGAAAACCTGATCTCGCGCGGCGTCGACGTGCTGGTCATCGTGCCGTACAACGCCACGGTGCTGAACAACGCGGTGCGCGAGGCGAAGAAGGCCAAGATCAAGGTCGTGTCCTACGACCGCCTGATCCTCAACGCGGACATCGACGCCTACATCTCCTTCGACAACGCCAAGGTCGGCGAGCTGCAGGCCGGCAGCCTGGTCGCGCTGAAACCGAAGGGCAACTACTACCTGCTGGGCGGCGCGCCGACCGACAACAACGCCAAGGTGCTGCGCGAAGGCCAGCTGAAAGTGCTGCAGCCGCTGATCGACAAGGGCGACATCAAGATCGTCGGCAAACAGTGGGTCAAGGACTGGAGCGCTTCCGAGGCGTTGTCCATCGTCGAGAACGCGCTGACCGCCAACGGCAACAAGATCGACGCCGTGGTGGCCTCCAACGACGCCACCGCCGGCGGCGCCATCCAGGCGCTGGCCGCGCAAAAGCTGGCCGGCAAGGTGCCGGTGTCCGGGCAGGACGCCGACCTGGCAGCCGTCAAGCGCGTCATCGCCGGCACTCAGGCGATGACGGTCTACAAGCCGCTCAAGCTGATCGCGACGGAAGCGGCCAGGCTGTCGGTGCAACTGGTGCGCAACCAGGCGCCTGCCTACAACTCCACCTACGAGAACGGCATGAAGAAGGTCAGCACGCTGCTGCTGGCTCCGATCGCGCTGACCAAGGCCAACGTGAACGTGCTGTCCGACGACGGTTTCTACACCAAGGCCCAGCTGTCCGCCAACTAAGGAGTCGGTATGGCTGACTATCTGCTGGAAATGAAGAACATCGTCAAGGAATTTGGCGGTGTTCGCGCGCTCAACGGCATCGACATCAAGCTCAAGGCCGGCGAGTGCGCAGGCCTGTGCGGTGAAAACGGCGCCGGCAAATCGACGCTGATGAAAGTGCTGTCCGCCGTGTACCCGCACGGCACCTGGGACGGCGAGATCCTGTGGGACGGAAAACCGCTGCGGGCGGAGTCGATTCGCGAAACCGAAGCGGCGGGCATCGTCATCATCCACCAGGAACTGATGCTGGTGCCCGAGCTGTCGGTGGCGGAGAATATCTTCCTCGGCAACGAGATCAAGCTGCCCGGCGGCCGCATGGACTATGCGGCCATGAACCGCCGCGCCGAGGAACTGCTGGCCGAGCTGGATATCCGCGACGTCAACGTGGTGCTGCCGGTGAAGCAGTACGGCGGCGGCTACCAGCAGCTGATCGAGATCGCCAAGGCGCTCAACAAGAACGCCCGCCTGCTGATCCTGGACGAGCCGTCGTCGTCGCTGACGGCCTCCGAGATCAAGGTGCTGCTGAAGATTATCCATTCGCTCAAGGCCAAGGGCGTCACCTGCGTCTACATCTCGCACAAGCTCGATGAAGTGGCGGACATCTGCGACACCATCGTCGTCATCCGCGACGGCCAGCACATCGCCACCACGCCGATGGCCGACATGAACATCGAACGCATCATCGCGCAGATGGTCGGCCGCGAAATGAACCAGCTGTATCCGGAACGGAGCCACGTGCCGGGCGAAGTCATCTTCGAAGCGCGCAACGTCAACTGCTACGACGCCGACAACCCGCAGCGCAAGCGCGTCGACAACATCTCCTTCAAGCTGCGCAAGGGCGAGATCCTCGGCATCGCGGGCCTGGTGGGCGCCGGCCGCACGGAGCTGGTGTCGGCGCTGTTCGGCGCCTATCCGGGACCGAGCGAGGCCGAGGTGTGGCTCAACGGCGTCAAGCTCGATACGCGCACACCGCTGAAGGCCATCCGCGCCGGCCTGGCGATGGTGCCGGAAGACCGCAAGCAGCACGGCATCGTGCCCGACCTGGGCGTCGGCCACAACATGACGCTGACGGTGCTGAAGGATTTCGCGCGTGCCACCCGCATCGACCAGCAGGCCGAACTCGCGACCATCCACAAGGAGATCAAGAGCGTCAAGCTGAAGACCGCCACGCCGTTCCTGCCGATTACCAGCCTGTCCGGCGGTAACCAGCAAAAGGCCGTGCTGTCGAAGATGCTGCTGACCAAACCGAAGATCCTGATCCTCGACGAACCGACGCGCGGCGTCGACGTCGGCGCCAAGTTCGAGATCTACCAGCTGATGTTCGACCTGGCCGCACAGGGCATGTCCATCATCATGGTGTCGTCTGAGCTGGCCGAAGTGCTGGGCATCTCGGACCGCGTGCTGGTGGTCGGCGAGGGCAAGCTGCGCGGCGATTTCGTCAACGACAACCTGAGCCAGGAAACCGTGCTGGCCGCGGCGCTGGACCAAACGCAGCCTGCGCTGCACTGATACTCTCCTAGATCTGGATTTGCCATGAACAGTAACAACATCAAACAGTTATTCACGCAGTACAAAATGCTGGCCCTGCTGATCGCAGTCGCCTTGATCTGGGGTTTCTTCAGCTACCATACCGAGGGCGGCTTCGTCACGCCGCGCAACCTGTCCAACCTGATGCGCCAGATGGCCATTACCGGCATCGTCGCCTGCGGCATGTCGCTGGTGATCATCGCCGGCGAGATCGACCTGTCGGTCGGATCGCTGCTTGGCCTGCTGGGCGGCGTGGCGGCGGTGCTGGATGTGTCGCACCATCTGCCGCTGCCCTTGAACCTGCTGATCGTGCTGGGCATCGGCCTGGTCATCGGCCTGTTCAACGGCTACCTGACCGCCTACCTGAAAATCCCGTCGTTCATCGTCGGCCTGGGCGGCATGCTGGCCTACCGCGGCATCGTGCTGGGCGTGACGGGCGGCGTGACCATCGCGCCGGTATCGGACGACCTGGTCTACCTCGGCCAGGCCTACCTGTCGCCGACCCTGGGCGTGGCGCTGGGCGTGGTGCTGTTCGCCGTCGCGGTATTCCTGGTATGGCAGCAGCGCCGCAGCCACGCCGCCTACGGCCTGGCCGTGGCGCCGGTCTGGCGCGACGCCGCCAAGGTGGTGGTGCTGGGCGCCGTGCTGCTGGCGTTCGTCACGACCTTCAATTCGTACGAGGGCATTCCGCTGCCGGTGCTGCTGTTGCTGGCGTTGCTGGGCATCTTCAGCTACGTCACCACGCAGACGGTGTTCGGCCGCCGCGTCTACGCAGTCGGCAGCAATATGGAAGCGACGCGCCTGTCGGGCATCAACGTGCAGGCGGTAAAGCTTTGGATCTTCGGCATCATGGGCCTGATGTGCGCACTGGCCGGCCTGGTCAACACCGCGCGGCTGGCCGCCGGTTCGCCGTCGGCCGGCACCTCCGGCGAGCTCGATGCGATCGCGGCCTGCTTCATCGGCGGCACCTCGATGCGCGGCGGCTCGGGCACCGTGCACGGCGCGCTGATCGGCGCGCTGGTGATGGCGAGCCTCGACAACGGCATGTCGATGCTGGACGTGGACACGTATTGGCAGATGATCGTCAAGGGCTGCATCCTGACGCTGGCCGTGTGGGTGGACGTTGCGACCCGTGCGGGCAAGCGCTGAGCGGCATCATCAAAGAACACCATAAAAGAATACCAACGGAGACAGATAACATGAAGAACAACCGCAGACAGTTTTTAACTTCCATGTCCAGCATCGCCGGCCTGTCCGTGCTGCCTGGCTCGATGGCGCTGGCCGCCGCCGCCAAGGCGCCGTACAAGGATGCGACCCTGCCGGTGCAGCAGCGCGTCGACGACCTGCTGGGCCGCATGACGCTGGAAGAAAAAATCATGCAGATGCAGTGCACCTGGCAGCAGAAGACCGAGATCCAGGACGCGAAAGGCGAGTTCTCGCCGGCCAAGGCGCAGAAGGCGTTTCCGAACGGCCTGGGCATGATCGCCCGTCCGTCGGACCGCCAGCTCGGGCAGGCGGCGGGCGCCGGCGACACCGGCGCCCATAACAACCGCAACGCGCTGGAAACGGCGACCTATGTGAACGCGGTCCAGAAGTGGGCGGTCGAGCAGACCCGTCTCGGCATCCCGCTGTTCATGCACGAGGAATCGCTGCACGGCTACGTCGCCCGCGACGCCACCAGCTTCCCGCAGGCGATCGGCCTGGCGTCGTCGTTCGACACCGACCTGGCGCGCAAGGTGTTCAGCGTGGCGGCGCGCGAGATGCGCGCACGCGGCGCCAACCTGGCGCTGGCGCCGGTGGTGGACGTGGCGCGCGAACCGCGCTGGGGCCGCATCGAGGAAACCTACGGCGAAGACCCGCACCTGTGCGGCGAGATGGGCAAGGCCGCCGTGCTGGGCTTCCAGGGCGAGAGCAAGGTGCTGGCCAAGGACAAGGTCTACGCCACGCTCAAGCACATGACCGGCCACGGCCAGCCTGAAAGCGGCACCAACATCGGCCCGGCCGAAGTGAGCGAACGCACGCTGCGCGAGGAGTTCTTCCCGCCGTTCGAAAAACTGATCAGGGAAACCAACGTCGCCGCCGTCATGCCGTCGTATAACGAGATCGGCGGCGTGCCGTCGCATGCCAACCACTGGCTGATCACCAAGGTGCTGCGCGAGGAGTGGGGTTTCAAGGGCGTGACCGTGTCGGACTACTTCGGCATCAATGAACTGGTCACGCGCCACAAGCTGGCAGCCACGCCGAAGGAAGCCGCTTATCGCGCGCTGAAGGCCGGCGTCGACATCGAAACGCCGGATGGCCTGGGCTACAAGACGCTGGCGGAGCTGGTGAAGGAAAAGCGCATCGCCGAAAGCGAGATCGACGCCGTGGTGCGCCGCGTGCTGGAACTGAAATTCAACGCGGGCCTGTTCGAGCAGCCCTACGTCGACGCGAAAGCGGCCGACGGCCTGACCGCCACGCCGGAAGCCGTCGCGCTGGCGCGCCTGGCGGCCACGCGCACGCCGGTGCTGCTGAAGAACGACAAGGGCGTGCTGCCGCTGGACGGCAAGAAGGTCGGCAAGGTGCTGCTGCTCGGTACCCACGCCAAGGATTGCCCGATCGGCGGCTACTCGGACGTGCCGCGCCACGTGGTGTCGATCTACGAAGGCCTGCAGGCCGAGGCCAAGGCGCAGGGCTTCGAGCTGGCGTATTCCGAAGGCGTGCGCATCACCGACAGCCGCGTATGGGGCGCCGACGAGATCAAGTTCACGCCGCCGGAAGTCAACGCCAAACTGATCGCCGAGGCGGTGCAGGCGGCCAAGTCGGCCGACACCATCATCATGGTCCTGGGCGACAACGAGCAGACCAGCCGCGAGGCCTGGGCCGACAATCACCTGGGCGACCGCGACAGCCTGGACATGCTGGGCCAGCAGAACGACCTGGCGCGCGCCATCTTCGCGCTCGGCAAGCCGACCGTGGTGTTCCTGCTCAACGGCCGTCCGCTGTCGGTCAACCTGCTGGCGGAAAAGGCCGACGCGCTGATCGAAGGCTGGTACATGGGCCAGCAGACCGGCTTCGCCGCCGCCGACCTGCTGTTCGGCCGCGCCAACCCGGGCGGCAAGCTGCCGGTGTCGATCGCGCGCAGCGTCGGCCAGCTGCCGATCTTCTACAACCACAAGCCGTCGGCGCGCCGCGGCTACATCGACGGTTCGACCAAGCCGCTGTATCCGTTCGGCTTTGGCCTGAGCTACACCACGTTCGATATTTCCGAACCGCGCCTGGTCAAGGCCAGCATCGCGGTCGGCGAATCGACCAAGGTGGAAGTGGATGTGACCAACACCGGCAAGCTGGCCGGCGACGAAGTGGTGCAGCTGTACATCCGCGACGATATCAGCTCGGTTACGCGGCCGGTGCTGGAGTTGAAGGGCTTCCAGCGCGTGACGCTGAAGCCGGGCGAGAAGCGCACGCTGTCGTTCGACATCAAGCCGTCCGACCTGTGGTTCTTCAACACCGAGATGGTGCGCGTGGTGGAGCCGGGCAGCTTTACCATCCATGTCGGCCCGGACAGCGTCAAGCTGAAATCGGCCAAGCTGATGGTAGGTTAAGATCCGCTCAGCTCCAGGACCAGAAGCCGGCGGCGACGCCGGTGGCCTGCGGCAGGCCGGTGCCGACTTTCGGGGTGGGCCGGCGCCCGCCGCTCTGGTCGGCGAATGGCCGCATCAGGTAATGGCGCGCCATCGCCGCGCCGCCGATGGCGATGGCGTTGATGCCGAAGCGCGGCGTGCGGATCGCCGGCGCAGGCAGCAGCGTCGCGCTGGCGCAGTCGTTGAGCACCTGGCGGCCCGGCTCCAGGAAGCGGTCGCCCAGGCGCAGCGCGGCGCCGCCGATGACGATGCACATCGGATCGAACGCCACCCACAGGTTATTCAGCAGCACCCCCAGCTTGCGGCCGGCCGCGGCCACCACGTCGCAGGCGGCGGCGTCTCCCGCCTCCACCTGCACGAACAGCTTTTCCAGCAGCTCGGCGCCGTGCGCCGGCTTGCCGTTCACCTCGTCCATCAGTGCCTGCAGGCCGATCAGCGCGTCGGCGCAGCCGCGCCGGCCGCAGGAGCAGGGCGGTCCGTCCTGCTGCAGGATGGTGTGGCCGACCTCGCCGGCGAATCCGTACAAGCCGGTCAGCAGACGGCCGTTGACGATGATGCCGGCGCCCACGCCGTAGCCTATGCTCAGGTAGATCAATGGATCGGCGCCGGCCTGGTTGGAAAATTCCAGCTCCGCCAGCGCGGCCACGTTCGCCTCGTTCTGGATGAACAGCGGCTTGCCATCCAGCGCGGTGAAGGCGAAGTGCGAGCGCATCTGGTTGGCCACGTCGACGTTGCGCCAGCCGAGGTGGGGCGCGTAGTGCAGCACGCCGGTGGCGTCGTCGACCACGCCGTGCAGGCCGATGCCCACGCCCAGCAGCGCGCGGCCGGCCAGCGCGCCGTCGGCGCGCGCCATGTGCAGCACGCCGGCCGCCATCTGCCCGACGCAGGCGACGGCGTCGGCGCCGTTGGCGTAGTCGATCACCGCCTCGTCCAGCACCTCGCCCAGCAGGTTGGTGGCGACGATGCGCGCCGCGCCGATGCCGAGGTCGACGCCGAGCAGCGCCAGGCGGGTGCCGTCCAGGTGCAGCGGCGTCGCGCGCCGGCCCAGCGCGCCGGTGGCCAGCAATGCGCTTTCGCTGAGCCAGCCTTCGTCCAGCAGCTCGCGCACCAGCAGGCTGACGGTGGACTTGGTCAGGCCGACGGTTTCGGCCAGCCCGGCGCGCGACAGTCCCGGCTGGTTGCACAGCTGGCGCACCAGCGCCATGCGATTGACTTGCTTGAGTAGCTGTTGGTCGCCGGCGACGATCATAGGTGAAAGCGTTCGAGGTGAGGAGTCAGGCAGGGATCATACACCAATGAAATGCAGTCGAGTCATCCGCGCTTTTTTGGCGCTTTGCGGCGTCCATACAACAGCTCGCAACTTCCTCGTTTGAATTCGTTCGATCAATTGACTAATGAGTTTTTTTCTCATATCCTGAGCTGGCTTTATCAATTCGTCATTTGATTGAACTAAGTTTGAAAACGTTTGCACGCCGACCTGGCGTGCGCGTGACCGGGGGCCATCCGCGCCGCCGCCAGTTTCTGTAGCAGAACACTTCAGAGTAGTTGTAGTTGTCACCACGACGGCGTTGCTTACGACCTGCTCGATCAGCGTCGAAGACATAAATAAATCTAATAAGGAGACGTAGTGCGAAATCAATCCAACAAGGGGGCAGTCCACCCGAATTCCCGACGCAGGGCCATCAGCCTGGCGGTCGCCAGCGCCTGCTTGAGCCTGTCGTCGGCCTACGCGCAAGAGGCCGTCAAGGCGGCCGATGCGCCGCCGGCCGAACAGACCGTCGTTGTCACCGGTATCCGCGCCAGCATGCAGTCGACGCTGAACCTGAAGCGCAATTCCGACGGTATCGTCGACGGCATCGTGGCCGACGATATCGGTAAGTTCCCCGATACCAACCTGGCCGAATCGCTGCAGCGCATTTCCGGCGTGTCGATCGACCGCAGCAACGGCGAAGGGCAGAAAGTCACCGTGCGCGGCGTCGGTCCCGACCTGAACATGGTGCTGCTGAACGGCCGCCAGATGCCGACCTCGAACCTGGGCGACCTGTCCGGCCGCGCGTTCGATTTCTCCAACCTGGCGTCCGAGGCGATCTCGCAGATCCAGGTGTACAAGACCAGCCGCGCCGACACGCCGCCGGGCGGCATCGGCGCCACCGTCAACATCATGACCGCGCGTCCGTTCGACAATCCCGGCATGCATTCGAGCGTCGGCGTCAAGGGCGTGTACGACACCTCGAACAACCACCTGCCGGACGCCGACAAGGCCAGCACCTCGCTGACGCCTGAAATCTCCGGCATCTACAGCAACACCTCGGCCGATGGCCGCTGGGGTGTCGCCCTCAGCGGCAGCTACCAGAAGCGCAACCTGGGCGTGAACACCGCCGGCATCACCAATGGCTGGCGCGGCCCGTTCACCGGCGACGAAAACAACTGGGGCACGATCCCGCAGGCGGGCCAGCCGGGCTACAGCGACATCACCAACCGTCCGAAACCGGGCGACGTGTACTCGGTGCCGCAGAACATTTCCTACTTCATGAAGGGCATGCAGCGCCAGCGCACCAACGGCCAGCTGGCCTTGCAGTTCAAGCCGACCACCGAGCTGACCACGACGCTGGACTACACCTACTCGGAAAACAAGATCCAGACCCGCTCGCACGAACTGAGCGCCTGGTTCAACATGGGTCCTTCGGTCAGCAAGTGGACCGATGGCCCGATCGCCTCGCCGATCTACTACCAGGAAAACGTCACCGCGCAGGATATCGCGATGAACGGCGGCGACTACGCCACCAAGTCGACCAACAAGTCGCTCGGCTTCAACGCCGTGTGGAAAGCCACCCCGTCGTTGAAGGTGGTGTTCGACGCGCATAGTTCGTCGGCGGTGTCGCAGAAGGACAGCCCGTTCGGCTCGGCCAACGACCTGGCCACCGTCAGCTTCAGCCGCGGCAATACCGGCGTCGACTTCACCCACGAAATGCCGGTGCTGAGCATCCAGGGCGCGAACTTCACCGCGGCGCCGATGCAGGTGTCCGGTTCCTGGTTCCAGGACGGCTACCAGAAGATGACCATCGACCAGGGCCAGGCCAGCGGCAGCCTGAAACTGATGGAGGCGTCCAACCTGAACTTCGGCCTGGCGGTCACCAACGTCAAGAACCGTTCGGCCTTCCAGCAGGTGCAGAGCGACAGCTGGGGCGGCGCCACCAAGGCCTCCGACTATCCGCAATCGCTGTTCCAGGCGGACGACCTGCGCAAGTACTTCGGCAAGATGGATGGCGTGAGCGATCCTAACCTGTTCAACCAGATCCACACCTTCAACTTCGCCGCCGTGCGCCAGGTGGCGTCGGACACCACCGGCAAGCCGGCGTTGTACATGCCGAGCCTGGAGAACCCGGACTACGATCGCCGCACCACCGAGAAATCGAAGTCGGCCTTCGTCCAGCTGGTGACCGAATGGGATACCGCGATTCCTATCCACACCGGCATCGGCGCGCGCTTCGAGAAGACCGACGTGCTGTCGACCGCGTTGTCGCAGACGCCGACCGCGGTGCGCTGGGTCTCGCAGAACGAGTTCCCGATCACCTTCTCCGGCAAGGCGTTCACGTCGCAGGCTGGTTCCTACCACAACCTGCTGCCTAGCCTGGACATCGACGCCGACCTGCGCTCGGACTTCAAGGTACGCGCCAGCTACGGCGAGACCATCGGCCGTCCGCGCTATGACCAGATCCAGGGCGGCACCACCATCGGCGCCACCGCGTCGGTCAACGGCGACTCGGCATCGACCGGCAACCCGGCGCTGAAACCGGTCAAGTCGAAGAACCTGGACTTGTCGGCAGAGTGGTACTACGACAAGCGCAGCCTGGTGTCGCTGGGCCTGTTCGAGAAGAAGCTGACCAACTACGCCGGCCAGTCGGTGACCGATGTACCGCAGGCCAACCTGCATACGCCGGTCGGCGGCAAGTACTGGAACGCGGCGCTGGGCGCCGGCTGTATCGTCACCGATACCGCCTGCATCCGCAACTACATCTTCAAGAACTTCAACGGCCAGCCCGGCGTGGTGCGCGGGCCGGACAACGAGAAGGGCGAGATCACCGGCGTCATCACCGGCCAGCCGAGCGATCCGGCGATCAAGTTCCAGACCACCAGCTACGTCAATGCGCAGGACGCCAACCTGCACGGCGCCGAGATCAACTGGCAGCACATGTTCGGCAACAGCGGCTTCGGCATCCAGGCCAACTACACCTACGTCAAGTCGGGGCTGGCGTTCAACAACGCCAGCAAGGGCGACCAGTTCGCGCTGGTCGGCCTGAGCAACTCGGCCAACCTGGTGGGTATCTACGAGGACGACAAGTGGAGCGTCCGCGCCGCGTACAACTGGCGCGGGCAGTTCCTGTCGTCGACCACCGACCTGGCAGGCGCCAATCCGCAGTACGTGGAGCCGTATGGACAGGTGGACGTCAACGTCGGCTATGCCTACAACAAGAACCTGAGCTTCCAGCTGGAGGCGATCAACCTGACCGACCAGCTGCAGCGCGTGCACGGCCGTACCGACATGATGGTACTGAGCCTGGCACAATCGGGACCGCGCTACATGTTGTCGGCACGTTACAAGTTCTAACCGCCGCAGACACCGGGACGGCGCCCGCCGTCCCGGCCTGACCCGCAGGCCGCCTTCATGGCGGCCTGTGCTTTCTCGTGCCTGGTGGTGGCACCGGGCTGCAAGGATTCCAACATATGAGTGGGCCTGAGCTGCAACAACTGCAACAGCTACAACATATCGTCATCGTCGGCGGCGGTTCGGCCGGCTGGCTGACGGCGGCGGTGATCGCCGCCGAACACGCGGCGCTGAAGGTGACCGTGCTGGAGTCGCCCGACGTGGCGCCGATCGGCGTCGGCGAGGGCACCTGGCCCAGCATGCGCGACACCCTGGCGCGCATCGGCGTGTCCGAGACCGATTTCTTCCGCGAATGCGACGCCTCGTTCAAGCAGGGTTCGCGCTTCAACGCCTGGGTCGACGGCGGCGACGACGATTTCTATTTCCATCCCTTCGTCGTGCCGCACGGCTACGGCGAAGCCAACCTGCCGGCCCGCTGGCGCGCCCGCCACGCGGACCAGCCGTTCGCCGGCGTGGTCAGCTTCCAGCCGCAGCTGTGCTTGCACGGCAAGGCGCCCAAGCAGGCCGCCACGCCGGAGTTTGCCGCCGTGTCGAACTACGGCTACCACCTCGACGCCGGCAAGTTCGGCCTGTTCCTGCGCCGCCACTGTACCGAGGTCCTCGGCGTGCGCCACCTGGTCGACCATGTGGACGCCGTGCTGCCGCAGGACGACGGCGACATCGCCGCCCTGCAGACGCGCCGCAACGGCGCCGTCCGGGGCGACCTGTTCATCGACTGCAGCGGCGCCCAGTCGCTGCTGCTGGGCCAGCACTACGGCATCGAGTTCCTGTCGCAAAAACACGTGCTGTTCAACGACAGCGCGCTGGCGCTGCAGATGCCCTATCCCGACGAGCACAGCCCGATCGCCTCGCAGACGCTGTCGACCGCGCAGGCGCACGGCTGGATCTGGGACATCGGCCTGCCGGCCCGGCGTGGCATCGGCTATGTCTATTCCGGCGCCCACACCGGCGACGAGCAGGCCGAGCGCACGCTGCACGCCTATGTGCGGCGCACCAGCCCCGGCCAGGAAGTGCCGACGCCGCGCAAGCTGTCGTTCCAGCCCGGCTACCGCGCGCGCTTCTGGCACCGCAACTGCGTGGCGATCGGCCAGTCGGCCGGCTTTCTCGAACCGCTGGAGGCGTCGGCGCTGGCGATGGTCGAGCTGTCGGCCGCCACGCTGGCCGACGCGCTGCCGGCCAACCGCGCCGCGATGGACATCGCGGCGCGCCGCTACAACGACGCCTTCCTCTACCGCTGGGAACGGGTGATCGATTTCCTCAAGCTGCACTACGTGTTGAGCCGGCGCGACGACACCCAGTACTGGCGCGACAACCGCCGCGCGGGATCGATTCCGCCACGCCTGAAGGAGTTGCTGACCTTGTGGCGCCACCAGCCGCCGTCGCGCTACGACCTGCACCGCATCGAAGAAGTGTTCCCCGCCGCCAGCTACCAGTACGTGCTGTACGGCATGGGCTTCGACACCGACTACGGCGACGGCCGCCGCCGCTCCGACCATCCCGGCCTGGCCGACGCCTGCTTCCGCGACACCCGGGCGCTGGCCGGCCGGATGCTGGCCGGCCTGCCGGACAACCGCGAACTGATCGACCACATCAAGCGTCACGGCCTGCCGGTACAACCCTGAGGTGCCAAGCCGTGGCTCAAACGCGTTATGGACTGTTCGCCTCGTCGATACGCGCGCAATTGATATACCTCTTATTTGTTAATGACAGCGTGTGCCAAATTTGACTAGAATGAAACTAGTTGTATAAATTGACACCGTTACTGAGGGGTTCACAATGAATATCCTGGCGGCGCTGGCGTCTACACGCTGGTTCAAATTATCCATACTCCTCGCGCTGCTGGCCGGCTGCGCCAAGCACGAGGAGGGGGGGGGGCCCCGGGGGGGGGGCCCCCGGGGGGGGGGGGGGGGGGGGGGCGCGGCCGCGCGCGGCGGGTGGGGGGAAAAAAAACCCCCCCCCCCCCCCCGCCCCCCCGCGCCCCCCCCC